>CAMIZL010000010.1 GCA_946403295.1 uncultured Clostridia bacterium | reverse complement strand
AAGTCGGGACATGCTATTGTTGAAAAACTGATCTTCACGACACTCATCCTTTCTTTATTATATTCTGCCCGGCAACACTCATGAGATTGCCGTCAGTCGCCTTTGTCCAAAGCCGGGCAGCGTCGTTAAACCCCCTTTGGGCAAAGTATTGACTAATTATATATTTCCGAAAGGATAAAAGCAAGAATTTTTTATATACTCTTCTACTCTATTTTGACAATCCCGGTTTGTTTCAGATCACACCATAACACGAAGCTTATTTTCTGATATACCGAACATTACTCTGTCATGCTTTCCGCAGGGTTCACCGTCGGTGTGAACGCATAAGGGACTTTCCGTCCTTATCTCGCAAGTATGACAGGTAATCTGCTCCACTCCGCGTTTATGGACATGGTTTGCTTTGATGACCGAGGGCATATAGAAGAGATGTCTGAGTCTGGAAACGTCGTGAACGATACACATGGTGATCTTACCGTCGGTAGGATCGGCTGCGGGTCCCATGGGCATACCGCCACCCTCATACCTGGTGTTCATTGCTGACGCAAATACGAGTTTTTTATATGAAAGTTTTCTTTTTCCGTCGATAATGATCTCCGCCTTTGTATGCGGACATCTGAACACGAGAAAGATTCCGGTGATATAATAAACCAGTCTTCCTTTTCCGATCCGATTTAAAAATTTCTTAAGACGCGACGTGAGCGCCTTATGGCAGATCTGCGCATCATAACCGATGCTGCTGCTCACCGCAAAACGTGTCTCACCACCCTCGGGGAAACTTGTTCGTCCTATATCTATTTTTGTAAAATAGCGGGGCACAAGAACCCTCTCAAATGCCTTGATCGTATTTGAGGGAATACCTACTCCGCGGACAAAATCATTGCTTGAACCCGTGGGAATAGCGCCGAGCATCACCTTGGCTCCGTCGGGAATACCGTTCACCGTTTCATTTAGGGTTCCGTCTCCTCCCACTACGGCAATACGCTTCATGTCAGGATCCTTTTTGCAGATCAATTCCGCCGCCTTTTTGGCATCACCCTGACCCTTAGTGTAGAAAACCTCAAAATCCCTTCCGGACTTTTCAAGACGCTTATGCATCTCATCCCACAATTCCTTACCTTTTCCGGTTCTCGAACCGGGATTGACAATAAAGTAGTATTTCATGCGGTCTCCCTTTCCCTGCCTGATTATTTTGTCCGCTCTGTCCATTTAAATATTATATCGTTTCGGCGACACTATGAAAAGACTTTATGCGAATTAGAAACGGCGGTAGCGATCGAAAAGCTTTTGACCGACATCGTGATCGAAACGGCGGTAGCGATCGCAAAGCTTTTGACCGCCATCGTGATCGAAACGACGGTAGCGATCGAAACGGCGGTAGCGAGATAGGATTTGCAGTTGTTTTTTGGTGGGAGTCGTGTGTATAATGGTACAATAACGATTCAGAAGGGGAATTTAGCATGGCAAAGATCAGAACCAGATTCGCACCGAGTCCCACAGGAAAGATGCACATGGGTAACCTACGCTCGGCGCTTTACGAATATCTCGTTGCTAAGCACGAGGGAGGAGATTTTATCCTGAGGATCGAGGATACGGACAGAGGCCGCTTCGTTGAAGGTGCGACCGACATCATCTACCGTACTCTCGCGGGTGTGGGTCTTATCCACGACGAAGGTCCCGACAAGGACGGCGGTTGCGGTCCTTACGTTCAGAGTGAGCGTGTTAAATCGGGGCTCTACATGAAGTATGCTCTTGAGCTTGTGGAGAAGGGAGAGGCCTACTACTGCTTCTGTGACAAGGAGCGTCTCGAGAGCCTTACCACCACGATCGGCGAAGAAAGTGTTACCCACTACGACAAGCACTGCCTCCACCTTTCTAAAGAAGAGATAGACGCCAACCTCAAGGCAGGCAAGCCCTTCGTTATCAGGCAGAACATCCCGACCTCGGGAACGACTTCGTTCTCCGATGAGAATTACGGTGTCATCACCGTCGAGAACAGCGAGCTTGACGACCAGATCCTCATCAAGTCCGACGGTTTCCCGACATATAATTTTGCAAACGTTGTCGACGACCACCTCATGGGCATCACTCATGTCGTAAGAGGTAACGAGTATCTTTCGTCGACACCCAAATACACACTTCTTTACAAGGCATTCGGATGGGAGGAGCCCGCTTATATCCATCTTCCCCTCATCACTAACGAGGACCATAAGAAGCTTTCAAAGAGGAGCGGTCAGACCGTAACGCTCGAAGGCTTTATCGAGCAGGGCTTTGTTCCCGAGGCACTTCTCAATTATGTTGCACTCCTTGGATGGAACAGCCCCGATAACCGTGAGATCCTGAGTCTCGAGGAGATAACAAAAGAATTCGATTATCACAGGATCAGCAAATCACCCGCTGTGTTTGACAATGTCAAACTCCGCTGGATGAACGGTGAGTATCTGAAAGCCATGGACGAGGATAAATACCTTAAACTCGCCGTTCCGTATGTCGAGAAAACACTCGGAACAGGTTTTGACAGCAAGGCTGTCGCACTTCTTGTCAAAACGCGTATCGAGACACTTTGCGACATCCCGGAAATGATCGACTTCTTCGCCGCTCTTCCCGATTACGACGCAGAGATGTATATCCATAAGAAGATGAAGACAACTTTTGAGAACTCTCTCGAGTCTCTTACCGACCTTCTTCCGAGGCTTAAAGCTCTCCCCGATCTTTCCCTCGAGTCGCTTCAGGGATGCGTGGCTGCTTATGTAGAGGAAAAGCAGATCAAAAACGGTGTTGCTCTTTGGCCTCTTCGTACGGCAGTTTCGGGAAAGCAGACCACTCCCGGCGGTGCTTACGAGATCATAGAGATCCTCGGTGCCGAGGAGTCCTTTAAAAGGATCGAAAAAGGGATCGAGAAGCTTAAAGCTGCGATCGCACAGCAATAACACATAAGTAACAAAGGAGCCTTACATGCTTTTATCAAAAGAGCAGAAACAGGCGGTCGGCCACGTAAACGGCCCTATGCTCGTTCTTGCCGGACCCGGGTCCGGCAAGACGACTGTCATAACGATGCGGGTGAAAAACCTTATCGAAAAGGAGCATGTGCCCGCGCACAGCATACTCGTTATAACATACACGCGTGCCGCCGCGCTTGAAATGCGCGAAAGATTTTCGGGAATGTGTCCGCACGGTGCTTCGGTCACCTTCGCTACATTCCATTCTTTCTTCTTTAAACTACTCAGAACTTATTGTCCGTTCGAAACATCCGATCTTATCACCGACAGTACCCACAGGGATATGGTTAAACGCGCCATAGAAGAGAGTTTGCCGGGATTCAGCCCGAATCACGAAGTTCTCGACTCTGTGTCAAAAGATATTGCCCTATATAAGAACATGTATATAGAAGCAGACAATTTTTCACCTTCGTCGTGCGGAATCGCTGAATTCAACAGGATCCTCAAGAGTTACAGTACTGCTCTTCGAAGCAAGGGAGAGATCGACTTCGACGATATTCTTTCACTGACATACGGCCTTTTGAAGAAGAATCCGGATATCAGGAAAGAACTTTCCGAAACATTTCGTTATATCCTCATCGACGAGTTCCAGGATATCAACCTTCTTCAATACGAAACGGTCAGATTTCTCGAAAGCCCTGAAAGAAACGTGTTCGCCGTGGGTGATGACGACCAGGCCATCTATCGTTTCAGGGGTGCGGACCCCACTCTTATGAAGCGCTTCCTCGACGACCACGGGGATGCGCCGCTTGTGATGCTTCCGGAAAATCATCGCTGTCCAAAGGGGATCGTTGAGTTTTCTTCAAGGCTTATCGACAACAATCGAAACAGATTTAAAAAGGACCTCTTTTCGAATGTGTCCGGCGGATCTTTCACCGTAAAGGCTTTCGCAAACACCTCGGATGAATACAGATATATCGCTGACGAATGTGCGCGGGCAATAAAAAACGGTGCCGACCCTTCTTCCATAGCGATCCTTTTCAGAAACAATTACCAACCCGGTCCGCTTATATCTTTGTTCACATCACGCAGTATACCGTATGAGGGAAGAGGAAGTTTTCTTGATATATACGAAACACTTCCCGGACGTACCATTCTCTCTTATCTTGCGGCATCTCGCGGGGAGGTTCCGAGAGACGCTGCTCTCGCGGTCATAAACGTTCCGGAGAGAGGTATACCGCGCGGCATTTTTTCAAAAACACGCACAAATCTGCTCACTCCCGATCTTTCGGACGTTCCCGCGGCAACAAAAAAAGCTCTCATCTCGCTTTCGAAAGAGCTTAAAATGATGAGCGGACTCGATCCGTTTGCATGCATAAAGTATATACGCAAAAAAATCGGTCTCGACAGATATCTGACGGAGCTCTATGCTGCGCGCGGCGGAAACGACATCGACCTTTTACCTGTCCTTGACACCCTCGAAGAAGATGCCAGGGGACACACAACTTACGCCGACTGGTGCGAGCATATAAGCATTAAAAGAAGTATACAGAGCAATCAAAACATCTCATCCCGCGACGGAGTCAGGTTCCTGAGTTTTCATTCCGCAAAAGGCCTTGAATTCGAGACGGTTTTTATAATCGATGTCTGCGAGGGCGTTATCCCTTCGAATCATGCCTTCCTTAAAGACAATCTCGAGGAAGAGCGGCGCATGTTCTACGTTGCCCTCACACGCACAAAGAAGAATCTTTATGTCTTATATGCAAAAGAGCACTGCGGCAGAACCGCAGCGCCCTCACGTTTCATCGGTGAAATGAAATAATATCAATTGTCGTCTTCTTCATCATCAAACATCTCATCGTATTCCATCTCATCAAGGAGCTCGTCAAAAGCATCGGATGCTTCTTCGAGTTCTTCGTCTGTTTCGATGTCGCCGAGGATGATCTCACCTTCATCATCGATCGTATACCTGTAGAGGAAATAATCGCTCTCCTCGTCTCCGTCGGCATCGACGGGGAGCAATGCGATGTACGAATTGCCGTTTGTACAGGGGTATGTTGCGATGATATCACAAGTCAGTTCAGTGTCGTCTTCAAGAGTAAGAACGATCTGACCGAGTCCTTCTGTTTCATTAACGGATGCACCGTCGGGTAAACCTTTTTTGTTATCGTCTGCCATAATGATCCTTTCTGTTATCAAACGTCATGGGTTGAAGATAATATACTGTTAATCAGGTCGAAAATCAAGCATTTCTTACAGTATCTTTACGACCTTCTGAGGACATTTCTCATTGCATGTTCCGCAACCGACACATTTTGACTGGTCGATATGAGCAACATTGTCCACAACCGTGATCGCATCGATAGGACAGAACTTAGCGCAGATACCGCAACCGATACAACCTGCCGAGCACTTATCCTTAACGGCCTTGCCCTTATCGTGCGAACTGCAGGCAACTCCGTACCATGATTCGTAAGGTCGAAGTTCAATGAGATGATTGGGACAAACCTTGACGCAGGCACCGCATCCGACGCATTTTTCCTTATCAACGAACGCTACGCCGTCCTTAATGCTTATGGCCCCGAACTTACATACCGACACACACGATCCGTAACCCATACATCCGTATGAGCACTCCTTCTCGCCGTGACCGGGGATAAGCGCAAGCTTTCTGCAATCGGAGATCCCTCTGTATTCATATTTGAACGTAACCTTATCACATGTTCCGGAACACTTTACGAAAGCAACCTTCTTTTCGGCAGCCACAGCTTCCGTTCCGAGAACTTCGGCGATCGCGGCCGCATCACCACCGGCCGTGCAGGCATTCACGGGTGCCGCTCCGGAAACGATGGCTTCCGCGCAGGCATCACAACCTGTAAAACCACATCCGCCGCAATTACTGCCGGGCAGACAGCCTCTGACTTTTTCAACTCTTTCGTCGGTCTTTACCGCAAGCTTCTTCGCAGCGATGCAGAGAAGGATACCGATGATAAGACCTGCGGCTCCGACCACTCCCGCAGCGGTTAAAACACCCTTAAGGCTGAAATCCAAAAGTACAATTAAAAACATCTCTTATTTCCCCCCTTAAATAAGTCCCGCAAATCCGCAGAAAGCGATAGCCATAAGTCCTGCGGTTACAAGAAGAATGGGAGAACCCTTCATTACGTGGGGGATCTCATTTCCTTCGATCCTTTCGCGGACACCTGCGAGCAGAATGATCGCCACGCAGAATCCCGTCGAAGTACCGAGTGCATTTATAACACTTCTGCCAAGATCGTAATCCTTGGAAACATTGATGAGTGCCACACCGAGAACACAGCAGTTTGTTGTGATCAGGGGAAGATAAACACCGAGTGCCTTGTAGAGCGCCGGAATGAATTTCTTAAGGATCATTTCAACGAGCTGCACAAGAGCCGCGATAACCGCGATAAAAACGATGGTATCCATATATGCAAGTCCCGCGGGAACGAGCACATAATTATGTAAAAGGCTGGCAACCGCCGATGATGCCGTTACGACAAAGATAACGGCTGTTCCCATTCCGACGGCGGTATTTGTTTTCTTTGAAACACCGAGGAAGGGACATATACCGAGGAACTGGCTGAGAACTACGTTATTGACAAATGCAGCCCCTACAAAG
The DNA here is from genome assembly GCA_946403295.1 of uncultured Clostridia bacterium. Lineage (GTDB taxonomy): Bacteria > Bacillota > Clostridia > Lachnospirales > Lachnospiraceae > RUG11977. The sequence continues at coordinate 60,574 of CAMIZL010000010.1, read as the reverse complement.
AGAAGAATAAATTCTTTTACGGTACTCATTTCTGTGCACCTCCTTTGTCTTGCGACGCATCTTCGGGAAATGCCTGGATCCTCTTTGCGACCGCCTCACCGCGCGAAGCTTTTGCATCGTCTTTTTCAAGCTGAAGAAGTGCTCTGTTGGCAGCACAATTGCCACCGATACACTCATCGCACTTTCCGCCGCAAGCGAGCGTCGATTCTTCCTTCTTATCGCCGTTTGTAGCGCTCTTAAGTTTCAATTTGTTCTGAATTCCCGTAAGGATCGCGAGAACAAAGAATGCTCCGGGCGCCATGATAAAGATCGAGAAGGGCTCATATGCATCGGGCATAACCTGAAATCCGAACACGGTTCCGGCACCGATAAGCTCTCTGATGGTACCGAGGATGGTAAGGGCAGCCGTGAATCCGAGTCCCATTCCGATCCCGTCGAAGATCGAAAGCCCTACGGGGTTCTTGCTCGCATATGCCTCGGCACGACCGAGGATGATGCAGTTAACAACGATCAGCGGGATGTAGATACCGAGTGAATCGTTGAGTGCCGGCAAAAAGCCCTGAATGAGCAGATCGACTATCGTAACGAACGAAGCAACGATGACGATGAATGCGGGCATTCTTACCTTATCGGGTATGATCTTGCGAAGTGCGGAGATCATAAGATTTGACATAACAAGTACGGCCGTTGTCGAGAGTCCCATTCCGAGTCCGTTGCTGCCCGATGTCGTTACGGCAAGCGTCGGACACATACCGAGCATAAGCACGAGGGTGGGATTTTCTTTGATAATGCCGTTGTATAAACGTTCGATATATTTGTTCATAACGGCCTCCTTAGTATTCGGCGATAAGGATCGCCTGATATGTATTCCTGATCTGTGCGGCCGCAAGAAGACCTGCGTTTACCGCTCTGTTAACAGCTTTTGAAGTGATGGTCGCGCTTGATACGGCGTCCATCTCTTTCTCTCCTTCGATCTTTGCTTTGGGAAGAGAGAAGCTCTTCGTCTTGACATCCCTGAACTGTGAAAGGAAGCTTTCTTCCTTTGCTCTCATTCCGAGACCTGCCGTTTCGCTGATCTCAAGGAATTCGATCCCCTTAAGTGTTCCGTCCGCGGAAACGCCCATGGCAATGGTGATATCTCCGCCATATCCGTTTGAATTCGTAACGGAAAGTATCGTTCCGAGGAAGCTGCCGTCTTTATCGCGCACGGCAAGTGCCTCGTTAATACTTGAACCCGGGAACTGTTCCTGATCCGGGAAGCCCTCGGGGATACTGCAGGGAGTAAGACCTTCGGGATCGGGTATTTCACCGAATACCTTTTCATAGGCCTCTGTCTTGGCCCTCGTTTTCGACTCTTCGATGGGGCCCTTTGTGATCTCATAGACAGCGCCGAGCGCGCATGCCGCAACCACTGTGATCAGAAAGAGGACAATGGCATCTTTAAACATTTTCATACTTAAGCCCCCTTCTTCTTATTCTTCTTCTCAAGTCCGAATGCCTTAGGCATTGTAAGCCTTTCGATAAACGGAACAAGAAGGTTACAGAAAATGATCGTGAACGAAACACCTTCGGCACCCGAAGAGCAAAGTCTTATAAGACCCGTCAGCACACCGAGGAGGATACCGTAAATGACCTGTCCCCAGGGAGTGATGGGCGAAGTAACGTAGTCCGTGGCCATGAACCATGCACCGAGCATGAGTCCGCCGCCGATAAGCTGTGCCGCAAAGTATTCGCAGTCAAAACCGCGACCCGAGAAGATCAGCATAAATACGCCGCACGAAATGAGGTATGCGAGCGGGATACGAAGTGAGATGACCTTGCGGATAACAAGGTAAAGACCGCCGATAAGGATCGCAACGGCCGAAGTCTCACCGATAACGCCACCGGTAAATCCGAAGAACATATCGGAAACAGAAACGGACGATCCGACTGCGGTCGCAGCGGGAAGATCCTTGATTACGGCAAGAGGTGTGGCACGGGAAATACCGTCGACTCCGGCAAAGCCGTTCATGAACACATTTCCTTTTTCAACCGCAAAATCCGTCATCCTTCCCGCGAAACAGATCACCAGGAAGCATCTTGCACCGAGTGCGGGATTCATAAAGTTGCGGCCGAGTCCGCCGTACATCTGCTTAACTACGATAATAGCGAAAGCACTGCCCACTACAGGGATCCAAAGCGGGATCGATGCCGGAAAGTTAAGTCCGAGCAAAAGACCCGTTACGATCGCGCTGCATTCATAGGGAGTGCGCGGTTTTTTCATGAAATGATTCCATAAAAATTCGGCAATGACCGCACTTACCACGCTGGTGATGAGCACGAGAAGAGCTTTGAAGCCGAACTGGAATACGCCGAATGCACTTGCGGGCAATAAGGCGATCACCACATCACGCATGATCGACGCGGTGGTCTTCCCGCTTCGGTCATGAGGCGAAGCTGAAACGTTGACTAAATCCTTCATAATATACTGTAGATCTCCTTTGATCGTAATTGCTTCTATTTGTTGGCTGCCGCAGCTGCCGCAGCGGCTTTCTTTCTCTCATCGAGGATGCTTCTTCTTGTTTCCTTGATGGCCTGCGTAAGCGGTCTTCCCGAAGGGCAAACATATGCGCAACAACCGCATTCGACACATTCCATGCCGCTGACAGCTTCAAACGCCTCGTTGTCGAACCTCTCGGCTGCGTCCATGAGCATCTGGGGCACAAGGTGCTGGGGACATGCCGCAACGCATCTTCCGCATCTGATACAGGGACTCGTGGGAACCTTATCCATCGGATCTTCCTTGAAAGCGAGAAGTGCCGATGATGTCTTGGTAACGGGTATATTTGTATCGAAGAGTGCCATTCCCATCATCGTTCCACCGGAGATCATCTTGGCGGGATGAGTCGTAAATCCGCCCGCCGCTTCAACAAGCTCATTGTAATTCGTACCGGTCTTAACAATAAAGTTTCTCGGATCCGCGATCGCATCTCCCGAAACCGTAACAACTCTTCTCATAAGAGGAGTTCTCTTGGCAACTGCCATATAGACGGCAACGACCGTATCAACGTTATCAACGATACAGCCGGCATCGGCGGGAAGCATCGAAGAATTGATCTTTCTTCCGGTTACAACGCTTATGAGCTGCCTCTCGGCGCCTTCCGGATATTTTGTCTTAACCTTCTTGACCGTGATCTTGTCTTCGCCTTCCACGAGCTTCTTCATGTGCTCGATCGCTGCGGGCTTGTTGTCCTCTATCGCGATGACACCGCGCGCGTTATCAAAGAGTGAAAGGATGATCTTCAGTCCTCCGACAAGTCTGTCGCCCTCCTGGAGCATAACGCGGTAATCGGACGTAAGATAAGGCTCACACTCGGAACCGTTAACGATAATAGTATCGATGGCTGAATCATTCTTGGGAGAAAGCTTGATGAAAGTGGGGAAGCCTGCGCCACCCATTCCGACAATACCTGCGTCCCTGATGATGTCCCTGATCTCCTGACGCGAAAGTGTCGAAGGATCCCTGTCTTCACCGAGACCTTCCACAGCTTCGTAAAGTCCGTCGTTTTCAATGACGATCGCAGGCACCATGCTTCCCGATACGGTAAGAACGGGCTTGATCTCCTTAACATAACCCGATACGGAACATGCGATCGGAGACGAAACAAATCCGCCGGCTTCCGCTATGGTCTGTCCCATAAGCACGCGGTCGCCCGGTGCGACGATGGGCTTTGCGGGTGCTCCGATGTGCTGTGACATGGGGAAAACGAGATCACCCTTGGGAATAAAAGGGATCGCTTCCTTGTCTTCTGTCAATTTCTTACCTTCATACGGGTGTATTCCTCCGCGGAACGTAACTTTACCCATATCTTTATACCTCCGGAAAATTCTTCCTTATTTCTTTTTTATCTTCTTACTGAAAAGCTTCTGACCGATAAGCTCCTCAACGGGCGTGCCGTCACGGGTCAGCAGCGTCGTCGATGTCACAAACCTTACTCCGTCGGCACAAAGCTTATCAAGCGCTTTCTTTATACCTTCAACCGTAGTCTTGTATATCTCATGCACGAGTATGATATTGCCGTCACCCGCACCGTTTATGATCTCTTTTGCAACACGGTCGGATTTCTTATATTTCCAGTCAAGTGTATCGATATTCCAAAGAACCGTCGGAACACCCGCGGCAATACGTTGTTCTTCCGTCGAATCTCCGTACGGAGGACGCCACACCGTTACGGGAACTCCTGCCACTTCTTCGATCGCCTTTGCTCCTTCTTCCATCTCGGCAAGCGCACGGTCTTCCTTTACAGCGGTAAGCTGCTTGTGGTTCATCGTGTGACTTCCTATCTCGTGTCCCTCGTCGACCATCCTTTGAACGCTCTTCGGATATTTTCCGACATCACTTCCGATCATGAAAAAAGTCACCTTAACGTTTCGGGAATCAAAATAATCCAAAAGCTCCATGGCATGACTTCCCGGTCCGTCATCGAGAGTAAGCGCTACCATATGGATGTCCGCTTTTGAAACGACTTTTACTTCTATCTCGTCCCTCTTGCCTTTTCTGTCCGAGATCGTTACGACACAATCGCCGATCTTCAGTCCGAGAAGCGCTCCGTCCTTGGTCGGTGTCGATACCGTCCTGTCGGACGAAAGAAGTCTCATCTCCATATAATCGGCATCGGAAACGATGAAGTCCATCGGATAGGTCTCACCCTCATAAATGGTGACCTTACTGTTCTTCACAGTATAAGCCCGTGCCTCTTCGGAAGGAAGAAGTCCCGGGCATATAAGCAGTGCTGCAGTAGCAAGCAGCATATAAAAAAGTTTTGATCTCATTTTTATAACCCAACCTGCGTTTCACCGACAACAGCACAAATATAATCACGAACATCCTCTTTGTCAATATTAAGAGGAAGGCAAAGTTCTCCGTAGAGGCTGTTCTCTGCCATGGTAAAATAACGTTCGTCAACGGAAGGAAGCTTCTTCCCCTGGGCGGATCGTTCCTGCTTGCGGAAGTATATTTCCTTGATGAGGCTGACTATCTCACGACAATCACACCCCTGTAATACATGCTTATATGTCTCTTCGCGCTTTTTCTCGTCGCGGATCTCGAGGCGGCCTATATCGGTGATATCACTTATAAGCTTTTGAGCTTCCTCGGATGTGATCACCTTACGCATGACCACTCTTTTTCCCTCGACAGGAGCGAATATCCTGTTATTTCCGGACTTACCGTGAGGTGCAAGCGTATAATACAGCTTATCCTTAGACACACCTTCCATGTCCAAAGCTCCCACATCTTCGACGCGACATACTCCGTCTGTTCCAAATACTACATAATCTCCGATATCAAACATAATATTCCTCCTTTCGCGAAGATTATAACTACCTTTTGACCCCGGCGCCTTTACACGCGGCGCTGACTGTCACTGCCTGCGGAATCGTCTCCCGCTATCACGGTATCACTCCGTAATCTTTATATGAACTTCCTTGAGCTGCTTCTCCGTAACTTCTCCGGGAGCACCGCACATCATATCCTGGCCGTTGGCAGCCATAGGGAACGGAATGATCTCTCTGATGGTGGGTGCATCGCAAAGGAGCATGACCATACGGTCAACACCGGGCGCGATACCTGCATGAGGCGGAGCGCCGTAGCAGAACGCGTTGTACATGGCGGGGAACTTTGAACGAACATCGTCCTCACCGAGTCCGACGATCTCAAAAGCCTTGATCATGATCTCGGGATCATGGTTACGAACGGCTCCGGATGAAAGCTCAACACCGTTTACTACAAGGTCGTACTGGTACGCATTTATCGAGAGCGGATCCTCCTCGCAAAGGGCCTTTAATCCGCCCTGAGGCATCGAGAAGGGATTGTGACAGAATTCAAGTTCGCCGGATTCTTCACCGATCTCATACATCGGGAAGTCAACGATCCAGCAGAATTCGTAGCACTCCTTGTCAAAAAGCTCGGGAACTTCCATTCCGAAGAGCTTACGGATAACGCCGGCAACTTTGCACGCATCCGCTTTCTTCTGCTCGGCCGCAACAGCGACAAAGTCACCGTTCTTGAGACCGAGTGCGCTTATGACATCAGCCTTTCTTTCCTGAAGGAACTTAGCGATACCGCCGACGATCTCGCCCTGCTCATCAAGTCTGAACCAATATGCCTTCTTGGCTGTAACAACTTCAACCTGTGCGCAGATCGCATCGATCTGCTTACGTGTTCCCTTGTAGCCGGGAACAACGACCGCCTCGATGTTTGCGCCCTCAAAAGGACCGAACCCGCAGCCGCCGAGGATGTCTGTTGCATCCTTAAGCTTAAGCTTGATACGAAGGTCGGGCTTGTCGGTTCCGTACTGCTCGAGTGCATCTTTATAGGAAATGCGTGTAAAAGGCGCCTTCGAAGCACGCTTATATGTTCCGAACTCCTCGAATACGGGAGGAAGAACATCCTCGATAACAGCAAAAACATCTTCCTGGCTGGCAAATGCCATCTCCATGTCGAGCTGGTAGAACTCTCCCGGAGAGCGGTCAGCACGTGCATCCTCATCCCTGAAACAGGGAGCAATCTGGAAGTAACGGTCAAATCCCGAAGTCATCAGGAGCTGCTTGAACTGCTGAGGCGCCTGGGGAAGTGCGTAAAACTTTCCGGGATACTTACGTGAAGGAACGATATAGTCTCTCGCACCCTCGGGCGATGAAGCCGTGAGGATGGGAGTTGTGATCTCAAGGAATCCGTGGTTTGTCATGCTCTCGCGAAGTCTCGATACAACCTTCGAACGAAGGATAATCTTTTCCTTGACTTCAGGATTACGAAGATCAAGATATCTGTACTTAAGTCTGGCGGTCTCATCCGCCTCTTTTGAACGGTTGATCTCGAAGGGAAGCTCGCTGTAGATACACTTTCCGAGCACATCCACTTTCTCGGGAACGACTTCGATCTCTCCTGTATGGATCTGGGTGTTCTTGCTTGAACGCTCTCTTACAACACCCGTAACCTGAATCGTTGTTTCTGTGTTGAGCTCATTCACTTCATTCATGAGCTCTTCCGTTTCGATAACTATCTGGGTGGTACCGTAGAAATCCCTGAGGATCAGGAATCCGAGGTTCTTGCTCACCCTTCTCATGTTTTCATACCAGCCTGCGAGAACTACATTCTTTCCGACATCCGAGATGCGGAGTTCATCGCATGTATGTGTCCTTGACTGTGTCATGGCTTTTAGTCCTTTCAACCGACAAAAATGGCTTTTACAGTGGAGCCCGGCACTTCAAAAATGCTTTGGGCGCGCGATCGAAAGCGGTTAAAACTCACTTCCGAAGAGAAGTTCACAAATTGCCCCACGGTAAGAGCATACGAAAATATAATAGCACCATTTTGGAGAAACGTCAAGAATCGTGAAGTGGGTCAAATATGTAAAACACGGGTTTAAACTGCGTTTTTTCTGCGTTTCACAAACCAAAAAGCGAGCGCCCGAATTTCACGAATCCTGTAATTTTTCAATTTAAACAAAAAAAATAGCCTTTAAACAAATTACTATTGTTTAACGGAAAATATGGCTCTAGAATATTTATATGGTTAGCGCCTTCAAAGCGAGGCGATGACCATATAAACTTTCACCCTAAAACTGACAGGAGGTATTTTTTATGAAGAAACGCATCATTTCAATCGCACTTGCAGTTATGCTCGTGCTGACAGCTGCCATGTCTGTTGCTCCGGCTGAAAAAGCTCAGGCAGGTTCCAATTGTCCCAATTGTTGGGGATCATTCTACAACAATACGGTTAGCGAGAGTATAAGTACCAGTACCCTTGGACCGATTTACACCAATCCCCAGCATTCTCACGGATACTATGTTATTACAGTAACCATTACCAAAAGCTGCAGTATCTGCGGATGGTCAGAATCGTACGTAAGCAAATCAAACAGCTACTTCTAATCATTGCAGCACATCCCAATCCGGTCGTATGACCATCATATGGCAAAAAAAAGATCGCTGAAAGCGCTCGGCGATCTTTTTTTCAGCAAAGAGCAATTACAAATACAGCCATAATTTTACCCCGTGCAGGATTTCCGAGATCTTGGAAGTCCGCACGGGGTATCTGTGTGAAAGGGTATTATGTTTTTAAGATTTCGGTTCGGCCTTTTCAGGCTTCTCCTTGCCGTTTACTCATCCTTCTTTTCGGTCTTTGATTTTGCGGCCGGCTCGTCCGACTTTTCGTTTTCGGCACCTTTACCGGAGGCCACCGAGATGATGCCCTCCGCACCCTTGATATTAACGTTCTTGTTAACCTTTGCATCGTAGGTGTTTGCCTTAAGGATCTCACGCATGTCTACGCCTGTTGCTTCAGACATGGTATCAAATACCTGATGAAGCACAGTGGGTGTGATGCCCGAGATCTGGGCTGCTCCGCCTTCGCCGTTCGATCCGCCGCCGTAGATATTGATCTTGTCGATCTGACTGATGGGAGCTGCGATCTCTCTGGCAACCTCAGGAATAATGCGAACCATCATTTCAGCGATAGCTGCGTTGTTATACTTAGCGTAAGCTTCAGCTTTCTTGTCCATTGCTGCTGCCTCTGCCTCACCCTTTGCTCTGATGGCTGCGGCTTCAGCCTCGCCCTTTACGCGGATCGCTTCAGCCTCTGCAAGACCCTTGGCCTTGATGGCTTCAGCTTCCTGTTGCTGACGGTAAAGGATAGCTTCTGCTTCTTTCTGCTGCTGGATGAGCTTTGCTTCGGCTTCTTTTTGCTGTTTGTACTTCTCGGCATCGGCTGTACGCTCGATCGATGCGGCGAGTTCCTGCTGTTTAACAAGTACTTCGCGCTGCTTAAGTTCTGCCTCACGCTCTGCTTTCGCGATCTGGGCGTTCACGGTTTCGGACTCGATCGTCTTGTTCTGGATCTGACGCTGGATCTCAAATGCAGCCTCAGCCTCGGCACGCTTGGTGTCCTCAACTACCTTAAGGTCTGCTCTCTTGATCGCAAGTTCGTTATTCTTCTCGGCGATCTGCTTATTGGCTTCAACCTGGGCATCGTTTGCTTCTCTCTGTGCCTGTGCGGTTGCGATAGCTACGTCTCTGTCCGCATTGGCCTTGGCGATCGAAGCATCCTTCTGGATCTGCGACATGTTGTCCTGACCAAGCTGAGGGATGAGTTCCTGCTCATCGGTAATGGTCTGGATGTTACATGAGATGATCTGGATACCGAGGTTATCCATATCAAGCTGTGCCTTGCTCTGTACCTCGTCTCCGAACTTCTTACGGTCGTTGCAAAGCTCGCGAAGCTTAATGGTTCCGACGATCTCACGCATGTTACCCTGAAGAGAATCGGTGATCGTGTGGATGATCATCTGCTCGTTCATGTTAAGGAAGTTCTTCATCGCGATCTGGATGCCTTCGGGATCGTTCTTGATGCGGATCTTTGCCACCGCATCGATGCTGACACCGATGAAGTCCTCTGTGGGAATGAAACCGTTTGTTTTGATATCAACGGATATCTGACGAAGAAGCAAGTTATCCTTCCTCTCAAGGAACGGGATCCTGATACCGGCACGACCGATCAGGATCTTGGGTTTCCTTCTGAAACCCGAAATAATGAATGCAACATCCGGGGGCGCCTTTACATATCCCATCACTACCACGAGGAATATGAGCGCACCGAGTGCGATTCCGACTAACACGAGAATATCCATATTCTTTTTCCTCCTCATTATTTGTGTCAACGTTATGATCGTTCTTTCGGATCATAAACGCGCCTATATATCAAACGCCTATAAACAGACCATATAAGCGTTTTGTTATATAACACTATATTCCGTATTTATGATATTATAAATCCCTGTTTATTCGTATTAGAGGTCCTTATTTCGGTAAAGCCTGCAAGAGATCATAAACGTTACGACCAAAAAAGCGAGTCCGAGCACGAGTGCGACGGGTCTCATGTTCGTTATGGATTCAGCGAAACCTTCAAGATCAAGACCGTTCAGAAGGTTTAACACAGCGACCGATCCGAAGGTTCCGACCATCATCATGACCTGTGGGAAGAACTTGACCGCTTCATAACCGAACCTGTAATAGATCAGGAAGTAGATTCCCATCATGACACCGAAGATAAGCACCGAATACGCTATGTCCCCGAAAGAAAGGGCGGTTAAAGACGGGCTTATAAGCGTTGATGCAGCGTATCCCGCAACAGCCAAAAGATAAAAGCCGACCGCCAGAATGTACTTCGCGATCACCTGGTGGATCCTGCATGACGGTGTCAGCAACGCATATGTCATCTGTTTGCTCTTATACTCAACCATGTCCGTTTTCCCGAAGAAGAAAAAGACGATCCTGTCCGCGGTCTTCTCAAGATCCGATAAAATGTGTGTTGAGAACAGGACTGCGTTCTCGCCGTTCTCTACATAATCCTTCAAGACGTTTACAATACGGCTTCTGATGTAGGGGTCGAGTCCGCTCGTGGGCTCGTCCATGACGAGAAGCCTTGCGTTATGCGACAACGCAAGGGTGAGCGAAAACTGCATGCTCATGCCCTTTGACAGTTCGCCCGTCTTTTTCCTTTCATCAAGGCCGAACAGATCCATGTACTTCCTGTACGCTTCCTCGTCCCAGTTGTCATACATCCCGCTGACGAACTTCTTTACGCTCTGAAGTGACTGTTTCTCATAGAAATAACAGCTGTCCGGCACGAATCCGATCAGACTCTTTGTCTTCGGTGAAAGCTCTTTCTCTCCGAAAAGGAACACTTCACCTGCGTCCTTTTTCAGAAGGCCTTCTATGATCTTTACAGTTGTGCTCTTACCCGCGCCGTTTATGCCCACAAAGCCGCACACGGAACCTGACGGTACAGTAAATGAAACGTCATCCAGACTGAACGTCTTAAAAGATTTGCAGACTCCTCTGAGTTCCAGAACATTTTCCATGCTCGCGCTCCCTTTCCCTTGCATCACGTATGATATGCACGTGTTTATTGTATCAGATGTTCACTTATCAGTCAACAACAACCGGGGAATCCATATCCAATTGCAAGCAAGCTTGCCAATGCCGGCCTTCGTTTATCGCACAAAAAGATAAGAATATTTCCGACGCCGCTCCGAAAGAAGATCCCGGACACGCGAAATAATCTCAGTGGAATAAATGCCTGCTTCCGACAGTAATCTGTCTACTTCTTTGTTTCCCCAAGAAAACGTGATATTCCGGCCATAAAGGCTTTCGGCGATTTCGACCTGCTCATCGAAGGAGGTGCAGATAGTTTTAGCTCTAACCTCATCTAAATTCGTGAAGATATCAAACCCAATAGGGTAATCAAGTGTTGCGTCCGAAAGGAGAGCTGCCCCATGATCGTAGAAAGGGCAAAGACGATACTTGTCATATCCGTTCCAAAGAATCGAGATGTTATGAGTGTGACGATCCTCGTTAAGGAAAACAGCATCGATCGTAAGCATCTTGCTCATATACTTCCCGAAGTCCTTTAGTCCGGTAGCACGTTCAACCTGATTCACGAGATAACGCAGTCGCTCGGTATGATCCTCAATGGCATAGATTCCGGAATTAAGACTTGTCCCGTAATTGTTTTTGAAAAGACGTTCCAGGGTAATAACCTGCCATCCCCCTGAATAATCCCGGCTTTTGCACCCGTTAAAGACCTGCGATCTGTATTTTATGGTTTCAAGCGAATACTCAACGAATTCTCCGGCCGTCAAAGACGACGACGCAAGAAGGCCTGAAACAATATACTCCGAAAGGCCTTCATAACCGGTATAATCAGCCTTATACCAGACTCCGCCGTTTTCCCACTTCAGCTGATTGCCCTTCGAAGACTTGCGGCCATCATCCTTTAAATCTTTCTCAAACAATTCAACCATACTTCACTTCCTTTCAATCCTGATATGAAACTTGTCATCCGCCATCCGGCCCTCTGTCTTTTCAATGATGAGAAAGGGATCATAAAACGGAATATCGAGTCTTGCAAGTTCCAGCTTGATCTTATCTCTCGTACGTGGAAAGCAACGAGACTCAAGGAACTCCTGATACTCGTCATAGGAAGGTTCTGTATTGGCTCCAAACGCACGAAGCATCAGGTTGTCCGTGTAGTTCCTGATCTCCACCTTCCTTGTTGTATCATCAACATCGATCACCGTGCAAACGAAGCTTTCGTACATGTAATACAGTCGGATTCTTAACGTGTTTTCCGGAAGCACCATCTTGGATACAATGCCGGGATCTCTCATAAGCATCGTAACAAGCGTAACGATCGGTCCCGTAACCTGCGACGCTCCTGCTTCCCACCTCTCAACAGTAGGCTTTGATACGCCGGCAAACGTAGCAAACTCTCTCTGTGACATACCTAGGCGAGTACGGACCTCTTTGACATCCGCACCGGTTATGGCGGAAGGGAAAATGTATCGGGGTGTCGGTTTTTTCATGAGTAACTCCTTTATCACAGTCGGTACGGTTTTGATACCGCTTTGAGCAGATTCAGTGTTCTTCTGCTTCCAGAATAACACATCAAAGACCGGCGCGCAAGAGTTTGCCATCATTTTAAAGGCGTTTTTCGTATTTTTCACCATCATTTTGATGGCGATTTTGTTCTGTCGCGCCGCTTAAAAGTTTCCGATCACATGAATTGCGGGGTGCAACATATAAACCTGAACACGCGGACTCCGTCTCAGACGGTTCAGCCGAAACTGCCGCAATCACCTTCATGGCTTTCGTACCGGTCGACATTCGGCATCCATGCCTCAGTGTCTCCGCTAGCTCGGCATCCGTGCCTCGCTCACGATGGCGTGTCGCAGTTTCGTGAACCGATACTTCGACTACGTATGCGTTTCAGGTTTATACGTTGCGCCCCCGCTTGATTCATGTGCCGGGGAACACGAAGCGGCGCGAAGAATATATACGTATAATGTCATATATGAATTCACAGTAAAATAGGTGGAGACGAAAACCGTCTCCACCTATTTTATCAATGCAATATTCTTAAAGCTCCATCTCAGATGTAGTACTCCGCATTCACTTCGCTCTTGCCTGTCGGAAGCGGTATCACATCTATCATCTTTCAAAAAACATTTCAAAAACACTCCATTTACTTGACTATGCTGCACTTATTTAAATTTCTTCCTCATTAAGTTTCAGGCACATCTTTATCCCGTTTGAAACCAATTCCCTTAACTCTTCCGAAGCAGCAAATGACCTTGTGATTATTTTATAGTCAGTATTTTCATCTCCATAGAAATATTCTCGCTCCAATGATTCTTCCGTAAATGTGATTCCACTGCGGAAAGAATATTTTACTGTATATATATTTTCATTTAAACCATAACGATCAAACGTCACTTTAACAAGCCAATCATTAATTCTCCTTTCAACTGTTAATTGTGCCCGGTTATCCACAATTTTACTATAGCCATTCGGTGTCACCGTCTTTTCTACTTTCTTAAAACTATAATCGTCCCCATTTAAGGTAAAATAATAATTTGCTCCGTCTTCTCCCGTAATCATCATCTCCGCCTCTTTCCTACCACTTGATTCATTTGAAAACGGTGAGCTTCCAAATATAGCAAAAATAACAAAGTAAACAACCAACCCCAAAACACCCACCACAAGCGTTACCAAGGCAGTTATCTTGATCGCCTTTTTCATCCTATGGCCTCCTTCCACTCCGTATATATATGATCAAGGAATTTAGTTGCACATTCCAATACTTCTGAATGGCTATCGAATTACTTCCTTTATCCCTTTCCCTATATATGTATTCTCACCCTTCAATAAAGGGTTGTTGCTCAGATCTATGCTTGTTAAATTGTTTTGATAACATTCCAACCTGGTAAGATTCTTGTTGTTGCTAATATCCAACATTGTCAACCGGTTATAGACACAGTTCAGTTCCTTGAGAAGGAGATTATTGCTGACATCCAATTCGCTCAACTGATTTTGTTTGCAGTTCAAATCCTCCAAAAGAGCATTTTCTCTTAAATCTATTTTTTCTATTTCGTTACTGTCTATTCTCAATATCGTAAGCAACCTATTATGGGTAACATCTATTTCTTTCAGATGATTATATTCGCAGTACAATCGCTCAAGGTTTTCGTTTCTGCTGACATCCAGTTTTTTCAATTCATTATGATCACAACTCAGATACGTCAATTTGGTATTCGCACTCACATCCAGTTCCCCCAAAGGATTTACTGCACACGACAAAGTAGATAACCGGACATTTGAGCTCACATCAAGGGATGAAAGTTTGTTATCCCAACAAAACAATTCCTGAAGATTAACCAAATATTCTACTCCCTTCAGGCTGGTAATCTTCATATGCGCAACATCGATCTTGGTAATACACCTTATTTCTTCTCCCGACAGGATACCATTCTTATCAGTATCAAAGTTTTCCGAAATATATCCGCGAAATATCTCATCCGGAAAATTGGTTGAATCAATTCTTTGTTCTTCTATTTCCCCTTCGTATTGATCAATTTCTTCATTTTTACCTTCATTCGGCTTGCTGCATGCGCTCAGGAGTAGCAAGCACAGTATTATTGTGATATATATGGATTTTTTCATTTTTCCTCCATTCAAGCGTTACCAATCCAAAATTCCGAATAAAATAATCCTCCCATTTGTAATTTTATTTTTGCTTGGAAAGGTATCAAAGAATTAGAATGCTTTGAACAGAATCCCTGTACAAGTTTTTAAAAAGTATTAATGGCTATCGAATTACTTCCTTTATCCCTTTTCCTATATATGTATTCTCACCCTTCAACAAAGGGTTGTTGCTCAGATCTATGCGTGTTAAATTGTTTTGATAACATTCCAACCTGGTAAGATTCTTGTTGTTGCTAATATCCAACATTGTCAACCGGTTATAGACACAGTTCAGTTCCTTGAGAAGGAGATTATTGCTGACATCCAATTCGCTCAACTGATTTTGTTTGCAGTTCAAATCCTCCAAAAGAGCATTTTCTCTTAAATCTATTTTTTCTATTTCGTTACTGTCTATTCTCAATATCGTAAGCAACCTATTATGGGTAACATCTATTTCTTTCAGATGATTATATTCGCAGTACAATCGCTCAAGGTTTTCGTTTCTGCTGACATCCAGTTTTTTCAATTCATTATGATCACAACTCAGATACGTCAATTTGGTATTCGCACTCACATCCAGTTCCCCCAAAGGATTTACTGCACACGACAAAGTAGATAACCGGACATTTGAGCTCACATCAAGGGATGAAAGTTTGTTATCCCAACAAAACAATTCCTGAAGATTAACCAAATATTCTACTCCCTTCAGGCTGGTAATCTTCATATGCGCAACATCGATCTTGGTAATACACCTTATTTCTTCTCCCGACAGGATACCATTCTTATCAGTATCAAAGTTTTCCGAAATATATCCGCGAAATATCTCATCCGGAAAATTGGTTGAATCAATTCTTTGTTCTTCTATTTCCCCTTCGTATTGATCAATTTCTTCATTTTTACCTTCATTCGGCTTGCTGCATGCGCTCAGGAGCAGCAAGCACAGTATTATTGTAATATATATGGTTTTTTTCATTTTTCCTCCATTCAAGCGTTAAATGCCTATCAAAGAATCATTGTCTTCAGCTATTCCGGTTGTCGGCTATTTCCATGTACGTATTATCATTCAAAAATGTGATATCACTCCCATTTGTAAATTGTATTTTTGCTTGGAAAGGTATCGAAGAGTCAGAATACTTTGAATCTTAAAGACATGCTCCCTCAAACCCAAATGCTCCACGGATACCTTTACAGTATTACCCAAAGGAGATTGTAAACCAACGTTTGGGGTATGTCAAATTTTTAATATGGTCCGTGATATGTTCATCTATTCCGCTTTTAGAGGATAATCAGAGTATGGTACCGAATACCCGTGGGGAGCATATCGGTCATACTCAGTGTAAATTCATTCGTTAAAGACCATAAGCGTGGCTCGATATAAGCTCCTACGGAATGTATTCCTTTGCGGGGCCTTAGGACACAGGGTCATGGGCCAAGAATTTAATATACCTTCTTAATGAGGCCATAGAAATACAGGAAGACCTTTTGGATCTTCCTGCAAATCATTTTCATAATATTGTGAATCATTTTACGCAAGATAGTATTCCACGTTTACATCTGCGCTGTCGCCGGGGAGCGGGATCACATTACCTGCGACTGCGGTTCCGTTCACGAAGAGTCCGCTCTTTCCTGCCTCCTTCTTAACCTTGATGTTATACTTAACACCGCGGTACAGACGGGTCACGCTGTAGTTTGAAAGCTCTGCGGGAACGCAGGGATTAACGGAAAGTCCGTCAAGTGTGGGCGTGATCCCGAGGATCGCCTGGGAGATATCAACGAATGCCCATGCCGCGGTTCCGGTGAGGAAGCTGTTCTTGGCCTCGCCGTAGTGAACGGCTGCACGACCTGCGATCATCTGGCTGTATACATAGGGCTCTGTCCTGTGGATCTCGCTCACATCCTCAAGGAATGCGGGGCAGCTGCGTCTGTAGATATCAAACGCCATCTCGCCGTCACCGATCTTTGTGGCTGCGATACTAACCCAGGGATTGTTGTGTGTAAAGATCGCACCGTTCTCCTTGTATCCGGGCGGATAACTCGTGATCTCACCGAGCTCGACATGATATGTCGTGTAGCAGGGTGCGAGGATCTCAACACCGTAGTCGTTGACAAGGTACTTCTTAACGGAATCAAGAGCCTTGCGGCCGTAGCCCTTCTCCTGTCCGATGCCTGCCATTGTACAGAAGCCCTGAGGCTCGATGAAGATCTTGCCTTCTTCGCATTCACTGCTGCCGACCTTGTGTCCGTATGCGTCATATGCACGAACGAACCACTCGCCGTCCCAGCCTGCACCTTCGCAGGCTTCCTTAACCTTAGCGACTTCTTCTCTTATCTGTGCCGCCTCATCCTTTGAGCCGTAGTGCTCGCAGATGTCGGCATATTCAAGACCGTATTTCACGAACATGCCTGCGATAAATACAGACTCCGCAACGGGGCCTTCGCTCGGGCCGAATGTCTGGAAACTCTCTCCGGGTTCCTCGGAGAAGCAGTTGAGATTGAGACAGTCATTCCAATCCGCACGTCCGATAAGAGGAAGACCGTGAGGTCCCTTGTTGTTGATAGTAAAGTTCACGCTCCTGCGCAGATGCTCCATAAGAGGCTTTTCGCTTCCGGGAACATTGTTGAAAGGAGTGGGATGATCGAGGATCGTGGCATCACCCGTTTCACGCAGATAAGCGCTCGTGCACGCAACAAGCCAGAGTGGATCGTCGTTGAAACCGCCGCCGATGTCGGCATTGCCGCGCTTTGTGAGAGGCTGGTACTGATGATATGTCGAGCCGTTCTCGAACTGGATCGATGCGATATCGATGATCCTCTCGCGTGCACGCCCGGGGATGAGGTGCATAAATCCGAGAAGGTCCTGACATGAATCCCTGAAGCCCATTCCGCGGCCCGTACCGGTCTCCCAGTAGCTTGCCGAACGGCTCATGTTGAAGGTTACCATACACTGGTACTGGTGCCAGATATTGACCATGCGGTCAACCTTTTCGTTGCCGCTCTCGAGGTGATAGATCGAAAGGAGTTCTTTCCAGTATTTCGCAAGTTCCTCAAATGCCCCGTCAACCTGCTCATCGGTGGCATAGCGCGACATGAGCTCCTTTGCGGGTTTCTTGTTGATAACGCCCTTGCTCTCCCACTTCTCGTCGCGGGGAACTTCGATGTAACCGAGCTGGAAAATGAGGCTCTTCGATTCTCCGGGAGCGAGCGTAACCTTGATCATGTGCGAGGCGATCGGGTACCATCCGCTTGCGACACTGTCTGTGGCCTTGCCTGCGGCTACCGCTGCGGGATCGTTCCATGCGCGTCCGGCTCCGAGGAAACAGTCGCGGTCCGTATCAAAACCGTCGATGGGAACATTTACATTATAGAAAGCATAATGATTACGTCTCTCTCTGTATTCTGTCTTGTGGTAGATCGTGCTGCCGATAACCTCAAGCTCACCGATGCTAAGGTTTCTTTGATAATTCTGTGCATCGTCGACCGCATTCCAAAGACACCACTCAAGCGCCGAGAAAACGGTGAATTCCTTCACTTCATCAGACTCGTTTTTTATGACGAGACGCTCGATCTCGCATGCGTCGCTCTTCGGGACAAAGCACGTGAGCTTTGCGCGAAGTCCGTTCTTTGTAGATTCAAACGTTGTGTAGCCCATGCCGTGACGGCACTCGTAGCTGTCGAGCGGTGTGCGGGCAGGTCTGAACGCGGGGCTCCATACGGTTCCCGCATCATTTATATAGAACATCCTGCCGCCTTCATCGACAGGGACGTTGTTATAGCGGTATCTGGTGATACGGCGCAGCTTTGCATCACGGTAGAAGCAATATCCACCGGCCGTATTGGAGATCAGTCCGAAAAAGCCGTTGCTTCCGAGATAGTTGATCCAGGGAAGCGGAGTTTCGGGTGTCGAGATCACATATTCTCTTGCGGAATCATCAAAATATCCGTACTTCATAATTTTCTCCTCATAAACGATTAATATATTTTGCAACGTTTATGCCTTCGCCTCGTATTTCCCGTACAGACAAAGACAAAATGATTATATCTTTACAGATAATAAAAAGCAACAACAGCAAACCGAATAGCAAAAATTGGGCAGTGAAAAGTTTATCGGCAATTTGCACAAAAATGAGGGGTCATTTTCTACTTTACAGATTGGGTGCCCCGATCATATAATCATCTCAACCGTAAAGTCCCTCTCACTCGAAAGGAGGGATCTTATGAAAAGAAAGATCATCATATTAATCTTATTGTCTGTTTGTCTTTGTCTTACGGCACCCGCAAATTTTGCTCTCGCAAAGAGCGATCCGCTTAAAGATCTTTTGTGCGCGGTTGTTTTGAGCAATTCGGATCTGATCCTCGATATAGGTGACTCCCATACTCTTTTCGCGCTCACAACGGACGGCGGTAAACCCACTTACAAAAGCAGCGATTCGAAGATCGCATCGGTTTCCGCCTACGGCGTGATCACAGCAAAGAAGAAAGGATCGGTGACTATCACCGCAACACGCAAGAAAGCGAAAGCCGTTTGTCACGTTACGGTCCGCGAAACGACCATCAAACTCAGTAAGAAGGGAGTTACTCTCGATTGCGGAGAGATGACCGGCATAACGGCATCGGTTTCAAACGGGAAAGCAGTCAAGTGGAAGTCAAGCCATCCCACCATAGCACGGGTTTCCGAAAAAGGACTTATCACCGCTCTTAAACCGGGAACATGTACCGTAACGGCCTCGGTAGACGGCAGCAAAGCCGTTTGTAACGTGACCGTTGCGGCTCCCAGGGTAACGCTCTCGTGTGAAGAGCTCACGATGTTGCGCGGACAGACCTATAGGCTCACCGCATCCGTCAGTTCAAAAAGACCGGTAACATTTAAGTCCGGGAAGAAATCGGTTGCAACCGTCTCAAGCGACGGAACGGTCACCGCGGTCAAAAACGGAAGCACCGTTATCACCGCTACGGTCGACGGAACAAGCGTCACCTGCAGTGTCACGGTGGAACCGCCGGTCATCACGCTCGATACCGACGAACTGACACTGAAAAAAGGCGATAAGGCTACAGTCGTGGCGTATGTCTCCTCGGGTCAGTCTCCCGTCTGGTCATCAAGCAACACTTCGGTAGTCAGGATAGACAAAAAGAGCGGCAGGATAACTGCCGTTTCAAAAGGAAAAGCTTATATCTATGCATCTGAGGACGGTGCAAAAGCCCGCTGCCGCATCACGGTCAAATAACGTTTTACGGCTCCCGGGGCGATAAAACAGCCCCGTCCTTTTGTTTCAGACGGGGCTTTACGGTCATTTTATCATATGCGATCTTATGTGATCGATAAGTTTGATCAATTCTTCTTCTCCTATCGATTCCCTTTCGATGAAAACACCCTGCTCGGTACCGAAGAATATATAAAGATATTCATTGAACGTCCTGACCGAAATAACCTGGTCGTATGTATATTCGGCGATCGCTCCGGCTCCCGTCATCGTAAAGAATTCTTCATAGAAAACGAATTTTGCGACGGGACTGTTTTTCGCATCGTGTCTGGCGATCATGTTGGCTTTGTTCTTTTCGCCGCCGGTATAATTAAAGTATATCGAGACCAGACCGCAAGCCGCTATCAATAAACCGTAGATAACAGAATCGGTCGACAGGCAGAAAGCAACGATCGCTATAAGGAAAGCAAACAGCACGGCTTCAACAGGCGCATTTCTGATCCATGAATTGTAGGTGGCGTATTTTTCGATCGCTTTTATTGAATATGTCGCGCGGCCCATCGATATCACCGTCTTGCAATCGACTTCCCCACGGGTCTTTCTATCCCTGAATGTGCGGATATTTTCGGATATCCTTTCGGCTCTTTTTTCCTTCTTCTTCCTGTTAACTGTGACAAAGACGAAGATTCCGGCGATAACGAGAACAATAGCGCCGATAAAGAGCCAGATCGTTCTCTTTCCTTTTGCTATTAATTCATCATAATCCTCGCGGGTCATGTATCTGGTGATATTTACACTGTCTGTGACGCTCTTTATAAATGTCTCGTCAACTTCGCCCTCGGTGTTAAGATATTGATCTATCTCGATTATACGTCCGTTGACTATCGTACCGTATATGACCTCTTTCGCGGTCATCTCGTCGTTTTTGATATCGATAAAGAGCCTGAAGAAAGGAATCCCGGCATGCTCAACAATGGAGCGTTCATAGGTGACACCCGTGCTCTGTCCGTTTTCGTCGGGTTCGTCGATCCCCGCAACAAGTGCGTCCACCGCCGTGAGGATCTCTTCGTTGCTCTTGTTCTCAAAACTGAAATACTTTACGGTATCTTCCGTCATCTTACAGATAATGTTGACCGTCGCTCCCGATTTTTTATCAAAGAGCATCGACAGGATGTTCATCTGTTTCATCATGTCGAGGTTCTCTTCGGGATCCTCGATACCGGCTTCTATCCATACGGGATCGTATTTGCCCGTCTCGGAGTCCATAACCAGAACATCATCACCGACGGTTATCGAAAAATCATGATCCTTATAGTTTATATCCTTTGTTCCGGCATTCGCACAGACCGTTCCAAACAGACATAATGCGATCAATACTGCACAAAAAAACCTTTTCATTACGTTTTCCTTCCGAACTTTTTTAAAGAGGGCAGCCGTGTGTAAGCCACCCTCTCCCTATTTTTATTGGCCAAAGCATTTTTCAGATCGGTTCGATTATCCTGTCAACGATCTCCATCGCTTCGGAAAAGTCATATTGATTGACCAGTTCAACTATCCTGTCCAAATGGACCTCAATATCACGTGCATATCTTTTTTGACGGATGATCGCAAGTTTCTTGAGTACATCTTCAAGTTCAAGATTTCTCATTGATTCCTTAAGATCGGTCGCAAGTTCCCTCGGTATCCCGAGGATCATGCATTGCTCCCTGTCATCCTCAACCATGGCATCTTCCGCCTGGCAGAGCAGCCTTACACTGTCGATATATACCCTGATCCTGTCGATGAGTTCAATGATATCATGCGCGTAATCTTCCACATCCCAGCTGATATCGGAACCCATACGCGAATCGATCTCGATCTCTTTGCCGCGCTGGGCATATTCGGTTGCCCCGATACAGCTGCAGCTGTTTCTGAGGCCGTGAAGCTTAAGCCTGAACATATCGGCGCTTTTCTTGTAATAAGCAAGCAGATTATTGGCAATGACCGTTCCTTCTATGCAGAAAAGTCGCAAAACATCCACATAAAGGACAAGCTTGCCCCCCGAGTTCTTGACTCCCTCCGACGCATTGATCCCCTCTATCGAGCAGGGGACTTTCTCAGCAGCGTCCTCATGCACCTTAAAATATGAGAATCCGTCGTTCTCCCAAGATGCTTCTTCATTGAACTTATAATGTTGTGCATCTAGACTTCTGATAAAAACCATCCCCCTTCAGACTATCACATGCTCTTCCCCTAAAGCCTTACTGATCCTGTCAAGCAGATAAAGCGCTCTGTACGGTTTCAAAATATAGTCCTGAGGCTCCACCGCTTGGGATTTCATCACTATCTCCTTGCTCGACAACGAGCTTACGAATATGATGATGATATCGTCCGAATATTCTTTTTTGATCTTCTTGGCAAGGTCTATGCCGTTCATATCGGGCATATCGATATCAAGAAGGATCAGGTCCGGTTTCCTTCTTCGGAGAAGGTTGAGTGCCTGTTCGCACGAACGGGCTGCCGAAACCCTGTAAAGTCCTCCGAGGATACCCTCGATAGACTTGAGATTAACTACCATGTCATCAACAACAAGGATATGCTTTCTCGTGTCTCTCTTGCCTGTGTTCCTTGATGTATAGGAATTATCAAGGACTCTGACGATCGTGATGTTTGTGGCGTTACGGTCGAGCATCAGGTCAATGTCGACACCGTCGAAAGTTCTGACCTTGGGTCGGGACATATTCTCCATATGATTCTCAATCACGACCGCCTCATCTCCCGTGGAAAGCAAGAGCGAGATTCCCTTGGGATAGATAGGCACGTACCGGATGAAAGTTTTTACAACATCCGGATCGAACATAGTGCTCGAGCCACCCATGAGGTATTCGATCGATTCCATGGGCGAATAAGCACTCTTGTAAGGTCTCGCGGTCGTCAATGCGTCATATACGTCAACCACATGTATGATACGTGAGAAAAGATGGATATCATTGCCCGACAATCCCTTGGGATATCCGGTGCCGTCCATATTTTCATGGTGATGCAGGATCGCAAATTTGGTGACCGCCGATATTTCGAGTTTGTTTTTGATTATGTCGTAAGACATCTCGCTGTGCTTCTTCATGATCGCGAATTCATCGGGCGAGAGTCTCGAAGGTTTGTTAAGGATATTGGGGTCGATCTGAAGCTTTCCGATATCGTGAAGGATGGCAGCCGTACAAAGCTGGATCAATGCCTTCTTGGAAAGTTTGAGTCCGATCCCGACAACAGTCGCAAGGATCGCAACGTTAACACAATGACAATATGTGTATTCATCAAATGTTCGAAGGTCGATAAGATCGAAAGTGATGACGTTTGAATCTCTCAACCTGTCGACGATCTGCTGGACAACATTGAGCGTTTCATCGATATCGTTCCGAATAAGGCATTCGACAGCCCTCCCACGCAGTTCTTCGGGCACGGCATCTTCGATGACGATATCTTTGGTAAGCTCGTCTTCGATATAGAAACCGGGCAGGCCTCGTTCTTCGAGCCTGTCTATGAATTCCTGTGTGAGTTCCATATCGGCGCTGAGGAGTACCCTGTGTTCTGAATCAAAAATCGCTTTTGACAAAATCATTCCGGGTACAGCTCGATTAATCGGAACAAATCTCATGTAAAGCCTCCTGCTGTTACTGATCGATCATGCGTTAAGGTCAAGGGCCGATTCCATGATCAGATCAAGTGCCTTGTTGAGTCTTAACTGTGACGCTACAACTTCTTTGCCGGGTTTTTCATAATTCTTGTTAAGCGACTCATACAACTGATCGACCGTCTCAAATTTGTAACTGTCTTTCATCTTGTCGGCAAGTTCGTCTATTTCAGCATCCGTATATTGCACATCTTCTTTTTCCGCAACCGCTGCAAGAACGAATATGTATTCGGTCTGCATCTTGGCAAGTGCGTCAAAATACTCGTTTGTATCGTCGATAGACATGCCCATGTACTGGTTGTAGTAGGTGAAAGCATCAACATTGAGAACCTGACTGTACATCGAGTTGCTATCTGTTATGAGCCTCTCGCGGTTCTCGATGATGTAAGGAGCCATAGCCTGATCGTCAAATTCGCTCGCGCCGATGATCTTTTTGAAGACTTCGTACTTCTTCTTGGCTTCCGCTCTTGTTTCCTTTTCGGTCAAAAGATTGCTTCGTACGTCGTATTCGTAGTCGGCCATTGTTTCGAATTCGGTATATTTTTGAACAAGTTCGTCGTTGTATTCGGGATATCCCTTTGTAACGATCCTGTTTACAAGGATCTTGAATGTTGCGGGTTTGCCCGCAAGACTGGGGTTAGGGTCGTAGGGATCGGGGAAAGTAACATTGATCTCTTTTTCAACGCCGATCTCGGCTCCGATGAATCCTTCTTCAAAACCGGGTATCATGCTTCCTTTTCCGATGATTATCTCGGATTCCTCGGAAGTACCGCCCTCGAACTGAACGCCGTCCATGTATCCGGTATACTTGCAAATAACGGTGTCGCCGTTTTCAACAACGGTCTTGCCTTCTATATCGATATTTACCTGATTCTTTGTGACAAGGTTGCTTTGAACATACGTCTTTACTTCGTCGTCCGTAACGGTCACGTCATCTCCCTCGTATGTAACCTCCTTGTACTGTCCGAGCTTCACATCCCCACTGCTATACCCGCTGATAATGTCCGTCGAACCGCATGCTGTAAGCATAAGGCATGCAAATACGGCGATAAGGATCAATACTTTTGTCTTCATATCTCTCTCATTGTTCGTATCCGGTTAGATTTAGCCAGTGCTACGGATACATCTTTCGGCGCAAAAAACACAATCGCGCATTCTAAATATTTATACCACAGATCTTAAAAAATAACAAGACGCACAACCTTCGGACACAGATTTTTCAAACTTATCCGATCTTGTCCCTGATCGTCCTGATCATATCTTCGGGCACGAACGGTTTTGCTATAAATCCGACCGCGCCGAGCTGAATACTCTCACTTTCGATCTCCTTGTCGGCTACCGCCGTAAGGATCACGACCTTCCATGTCCTGTCCTCTTTTTTGTTGAGTTCTTTCAATGTGGCGATCCCGTCCATCCCCGGCATGCATATGTCAAGAAGTATAAGGTCGGGTTTCTTCATATCAACGTACCTGAGTGCCTGCTCGCCCGACGTGACCACATTGACCTTGTAAAACTCCCGCAGCGTTTCCCTTACGAGTGTGAGATTTGCGGGATTGTCATCGACCGCAAGTATGTTCTTCATTCCCTTAACCCCCCGTTGTTTCTGTTTTCCTTTTTTCCTTTAGAACCTGTTATCCCTATTATAGCCGTAAAATCCGTTTCCCTATTTTTGTTGTGACAGCTCTTTGATCAATGCGTCCGTCATTTCCGAAGCGCGGTTATAATCAAAGAGTTTTATCTGATCTCTTATAAGTCTTATCTCCCTGCGCACATCGGATCTGAAACCGTATTCGAGAAGCCCGTCGATAAGTTCACATGACGCGTCGTCATCAAATTCGTCAAGCGCATCCGCGAGCAGCATAAGCTTGTCACGCACCTTCTCGAGCGAAATGTTCTTTGACTGTTCGCCAAGCGTATCTTCTGCCTCAAAATACGTCTCGAGCTGTTTGAGAAGCCTTGCGTACATCGACAGGAGATTCTGCATGTTTGCGTTCACAAAAGCCATATCTTCGTTCTTTATCGCATTCTCAAGCGCAAGTGACAGATTCGACATGTCCGTTGCCCCGATCGATGCGGCCACGCTCTTGAGCCCGTGGATCTCGATCCTGAGTTCCTTCCGGGATTTCATATTATACAATTTTTCGATCTTTGCATACTGTGACTTTCCGCTGTTGAGGAAAGTACGGAGCACCTCGATATATCTTTCCGTTCTTCCGGCGCATCCCTTGATACCTCTGACGGTATCAACGCCGGTCATCTGAGGCAATTTGAGAACCTTCTTTTCTTTCTGTTGTACTACGGCATCTTTGAGTTTCACGAGTTTGGCCGGAAGCTTCTCGATAAGAAGTCTCTCAAGATCCCTTATATCGACGGGTTTTGAAAGATAGCCGTCAAATCCCGCCTCGAGGAACATGGATTTTGCGTCGTTGACCGCGTTTGCCGTCAGCGCGATCGTGCAGACACCGGATTCACCGCCCGGAAGTTCCCTGATCTTTTCGAGCGTTTCTATGCCGTCCATGCCGGGCATCATGTGATCGAGGAATATAAGATCGTATCCGCCTCCCGCTATCCTCTCGAGTGCTTCCGCTCCCGATGTCACGGAATCGGGATTGATGTCAAAGCATTTGAGCAGACCGTCAACAACCTTGAGATTAACGATATTATCGTCAACCACAAGAACTCTTGCATCCGGTGCCGAAAGGGTATCTCCGTCAGACTCGTTGCGGTCATGACCGTCAAGTATCCTTGCGATCCCGAGAGAATATATGGGTTCGGTGACAAGCGCCACGTTGGGCATATCGTCATAACGCTCCCCGTCGATAGGGAAAAGCGCGATGACCGGCTTGCCGATCCCCTCAAACCAGTCGATATAATCGGCATAGATATTTTTATACGAGAATACCGCCACTATCTTGTTCGAAGTGAGCGCCTTCTCAACATCATCGCTCGTAGAGCAATATACGAATCTGACTCCGATCTCTCGAAGCACGGCCTCAACCGCGGCGATCCTCTTGTCGGATCTCTCCCTCGAAAGAACCATGACGGCATTTTTGTCATCGGGATCGTCAAAATCAAGGAGCGGTTCCTCGCCGCAATTGCCCTGAAGTATATCGAACGAGAATACCGAACCTTTCCCGTACTCGCTTCTGACACCGATATCGCCGTGCATTCCGTTGAGCAGCTTTCTGCAAAGCGCAAGGCCGAGTCCGGTTCCTTCAACGAAATGATTTTCTTTGTCTTCGATCCTTGAGAACGTTTTGAAGAGCTTTTGCATATCTTCCTGCCTGATGCCCGTGCCCGTATCCTCCACACGCACGCAAAGCCTGAAGCCGTCTTCCTCTTTTGTTCCCCTGACAACGAGTTTTATATATCCCTCGCGGGTGAATTTCGCGGCATTGTTAAGAACATTAACGAACACCTGACGTACCCTGACCTCGTCACCGATCAGCTTGCGCGGCAAAGTCTTGTCGATCTCAACCATAAATTCAACTTTGTTTTTGCTGATCCTCGTGGAGATAAGGCTTACAATTCCGGAAAGCATGTTTCTCAGATCATATTCATCATTAACAAGCTCGAGTCTTCCCGACTCGACTTTGGAAATATCAAGGACGTCGTTTATTATACCGAGGAGCGAATCGCTCGCATTCTTGATATCGATCGCATTGGCCCTGACACGCTCGTTTATGTCGTCTCTTAAGATCAGATCCGTCATGCCTATGATAGCGTTCATGGGTGTTCTGATCTCATGTGACATGTTCGCAAGGAACATACTCTTTTCATAATCCGCCCTTTGAGCCTCTTCCCTGGCAACCTTTGCCTCTCTCGATTCTTCTTCGAGAGTCTTCATCTTCTCATTGAGCTTCATGATGGTCTCATGATTATATGCTTCTTCCTCTGCGATATAAAAGACATTGGTCCCGAGTGAGCGGATCCTGTCAAGCGAATAATCGATCGCGTTAAGGAGCGATTCGGTCGAATCGTTTCCGTGAGTTTCGACAATGGCGATACTGCAGGTCCTGTTTATGTCGAGGTCACCGACCTTCCAGTCTTTTTCGAACCTGTGTCTGACGCTGTTAAGGAAATACTCGGGATTGACATCGCGCTGAACCACGAATCCTATGCAGTCCTCGGCGATCACGTACGGATCGGAGCGAAAATGCTTTCTGAAGTACGCTCCGATCTCTTTGATGAGCAGATTATATTTGTCAAATCCGAGCACCGCGCCGATGTTTTTGGCATTGTCCGGAACAAGCATGAGTATCCTCATGCTCCTCGAACGCGAGATATGTTCTCCGATCGCTATCGTGAGCGTGCTTCTTGTAAGGAATCCCGTGGCACCGTCAAAGGCCTGATTGGGATTCTGGAGCACGACAAAAACGATAAGGCACGCGCACGACGACGTGAAGCAGGTGATCAAAAGGTTTTCAAGCAGGAACTGTACGGCCATGCTCAACATGTTTATGGTCACGAGCACATAGATCGCCGCTCTCGTTCTGCCTATCATCTTCTTTCTGTTGGCTATGATATTGACGATCGTCACGATCATGACAAGGAAAGCCATCGCATACAGCACGACCATTCCCTTGCCCTGATGATAATTCAGATCCTCATCAAGATAGAATCCGAATTTTAATGCGGGAGAAGTTATGATAACGAACAACGAAACGGTATATGTGACCGCCGAAAAGATCATATACAAGGATTGGCGGGTACCCTTTTCGACACCGACGAGCGACCGTGTGTATACGAGTTGCACGTGAGGCATCAGGTTCTGTGCGCAAAGATAGATGATGTTTATGGTCCAGATCGACCATTCGGGCCATAACGAGGGATCGTATCCGACATAAACGGTGAGTATATCAAGCAGAGTCGCGCTTGCCGAAACGCTGATGAGTTTCTTGTAACTTCTTCCGGCCGTGCCGCCCGTGCTGCCCTTGGGATAGTAAAAGAATAAGAGAATTATGTATATTACGAGGGCGGCATAATCAAATTCGATTATATAATGATTCATAACCTGCCCTCCTGTTTAGATACAGTACCCTTTTTTTCGTGAAGCACAATTTGCAAATACATCGTTATTATACGATATTTTCCGCTTTCTGTAAAGATTTGAACCCCGGGCCGTCATCATTTTTCAAAGGTTTCTTCCGTATCTTCGCGACACCCCGGCCGTGCGGCGGCAGCTGTTTAATATCCGTTGTGTTCCGCGTGGCGTTTCTTTAAGATCCGTCGTGCCCGTGCGGCGCAGTTGTTTAAGATCCGTTGTACCCGCGTTAACGATTATGCTATAATAATTCAGGTCATGCCATGCTCACGACGTGACAATAAAAATGATTTGCGGGGAACAAGATGCGGATAAAAATGCCCGATGCGGTATCGATGATCATACATAGATTGCAGGACGCGGGTTTCGAAGCCTACAGCGTCGGCGGTTGTGTTCGTGATGCTCTTCTTTCCCGTACCCCCTACGACTGGGACATCACAACTTCGGCAACTCCCGACCGGATCAAAAAGATCTTTAACCGCACCGTCGATACCGGTATCAAGCACGGAACCGTCACGGTCCTCGTCCGTTCCGAGAGTTTTGAAGTGACTACATACCGTATAGACGGTAAATATTCGGACGGCCGTCACCCCGAGAGCGTTTCGTTCACGCGTTCCCTCTGCGAAGATCTTTTAAGGCGCGATTTCACGATAAACGCCATGGCCTACAACGACGAGAAGGGTCTTGTCGATCCTTACGGCGGCGTGGAAGACCTCGCTTCGGGCCTCATCAGATGTGTCGGCGATCCTCTTGCCAGATTCGGCGAAGACGCACTCAGAATGCTCCGTGCCATAAGATTCGCCGCATGCCTGTCATTCGGGATCGAAGAAGCGACACTCGATGCCATACGCAGGCTCGCCCCCTCTATCGAGGTCGTGAGCGCCGAAAGGATATGCGCGGAACTCGGAAAACTCCTTACAAGCACCCATCCGGAGCTCATAAGTCTTTTATACGAAACGGGACTTGCGGGATTTGTCATGCCCCGGCTGGTTCCGCTGTTTGAAAGCGGCGATTCGGAGAAGCTTCTTTCCTCCCTCTCGCACTCAAGCCCCGACAAGATCGTTCGATGGTCAGTCCTGACGCACTTTACGGGCGGTGCCAAAGAGATAATGCGCGCGCTCAGATTTGACAACAAAACAACCGACAGCGTCTGTTTGCTGACCTCACATGCCGACGCTTCATATAAAAACATTTCGCGTACGGAGCTCAAAAAAGTCATGGCCGTGCTCGGCAAAGAGCTTTTACCCGCATGGTTCGACTTCCTCGACGCTCTTTTCGGGGATTCTTTCAGCACCGCACTTCGCGGGACATCGGGCGATATCCTCGAAAAGCGGGAATGTTTCCTCTTGAGCGAACTCGCCGTTACCGGTAAAGACATTCTTGCGATGGGATGTCCGAAAGGCGTTACCGTCGGCCATGTCTTAAACGAACTTTTGGACCGCGTCATCCGCGATCCCTCACTGAACACATTTGAGAAACTGACTCCCGTCGCCGAAGAACTCATAGGCGCGATCACAAACAATTGACAACAAGAAAGGCAGAAAGTCGCATGGGAAGTAAACGGGAAAAATCTGTGATCATCATAAGCATTGCCGTCCTGGCGGTCATTATCATCGCCATCCTTTTGGGGACGGGTGTGATAGATCCCGGCAAAAACGATCCTTCCAAAAAGGAAACCGTACCGACTCCCGGCATAACCGAAGCCGTCACGGATCCGGAGACCGAAAAAGAAAACGACGCCCCCATAACCCCCGTCCCCCTCGGACCGGGAAAATATACATGCATAATAAGAGACATCGATCTCGATTCGTGCGTTATCGAGCTTTATGACACCGATTCGGGTTCGGACCTCGAATACACCTTTACGGCCGCCACCGATATCAGGACTTCATACGGCAAGAGCATCGGCGCCGCTCTCCTTGGGATCGGCGACATTGTCGAGGTCGAAACTTCGGACGGGAAACGTCTCGAATCCATCAGCGGCAACGCCGATTTTAAGACCCACAAGGATGTAATGCGCTTTAAGATCGATACATCGATCGGAAGGATCACCGCCGGCAACAACGTCTACAGATACGACGACAGGATCCTCGTGCTTGACGGCGAACGTTTTATAAATGTAACGGACCTTGACAGTCTCGACGTCATCTCCCTCTTTTACCGCGACAACACCGTTTTCTTCATCAAAGTCGTTTCTTCCCACGGATTCCTGTCATTTACGGGTTCGGAAGATTTTGACGGCGGAACGGTCACCATAAACGGTTCAAATACCGCTTATCAGATGGCTCAGGGTCTCTCGATCCCGCTTGCTGTCGGGGATTATTCCGTTTATGTGGAAAACCTTGAGCTGTCCGCATCAGCCGACATCAGGATCGAAAGCCACAAAACGGCCGTTTTTGACCTGTCACCCTTCGGCCGCGTTCCCGTCACCTACGGCGATGTGACTTTCAACATCCTTCCCGAAGGTTCGCTTCTCTATATCGACGGAGTGAACACATTCTACGGTGAACCCGTCAGCATCCCCGAGGGTTCGCACTCCGTCAGGGTCGAACTCGGCGGCTATATTGCATTCGTCGGAACGATCGAAGTCAGCTCTTCGGGAGGCACGTTCAACATATCGCTTCCTCCCGCTCCCGTGGCGGACGAGAATCCTCCCGAGGATATTCTCTACAACGAAACGGATGCCGGCGACAGCTATATCGACGATAATGACGCATCAGGCGGCAAATCCGCTTCCGGCAGCGGCTATGATGATTTTATATTTGACGACAATACGAGCGATCCTTCGGACAGTTCTTACCCGGGAGGAAGTGACTCCTCTGAGGGTTCATATCAGGGAGGAAACGACTCCGCGGATAGTTCTTACCCGGGCGGCAGCGGCTCTTCGGATGATCATTCCGGCGAGGACGACCTCTCCGGCAGCGCCGCAGGGTCAGGCCTCAAGATGCTCGTCTCATGCACGGAGGGAACATCCGTCTACATCAACGGCAATCTCGTCGCCACGGTTTCCGGGGGCACCGCCGTATGCGACAAGCCCCGTCCCGGCACTGTTACGGTTCGTCTCGTTCTTGACGGCTACATCTCAAGGACCTACACCGTGACCATAGAGGATGATGGCGAAGACGCCGTATTCAGTTTCCCCGACATGGTCAGACAATGATTTACAAATTACGACACGATAATTCGCCGTTCT
This sequence comes from uncultured Clostridia bacterium, assembly GCA_946403295.1. Lineage (GTDB taxonomy): Bacteria > Bacillota > Clostridia > Lachnospirales > Lachnospiraceae > RUG11977. Next base: position 28,907 of record CAMIZL010000010.1, on the reverse strand, counting down.
CCACAGTTGAACTATTCTCCTTATTGGGATATACTCTAAAAACGTAAATCCCATTTAAGTAAGGAGGAAATATGAATTCTTTTGATTTCAATTTCGAAAAGATCAAAAAGCCGCTTAAATATGCCGCGATCATCATCGTGCTCGCAGTTATCGCTTTCGGCTCGTTCTTTACGTTAAGCGAGCAGGAAGCAGCGGTTATAACAACATTCGGTAACGCGTCATCCGTTTCCGATTCGGGTCTTCATTTCAAGATTCCTTTTATCCAGCAGGTAACCAAAGTCGATACTACCATAAAGGGCTTCCCTATCGGATATATCGAGGGTTCGTCAGAATCGATCGAAGACGAATCTCTTATGATCACGTCCGATTTCAATTTCGTTAATGTTGATTTCTACGTTGAATATAAGGTTATCGACCCTATCAAATACCTCTACGCTTCCCAGAATCCTGTAACGATACTTAAGACCATCTCACAGTCATGTATCCGTTCCGAGATCGGTTCTTACAATGTTGACAGCGTCATCACGACCGGAAAGAGCGAGATCCAGGCAAATATCCGTGAAAAGATCTCTAAGCATCTCGAGGACAACGACCTCGGTCTTCAGCTTATCAACATAACGATCCAGGATTCGGAGCCTCCCACATCAGAGGTCCTTGAAGCGTTTATGAACGTTGAATCGGCTAAGCAGGGCGCAGACACAGCGATCAACAATGCAAAGAAATACCGCAACGAACAGATCCCTCAGGCAGAAGCCCAGATCGACCAGATCCTCAAGGAAGCAAATTCCACAAAGGAAGCCCGTATCAACGAGGCAGAAGGTCAGGTGGCAAGATTCAATGCTCTTTATTCCGAGTATACGAAATATCCTCTTATCACCAAGCAGCGTATGTTCTATGAAGCAATGGAGGAACTCCTTCCCGACCTTAAGGTCTTCATCGACAATTCGGACGGATCGACGACCCAAAAGCTTCTTCCCCTCGAACCGCTGACCGGAAATACCAACGAAGGAGGTAACAACTGATGACTGATACAACAGGCAACGAGAAGATCGAGCGCATCAGACAGCCCCGTAAGAAGGCTCCGATCATCATCGGCATCATTCTCGCAGTGATCGCGATCATCGTTCTCTCAAATTCACTCGTAATTACAAAAGAAAACGAATACACACTTGTTAAGCAATTCGGAAAAATAGAAAAGATCGTTCCCGATGCGGGCCTTTCCTTCAAAGTTCCTTTCATCCAGACGACCGACACACTTCCCCGTACACTTCTTATCTACGACCTGACACAGTCCGACGTTATCACCGAAGACAAGAAAACAATGGTTGTCGACAGTTATGTACTTTGGAAGATCACCGATCCGCTGAAATTTGTTCAGACCCTTACATTGATACCCAATGCCGAGAGCCGTATCAATACCATCGTTTACAACTCCATGAAGAACGCCATCAGTAGCATGGAGCAGCAGGAAGTCATCACATCGCGTGACGGAGTCTTAAACGAAATGATCATGAACAACATCGGTTCCACGATGGATCAATACGGAATAACATTCATTGCCATAGAGACCAAGCACCTTGACCTTCCGAGTGACAACAAGGCTGCCGTTTACGAACGTATGATCTCGGAACGTAACAACATCGCAGCTTCCTATACGGCATCGGGAGAATCGGATGCAAAGAAGATCAGGACAGAAACTGACAACGAGATCGTAGTCAGCGTTTCGGAAGCCGAAGCCAAAGCAGAAAAGATCATCTCCGAGGGAGAAGCCGAATATATGAGGATCCTGAGCGGTGCGTATAACACGACCGATCGTGCCGACTTCTATACATTCGTAAGATCGCTCGACGCGGCAAAGAAATCTCTCAAGGGAGACAAAACACTTATCCTCGATAAGGATTCTCCCATTGCCCAGATCTTTAATACCGCCGAGTAAAAAGACCTTATCGCATGTCATCCGGGATGTCCGGAAACAAACACAAAAATCTGACACGGTAAATAATAGAACAAGCCTCCGGATCGATAATTTCGGAGGCTTGTCTATCATTTAGTGAGGATATTATATCTTCGAAGGATCACTCTGCGATAAGTTTTCCGCCGCGCTTCGATACTACGTCGAAGATAACGGCCGCAAGAAGTACCATACCTTTAACAACCTTCTGCCAGTTCTGGTCGACACCCATGATCGACATACCGAGGTTGATGACACCCATAAGCGTTGCACCGATGATAACGCCGGGAACAGTTCCGATTCCGCCGTATGCGGAAGCACCACCGATGAAGCAGGAGCCGATGGCATCCATTTCGTAGTTCTGTCCGTATGAAGGCTGAGCCGATGTAAGACGGGCGATCGTTACCATACCTGCGAGAGCTGCAAGGAAGCCCATGTTTGTGTATGCAAGGAAATAAACTTTATTGGTATTGATACCGGAAAGCTTTGTTGCCTTTTCGTTACCGCCTACTGCGTAGAAGTAACGGCCAACACGTGTGTTTGAAGTGATGTAGTGGTAAACAAGGATGACTACCGCAAGCCAGATAAGGACTGTCGGAATACCCTTGTAGAACGCGAGACCTAAGCCGAATGCCACGATAACTGCCGAAATGGCACAATTCTTAATATAGAAGCCGACAGGGTTCTCTACGTCGAATCCCTTTTTGATCCTGATATTTCTCTTGCGGATCTGCATAAGGATGAATACGATTGCTGCCAAAACCGCTACGATTATACAGGTGACGTTAACTCCTTCTACATTGAAAGCGTCGGGGATATAACAATTTGCGCCGCCGCCGAACAAAAAGATAAAGTCTTCTTTATCGCCGATCGAAACCGTTTGTCCGTCAAGAACTACGTTACTGAGACCTCTGAACGCAAGCATTCCGGCAAGCGTAACAATGAAAGGAGGTATACGGACGAATGCGATCCAGAAGGCCTGGAAAGCGCCGATCAATGTACCGAGTGCAAACATGATAAGTACGGTAACAAATACGTTTACATGTAACGATATCATGAGTTCCGCACCAACCGCACCGACGAAACAAACTACCGAACCGACCGAAAGATCGATGTTACCGCCGGTCAGGATACAGAGCAGCATACCTGTTGCAAGAATGAACACATAAGCGTTCTGAGAGATCAGGTTACTTATGTTCTGCGGAAGGATTATCTTTCCTTGAGTCATGATTGCGAAGAATATAACAACCAGAGCAAGGACGATAATCATGGCATATTTCTTGATGAAATCCATCGTTTGAACTCTATTTTTCATTTTTCCCTCTCTTTCTTTAACCGGCCACGCTAAGGATATGTGACATGATCTTCTCCTGTGTTGCTTCTTTTCCGTCCATCTCAGCTACGATCTTTCCTTCACTCATTACATAGATTCGATCGCACATACCGAGTATCTCGGGCATTTCGGACGAGATCATGATTACCGATTTTCCTTCATCGACAAGCCTGTTCATAAGACAATAGATTTCGTATTTCGCTCCGACATCGATACCTCTTGTCGGCTCATCGAGGATCAGAACATCGGGATCCGCAAACATCCACTTTGCAAGGAGAACCTTTTGCTGGTTTCCGCCGCTCAGGTTTCCGACATTCTGTTCGACAGTGGGGCACTTGGTTGAAAGCTTGTTCTTGTACTCCACAGCAACCGCGTACTCTTTGTCTTTATTGATGATACCGTGTTTGCTGACACCGTCAAGGTTTGCGATCGTGGTATTTATCTTGATCGAACTTGATAGGATCAGACCGTTACCCTTTCTGTCCTCCGTTACATATGCAAGTCCGTTCTTAATCGCTTTTCCGGCATTTTCAAGCTCAACCTTTCGGCCATTGATGAACAATTCTCCGGAAATATCAACTCCGTAGCTCTTCCCGAAAAGACTCATCGCAAGTTCCGTCCGGCCCGCGCCCATAAGTCCCGAAATACCAACGATCTCTCCCTTTCTGACATTAATACTCACATCATCCACAACCTTACGCTCATTGTAAATGGGATGATAAACATTCCAGTTCTTAACCTCAAATACAACATCTCCGATGTGCGATTCACGCTTCGGGAAACGGTCGGAAAGCTCACGTCCTACCATTCCTTTGATGATCCTTGTCTCCGACATATCATCAACACCCTTGACAAGTGTCTCGATCGTTGCACCGTCTCGAAGTATGGTCGCCTTGTCGGCAACATACGCAACCTCATTAAGCTTATGGGATATAATGATAGAAGTCAGACCGTGTGCCTTAAAACTAAGCAGCAGGTCAAGAAGAGCCTTGGTATCGTCCTCATTAAGAGAAGCCGTGGGCTCATCGAGGATAAGAAGCTTTGCATTTTTCGCGAGCGCTTTTGCGATCTCAACAAGCTGCTGCTTTCCGACACCTATATCTTTTATCAATGTCTGCGGGCTGTCCTTGAGACCGACCATCTTAAGGTATTTAGCCGCAAGCTCATTAGTTTCGTTCCAATTGATTTTGAAGCTTTTACCTCTTTCGTTACCGAGGAACATGTTCTCGGCAATCGTCATATAAGGGATGAGCGCCAGCTCCTGATGGATGATGACAATACCCATCCTTTCGCTTTCTTTTATATCATGAAACTCACAGACATTGCCGTCGTAAACGATATCTCCGTCATATGTTCCGAACGGATAAATTCCCGAAAGAACATTCATAAGAGTTGATTTTCCTGCACCGTTTTCTCCGACAAGGGCGTGGATCTCACCTTCTTCAACCTGGAAATTCACGTTATCAAGTGCTTTAACACCGGGGAATGTCTTGGTTATGTTTCTCATTTCAAGCAATATCTTAGCCAATTTTTTTCCCTCCTCATTGGAAGCTCTGTTCTCACCGCGAAAACCGGCAGACAGAACTAGTCGCCTGCCTGCCGGTTAACTTCTTGTAAAATTTTACTTTGTTCTGCAGATTACTTGAGTTCTTCTGCCTTGTAGTATCCGGAGTCAACAAGAAGTGTTACATAGTTGTTTGCATCAGCGAATACGGGATCGCAAAGATATGAAGGAACAACAAACTTGCCGTTGTCATAATCCTTTGTGTTGTTGATGGGAGGCTCGCCGCCCTTAAGGATAGCGTCTACCATCTCTGTTGTCTTTGCAGCAAGATCACGGGTATCCTTGAAGATGGACATCGACTGCTTGCCGTTGATCATGTTCTTAACGTTTGCGATATCACAGTCCTGACCGGTGAGGATGGGGTACTTGCCTGTGTAGCTGTTTGCAAGAGCGTTTGCAACACCGAGAGCTGTTGAATCATTGGAAGCCATAACAGCATCAAGCTGTGTTCCGTCAGCGTAGTTGGAAGCGATAAGTGCTTCGAATCTTGACTGAGCATTCTCTGTTTTCCAATCCTGTGTAGCTACCTGCTCGAATGTCTTCTGTCCGGACTTAACATTAAGCTTGCCGTTGTCGATGTACTGCTGAAGGATGCTCATAGCGCCCTCGAAGAAGATGTGAGCGTTGTTATCATCGGGTGAACCTGCGATAAGCTCGATATTGAAAGGTCCTGCATTGGTCTTGAGACCAAGCTTCTCCTCGATGTACTCGCCCTGCTTAACACCAACCTTGAAGTTATCGAATGTTGCGTAGTATGTAACCGCATCGGTATCCATGATAAGACGGTCATAAGCGATAACCTTAACGCCTTTTTCCTTAGCTGTTGCAAGAACAGTACCAAGTGATTTTCCGTCAATAGCTGAAATAACGAGAACCTTGCATCCGTTGGAGATCATGTTCTCAATCTGGTTAACCTGAACGTCTGCAGTACCGTCTGCGAACTGAAGATCAACTTCATAGCCCTTCTTCTCGAGCTGTTCCTTCATGTTGGAACCGTCCTGATTCCATCTCTGAAGCGTCTTGGTAGGCATCGAAACGCCAACCTTGTTATCCGACGATGATGATGAACCGCAGGCTGTAAGCATAGCTACTACCATAACAAGGCTCATTAATAAGCAAAGTGCCTTTTTCATAATTTTGTAACCTCCCTTTTTTATGACAGTGCCTCTCGGGCACCGTCTTTGTGAGTAAGTTTGTATTGCTACATGAGCATGATAACATAAGGTTTGTAGGATTATCTTTTAATCGACAGCATATTTTTTACACATTTAGTGAGTTATGAAATGTAACTCATAGCATTTTTTTGCTTCTCCTAATCATTTATTGCCATCGCGCGGGATTCTTGCGTCACGGCCTGTCACGCAGACCTCTTAAACTGAAAAAGCAGTTGCTTTTTACACCGTTTTTTACTATTATAAACCTATATGATTATCCAGGAGGGTAAATAATGAAAACCACACATTGTTCCAATCTTCTTAAATACTGCCTTATGGTGCTTTCGTTCCTTCTTATTTTTGCATGTCTTTTCCCTTTCTACCAGGTAGATCTCGGTAATGACATTGATACAGCGGCTGTAGTCAACGCTGAGATAAGTCAGCCCATGGATCCGTCAGATCCCACGGTTGTCAGATTCAACGGTAACATCGGTGTTCTTAACACCATCACCGGCAGCACCGGTCTTGTTAAGTCGGGAACACTTTCTTTCTATACATATGTACTTCTTTTCATCCCGGTTGTGATGTTCGTAATGTTCTTCCTTTGGAGATGGGTTTCGGATACTGTTACGGGAATCATCGTGGCAATCCTTGCGGTGATCGAATTCTTATTCTCGATCCTCGTCGGCGGTGCCGCTACATCAGCTTTCAACGCTGCATTCCCCGCTCTTGCACAGTATGATCCGTTATCCTCGACAACAATGCTTACTGTAACAACCGTTGCGTCGGTCATCATATTTGTTTTATCGATCTATCTTACTCTTTGGAACAAGATTTACGCAGTAAAGAAGAGCCCCGCCGCAGAAGAAGCTTAACGCTTTTAAGCGGGCATTAATTCCGGAACGTTGAGATAAACATCTTCTTTAAGATGGAATCCGCTGCCGATGATCACCTCATTCATGTTGTCCTTTGTTACGCTGATAGGCTCCATTGCAATATAAGGTACATCATAAGTTCCGTCATTGATAGTTTGAACATCCTCGGCCTCGAGTCTTTCACCCTTCGCAAGGGCGATAGCACAAGAGGCCGCTCTTTTTGCAAGTTTTTCAACCGGCTTGTAAACGGTCATGAGCTGTGTCCCCTCAACTATTCTCTGACAAGCCTCAAGATCGGCATCCTGTCCGACAACGCTCATGCTTCCCGCAAGTCTCATCTCCGCCAGAACAGGTATGACAGCACCTGCGATGGTGTCGTTTCCGCACATTATGCCCGAAGCGCTTTTTATTATATCCTCGTGGTCATAAACGTACTCGGCAGCGATCTCTGCCTTCCAGTTATCGGCATGCATCCTTCCGCTGACGTCAATTGAGTTTTCTTCACAGACCTCAAGGAATCCCTGTTCGAGAAGCGATACGTTGTTGTCCTTTGGAGATCCCCCAAGCATCACAAAACTTCCCGGATAGTCTATGGCGCCGCACAGTGCCTCTCCCATCATTCGTCCGACCATTTCGTTGTCAAAGGAAATGTACAGATCCACGGAGGAATCGTTTAGAAGTCTGTCATATGCGATAACCTTAATGCCCGATTTTCGCGCTTCACTGACCACCTCCGAGAGGCTGCTCGAATCAATGCAAATGATCACGATAACATCCATTCCGGACTCTATAAAGTACTCTATCTGCTCTCTTTGTCTCACCACGTCACCGTTTGCACTTTGAACATTTACCTGCGCACCAAGCTCCTTTGCTGTGGAGACAAATACATCTCTGTCTCTTTGCCAGCGTTCTATAACAAACGAATCAAAACTCATTCCGATCTTTATGGAAGCTTCTGTTTTTTCACTGGACTCCGTCACAAGTGTTTCAGACCCATTACAGGCGGAAAGAAGCAAGGTAGCAAATAACATCAGCGCAAGGATTCTTCTCATGACGTTTTCCCCTCTCTGTACTCGGTGGGTGTAACACCCACATTCTTCTTAAACGATCTGCTGAAATAATTGGGATCCTGATATCCTATCATTGAGCAGATTTCTTTCATGCTGTAACGGGGATTCGAAAGAAGTTCCCGCGCATGCTCCATTCTTATCCCGGTAAGGTATTCGATAAAGTTTTCCCCCGTTTCTTCTTTAAAAAGTCTGCTGAAATAGTACGGGCTTATATCAACCGCTCTCGAAACATCCTCGAGAGAGATATTTCTGCTGTAATTGTCGCGAATGAAATTCTTTGCCATATCGACAACGCTCACGGTTCTCTCGTTGCGCTTGTTTTCTATATTGGCACACGCTTCTCCGATCTTGTGAAGGAACCATTCCCTAAGTTTCTCAACATGATCGGTTTCAAGAACCTCGGGAAGATAATCGTGTCGCGACTCGAACCTGTAGGTCATTCCGCCGTTTTCATAGGCGAATTTCTCGGCAAAAAGAACGAATTCGATGATCTTGAGCCTTATATTGTTGATGTCCGAATCCTTCATCCACTCAAAAAATCTGTCGGCCTCCCTTAATGCGCCTTCTTTGTTGCCCCTCCTGATCTCGTCAAAAAGGCGGTTCTCGGTCTCGACGGGATAATCGTCGGTATAGTCGCAGCCGATGGGAAGATCGTCCGCGTGAGCCACGCTGCCCGTGGTGAAAAGCAGCGCCTTGACCGCTTCATTGTACGAATCGGCCATAACGTTTATGGGTCTGACTCCGCCGATGCCGATACGGAGCCTGATACCGAGCTTTCTTCTCGTTGTATGAACGAGTTCTCTCATCCGCTCGATAAGAGAGGCTCTTTCGTTATAATCCATCTTTAATCCGTCGTAGGAAACGAGCACGGCGATCTTGTTCGACATGACCGTGCCCACCGCGCAGTCAAAAGAATCCTTTAAAAGATCGCGTATCTCTTTGTAATTGCGAAGCATCCTCACACTGCTGCCGGCAGCGTTTGTCATATGGCTTCCTTCCTGCTCGTCGCCGCAGACGATGACCATCATGTAGGCATGATCGGATTTTATGTCGAGGAGCGATCTGTAGCTTTCAATATCCTCTTCAAAATACTCTTTAAAAAGAATGTTATAGATAAGACCGCTCTCAAGGATCGGAACGACCGTCTCAAGCTTCTCCTTGATGATCAGATCCTCGCTTCTCTTACGGCGTTCGTCGCAAACCTGGTCTATGGCCATATGCAATATGGCGATCATGCGCTCCCTGTTCATGGGTTTTGTCACATATTCGAGCACTCCGAGCTTAATGGCTTCCTGCGCGTAATCGAATTTATCATATGCCGACATGACGATGAAGATAACAGAAGTATTCGTCCTTCTGATCTCTCTCATCGCTTCAATTCCGTTGATCCCGGGCATCTGAATGTCCATGATCGCAATATCGGGTCTGAAGCTTTCGGCAAGCTCGATAACGCTTCTGCCCGTCTTTGCGGTAGCGATCTCGCATTCGTCACCGAATTCCTTTTCAATAATGAACCGAAGTGAATCGATCACGATCCCTTCATCATCCGCCAGCATTATCTTATACATAAAAAACCTCTTCCATGATCTCCGCTACAAAGTCGGACAATTCCCCACTCGTCACACATCCAGGTATATATCGAACCTTGTTCCCTTTCCTTCGCCCTCGCTCGTGATCGAAACGGGATCGCTCTCGCCCGTATAAAGCCTGAGTCTCGCGATCACGTTATCAAGTCCTATTCCGCCGCCCGAAGATTTCGGATCGGGTTTCAGGCTTCCGTTAAGGATATCGTTTATGGTCTCCTGTGAAAGACCCTTGCCGTTATCACTTATGCTCACTACGACGATATCATCGATCCTGCACACCTCGAGTTTGATACATCCCTCCCCGAGCATCTCTCTGATACCGTGGTTTACGCAGTTCTCCACTATGGGCTGGAGGATCATGCTCGGCATCGGCGTATCGAGAACGGATTCGTCGAGCTTCTTTTCGTATTTGATATCACCGCTGAAACGAACGTTCAGGATGTATATATAATTGTCGATGAGTTCGACTTCCTCGCGGATCGTAACTATCTCCGCTCCTTTTTTTACGTTATAACGGAAGAAATTGGCGACATGCTCGATATATCCGTTGGTTTTATCCGCCCCTTCCATCATGGCGAGCTGTGCACCCGCATTCAGCGTATTAAAGAGGAAGTGGGGATTGATCTGGGCCTGAAGGTATTTGAGCTGCGCCTCCTTAAGATGCGCCTGCATGAGCAGCTCGTTCTCGCGAAGCCTTCGCTCGGCCGCGGAACTCTCCCTGAGCCTGTCGATATAATCTCTGATACTTACCGTCATTTGGTTAAACGCCTCGGTAACGACACCGACCTCATCATCGTTAACAACACGAAGCGGAGGAATGTCAAAATTACCGCGACCCACTTCACCCGCCTTCTCGGTAAGATTCTGAAGCGGCCTGATAACTGCAAGTGTCAGCCTTGTCACGACGATTATATTGCCTATGATGACAGCCGCAAGTACAAGGTTACTGGTCATCTCAAACCTTCTGAAAGCGGAAAGGAGTTTAGTATAGTTGCCGGAGTTCTCCGCGAACTGTTCGTTGTTCAGACTGTATATCGCGGATTCGATGTAGTCGTAGATCCTGGTAGCATTTTCATATCTTACGCGGTATTTTTCGACATTACGGCCACGTTTGTACTCAATCGTGAGCAAAACCTCATCAATATACTCGCCGCACATTCTCTTTATGTTTCTCTCCATCCGCGCAAAGGGAAGAGATGATATTTCATCATCGAGCTGTTCGTAAAGATCCCTGAACTCCTGCTCGCTCCTGTAGTACTCGGTCAGAACATCGCTGTTCTTGGTATTCAGGTATTCCGTCATATTGTCCTGAACCCTGCCTATGGAATCCATGAGTTCTTCAAGGAAGAGATTGTCCTTATAAACCATGTCCATCCTGTCCGAAAGGTTATTGATACCGAACATCAATATGACATTGACAACAAGGATGATCACATTGGCAAGCAGTGAGATGCCGATCATCTTGTTCTTTATCGATACTCTGCGGAAGAAACCGTCAACCTTCATTCGGCACCTCCTTCAGATACTCCGAAACGTTCGAAGAATCGATCATCAACGAGTCGGCCGTAAAATACTGACTCGTATATCCGAGCTCACTGTACTCGTTAAGGGCCCATACGCAGGTGCTGCCGAGCTGGTCGGTATCAATGGATATGGTTGCCTCGATTACATTCCTGTCTATAGCATTAAGGATCGCCGGCGAATCATGATATCCGAGAATGGATATAACACCTACTTTGTTATAATCGACTATAACCTGATAGGCACTGGTCGTTTCTGTCTCCGAAAGACAAACTATTATGTCGGGCTCTGCGGACTCCTGTCCGACAATAAGTTCCCTGACGCCTTCCTGTGTAGAGAACGGATTTGAATCGTCTATGGGTACAAGTGTGATATCAACCTTCCTGGAATCGGTAAGATCCATCTTTACACCGTTTTCGACGGTTTCCTGGATACCCATGCAAAGGATATTCTGCCCCGCCTCTTCCGAATAACTGTCAACAAGAACCGCAACCTTTACGGTATCGCCGGCGCTTTTCTTTGTCTTCGCAACCTCAATTATCTTCTCTCCGTACTCACGGCCGATGTTGTAATTATTGATACCGACAAAACTGCATCGATCCGAAGAAGGACAATCCGATACGAGAGTGACAACCGGTATCCTGCTTTCTGTCGCAAGACCGATCAGCTCACGCATTTCCTCGCTTTCATCCGCGGTAACGATGATCCCGTCAACAGACTCGGCAACGGCGATCCTTATCTGGTCTTCACGCGAGTAACGCCTGAGGATGCTCCTGCCGAGCTGCTCCACATAAACGCTTCTGTCTTCACCCGCTTTGCGCGCACTTTCATAGACCTCGCTCCAGAACGAAGAATCCTGCTCGGGAACTATCATTACATAATATTTGTCGTAAATCTTTTCGGATTCGGGATCATCGACCGATATAAGAAAATTAAAGAATATGACCACAATGGCCGTGACAGTGACCAAAAAGAACACGGTAACGATGACGCCGGTCGGTATTCTCGACTTTGTAGCGTCTGTTTTTGTTTCGTTACCGTTCTTCTTTTCATTCATGAGTTCTGTTACTCCTTAGAATACGTAGGACATATCATGAGTCTGGTTGATGATCGGTACCCACGTCTCATAATCAACAATTCCGTCGGGAACAAGATCGTTTTCTCTCTGAAACTGTTTGACAGCCGTTACCAGTGTATCATCATATTTCTTCCCCGACGCCTTTTTCAGATATCCGAGCTTTTTCAGACGGCTTCTGAGGTTTTCAACGATCTTCGCATCCGCATCCTTTCCCGGCTCGAGAACGGGGAAAGGTTCGTCGGAGTCATATTGGAGGAATTCGAGCCCGAAATACTGGAAATGCATCGTATCGGAGCAAATGTCAAATTCACCGCCCCAATTCCATCCGTATGCCTTAAATACATCGACAACATCATCGGAGATGCAATAAGGATTGCTCTTATCCCTCAGATCGTTACCTTTACCGAGATAAAGGTCGTTATCGTAGTCGCCGTTGTTTATGTCGATCGCAACGCCGAACGAATGAGCCGAAAGGATCGGCGAGTTTACAAGTCCCGCTCCTCCGACCTTTCTGTATATAAATCCCTTAAGATAATTAATGGGAAACTGCTCTTCAAGCAAGAAGATATCGCTGAAAATGCACTTTACGCTGTCAGCAAGAAGAGCGTTGATCGTAATGCTTCCCGTGGTTGCCTTACGCTCACCGTTCTTGTCGATCACCCAGTAAGGTACGTCAAAAGTGGACATACGCCCATGAGCGATACCTTCCGTACGATACCACTCGGGCTTGTCCGTCATCGTATATACCTTATACGGGCTCCCGGTAATGTAATCATAACGCGCATCGTTGCTTTCGAGAGGTATTGACTGTGCACCCCCGACAACATCGGCGTCATAATGATCTTTGCTTGTTACAAGGAGTTTTGCGACCTTTTCAGGTACATCCGCAGGGACTTCGGGGCGTTCTTCTTCGGACAGTTCATAAACGGGCCTAAACCTCTGAACTGTCTCTTCTTCAACTGCAGCCTCCCCTCCCGCGGTCAAAAGAGCATCATTTTCCTCTCCCAATCCCCGATCAGTCGGAAGCTTCTCTTCCGGTTCCGTATCCTCTGTTACGACAATATTGTCCCCTTTGATGTCCTCCGGAGGAGCCTCCGCGTCATCAACAATATCCCCGTTATCAACATTCGGTACTTCCACAGTTCCCACCCTGTCCGTCTGTACCTCCGGCTCAACAGTTCCCTCTGCCGCCGGATCGATTAAATCGGTCGCAGCATCAATGTTAATTACATCTTCCGCTCTTGTTCCGATAGTCCCGCACGCCAGTACAAGCGCCACCAGGACCGACAGCATCGATACAAGAGCTTTCTGCTGTGACTTCACCCTATTCATTGCTTTGTATTTTTAATCCTTTCCCGGTCAGATCATGAACTGACCGATTGTTTCAAACAGATCTTTTTCGGCAACAGGTTTCAAAAGCTGCGAATTCATGCCGCTTTGTGCCGTAAGCTCGATCTCGCTTTGCGACGTGTTGGCCGAAAGCGCGATGATCGGAATGATCTGCGCATCCGTCCTGCCGCTCCCGCGGATCTTTCTGGTTGCTTCGATACCGTCCATGACAGGCATCTGAACATCCATAAGTATCATATCATAATAAAACGGATCGTGGGACATATACATTTCAAGAGCTTCACGACCGTTTATCGCGCTGTCCGAATCAAGCCCCCTGTAACCCAGTATCGTAGCGAGGATCTCACCCATAAGCACATTGTCCTCGGCGATGAGTATCCTTCTGCCTATATACATCTCACTGACTTCTTCCTGTACCGGCGGTTCTTCCGCCTCGACATTAAGAGGCTTGTCGACGTTGATCCTGGCCGGGATCATAAACACAAATTCCGTCCCGCTGCCGACCTGCGAAAATACATCCATCGTTCCGTGCATAAGCCTGATAAGATGCTTCGCAATAAATGTTCCGAGACCCTGAGGGGCTCCCTTGCGCATATTGTTCGGGTTATAGGGCTCAAGGATGAACCTTCTTGTTTCGTCATCCATGCCGCATCCGTTGTCACGCACTCTGAACATGATCATGCTGCGGGTGCGGGTATTTTCGTCGATCGTAACGGAAACACTGATCCTGCCGCCTTCGTCCGAATACTTGCTGGCGTTTGAGATCAGATGTCCGAGGATCCTGAGGATCTTCGTGAGGTCGGAATAGATTATCATCCCGTTCTCGTATTCAAATTCAAGTGTCTGCCTCTTGACGTCACAAAGGGGACCATACACTTTTCTGACATCCGCCTCGAGATCCGACGGTTTGAACCATGACATATCAACAAGGAGTCTGTCGCCGTCGATTATCGATGTGTCCACGCAGCTGCTCATGCTGTCCATGAGCTGTCTGACTGCCTTATCGAGGCGGTCGAGGCACTGCGAAGCGATCTCGGGGTTACCTATATTGTGTCTGAGGATCGTCGTCATTCCGGTGATGGAATTGATCGGAGCCCTCAGCTCATGCGAAATGTTCGTGAGGAACTGGCTTGTCGCATTGCCGGCCTCCGACACCATGTTCTCGGCTTCGGAGAGGATGAAGCGACGTGCCTCGTTTCTTTTATCCCTCGCCACGATCTTATAGAGGATCATCGCGAGCTGCCTCATAAAGGCGATATCCGATTCGTCCCACTTGCGGGGTCCGCGTCTGTAAGCAAATACCAGCTCGCCGACATAATCCCTGCCACTCGACATCGCGCAGGAAACAAATGCTGTCACGCCTGTGGCTTCAACCATTTCCCGGCTCATCGCCTCGAGATTCCTGTCCGTCGTGTCATCCACGCGGTAAACACGGGCTTCCTCCCTGTAGGGATTGAGCTTGAACCAGTTTTCGTTGTCACGGTAATCCATCACAAGTCTGCGATCTCCGAGATTCTGATTGCTGTCCCAGACATCGTCCGTCTCAAGAAGGAAAGGCGTTTCGCTTGTCCTGAACGTGAGAAGGGCATCAAGGTCGAGCGCTTTTCCGACGCGCTCAAAAACAGCCATGATGGCCTTGTATCCTTCCTGTTCGGTAAAGGTCTTGTAAGCAAAATTCAAGAGTTCGTTTTTTACGGTATCTTCCATGCGCTCACCTCGTAAGAAGCATTACGGTTCCGTCTTTTACAGATATTTCTTGACATTGCGCTCACTGTCTCTCGCGAAGGCACTTGCCGCAAATCCTTTCTGTTTGTATCTTTCGGCAAGAAGGATCGCGAAAGTCAGCGATCTGTGCTGGCCTCCCGTACATCCGAGTCCCACAACGAGCTGCGATCTTCCCTCATGTTCATACATGGGGATCGCACTGTCAAGATATGCTGTGATCCTGTCAAATAACTCCTGTGACTCGGGGCATGACATCACGAAGTCTCTCACTTCATGATCCTGACCCGTTTTTGTCTTCAACTCATCTATATAAAAAGGATTGGGCAGACATCTCACGTCGAAAACGACGTCACAATCCGCCGGTATCCCGTATTTGTAGCCGAACGCGGTAAATGAGAGCGACAATCCCTGCTGTTCGCTCTCGGGAAGGAATTCCCCGATCTTCTGCTTAAGGTCTCCCGTCGTCAGAAGCGACGTGTCAATGATATAATCGGCAGTCGATTTGATCGGTTCAAGGATCATCCGCTCTTTGTTGATGGCTCCCTGAAGATCGAGTGTATTGTCGGTCATCATGAGCGGATGGAGACGCCTTGTCTCCTTGTACCTCTTCATAAGGACCGAATTGTCGCAGTCAAGGAAGATGATCTTGAGCGACACGAGTTTTGAAAGCGATTTAAGAGTATGAAGCGCGCCCGCCGACATCTCGCTGTTTCTTACATCCACGGTGATGCAAACCTTATTCGAAAAATCATCGAGCCGCAGGATCATGTTCATAAACTCGGGCAGGATCTTTACGGGAAGATTATCAAGACAATAATAACCGTTATCCTCAAGAATATCGAGTGCCTTAGTCTTGCCCGAACCGCTCATGCCCGTCACAATGATAAGTCTCATGACCTGCCTCCTTTCATGTCCTTATTGCTCCGACCGTTTTCCCAAATGCATCCTGTTCATTCACCTTTCGGGAATGCATCCTCTTCATTCACCTTTCAGGAATGCATCTATCTTTTCGATCGCCTTTCCGAAGGGATCGTCCTTCATGTCGATCCAGACGATATCCTTTCTCTTCCTGAACCATGTCATCTGCTCCTTGGCAAGATGACGTATCTCCTTGAAAAGCTCCTCGTAGAATTTCTCATACGAATACTGTCCCCGAAGGTAACAGAGGATGTATCTGTATTCGAGCCCGAGCCTGTAGAGGAAATCATCGCTGACTCCCGCGGCTCTGAGCCTCTCGACCTCTCCGATCATATCCTCGTCGAGTCTTCGTTTGAGCCTTTCTTCTATTCTCTCATAAAGCTCCGCCCTCGGCCACGTAACGCCGAGCACGAGAGTTTCATAACGCTTATGTGCGCTGTTTTCAAGCTTCTTGCCCGTCAGGATCTTCTCGGCCGCACGTTCGAGCCTGCGCTTGTTGTGAGGATCGAGCTTTTCCGCTCCCGAGGGATCCGCGTTTCTCACGATCTCCAGGAGTTCTTCGCAGTCCATCCCCTCGACACGCTCGCGAACAGCACTCTCGGGTTCGCCGGGTTCGAGTTCATAGCCGTCGACAACGGCGTTGATGTAGAGCCCCGTGCCTCCCGTAAGAAGCGGGATCCTTCCGCGTGACAGAACGTCGTCTATCGCCTCATATGCGAGGCGCTGATAATGCGCAAGCGAGAAATAATCCCCGGGCTGCGCTACATCCAAAAGGTGATGCGGCACGCCCTGCATCTCGGGAACGGTGATCTTGCCGCTTCCGAGGTCAAGTCCCTTAAAGACCTGTCTTGAATCCGCGGAGATCACTTCGCCTTTTACGGCCCGGGCGATCTTCACCGCCAGATCACTTTTGCCGGACGCGTTCGTTCCGGCTATAACCACCAGCTTTTCCATCTGTAATCCTTAAATCATTTCGTTTCGCCCGTGGCAGCAGCCTCAGGGGCCGTCATCCTGCCCGACATGCGCGCGAGCACCCGTTTACGTACCGTGAAGTAGGTCACGACATGTACAAGGAATGTCGCTATCCACGAGATCGGGTAGGAAACATAAACAGTCTCGACTCTGTGGTACTGCTCGATACCGAACACGGTCGCGATCCATACAAGTCTCACTCCGCAGACTCCGACGAGCGAGACTATCATGGGCATCACGGAGTATCCGACTCCGCGCAGTGCACCGACCATAACGTCCATAACACCGCAGGTGAAGTAGATGGATGCGATGTACATTAGTCTCCTGACACCGGCTTCGATAACCTCGGGACTCGAGGTGTAGATCCCGAGCAGCTGTCTGCTGAAGATCACCTCAAGAAGTCCGAGCACGAGTCCCGTTACGGTCACACAGATCAGTCCGCAGCGCAGGATCCTGCCCATACGCTCCGAGCGTCCCGCACCGTAGTTCTGGCTCATGAACGACAACGTCGCATGATGGAACGCGTTCATGGAAACCCAGCAGAAGCCTTCGAGGTTCATGGCCGCCGAGTTGCCGGCCACCACGATATTTCCGAATCCGTTCACGGAGGACTGGATGACAACATTCGACATCGAAAAGATGCAACCCTGGATCCCTGCCGGGAATCCGACTCTCAGGATCATCGAAAGCTCCTTGAGGTCGATCCCGAGCTTCGAGGGGATGAGCTTAAAGGCGCCCTTCTCCCTCATCAGGCATCTCACAACGAGCACGGCGCTCATGGCCTGTGAGATAACGGTCGCTATCGCAACGCCCGCAACATCCATCTCGAGAACTATAACAAATATCAGATTGAGTAAAACATTGACAACTCCGGACAATGCGAGATAGATCATCGGTCGCTTCGTGTCTCCGACAGCCCTCAGAAGTGCGCTTCCGAAGTTGTATATAAGGCTCACGGTCGCACCTGCGAAGTAGATCCTCAGGTAAAGCGTGGCTTTGCCGAGCTGCTCCGGGGGCGTGTCCATAAGCGTTAGGAGATCACCCGAAAAGATGACTCCGACCGCCGTGAGGATGACACCTCCCAGGAGCGCCACGCACATCGATGTGTGGACTGTCCTGCCGAGCCTGTCGTCCTGCTTGGCACCGTAGTGCCGCGCGGCCATAACGTTCGATCCGACCGAGAGGCCGATGAACAGGTTTGTGAGGAGATTAACGAGCGATCCCGTGCAGCCCACGGCTCCGAGCGAGTCGTCGCCCGCGAACTGACCGACGATCACAACGTCCGCCGCGTTGAAGAGAAGCTGCAGCACGCTCGAAAGCATGAGCGGTATCGTAAAACGCAGCATCTTCGGGAGGATCGCTCCCTCACACATATTTATCTCGTATTTCTTGTCTGCCATGTCAGTTCTTTGAGAACTCGAGCAGTTCGAGTCCTTTGTTGCGCTCGAGGACAGTTTTGATGCTCCATGCGTGTGCAAAAAGCAATAAGGGGTTGCCCTTGAGGTCTTTTACCCTCTTTGTGTCGGATGTGACCGAAAGCTCTCCGGTCGTCCCCTCCATCGCCGCGATCCATCTGATGAATTCGTAAGGAAGGGTCTCCATTGCTATCTCAACACCGTACTCCGACTGAAGACGGAATTTCAATACGTCGAACTGAAGGACACCTACCACGCCGACGATGATCTCTTCCATGCCGGTGTTGAATTCCTGGAATATCTGGATCGCGCCTTCCTGTGCGATCTGCATGATACCCTTCATGAATTGCTTACGTTTCATCGTATCGACCTGTCTGACTTTCGCAAAATGCTCCGGTGCAAAGGTCGGTATACCTTCATAGCGGACTTTCGCCGAAGGATCGCAAACGGTATCGCCGATCGAAAAGATGCCGGGATCGAAAACACCGATGATGTCGCCCGCATAGGCTTCATCGATCCCCTTTCTCTCTTCCGCCATGAGCTGCTGGGGACGCGAAAGCCTCAGCTTCCTGTCGCCCTGCACGTGAAATACTTCTTTATTGGCATCAAAACGTCCGGAACAGATCCTCATAAATGCGATCCTGTCGCGGTGCGCTTTGTTCATGTTGGCCTGGATCTTAAATACAAACGCCGAGAAGCTCTCGCTCATGGGATCGACTGTTCCTTCGGTCGACTCACGTGCCAGTGGCGGCGGAGTCATGGACAGGAAGTACTTGAGGAAATTCTCGACACCGAAATTGTTAAGGGCCGATCCGAAAAATACAGGGGTGAGATCACCCTTTCTGACTCTTTCGATATCAAAGGGATCTGTCGCACCCTCGATAAGTTCGATTTCCTCACGGAGCCTGTTTCCCGCATCGGAACCGATCAATTCGTCGAGCTTCGGATCCGTGATGTCGGCTTCGATGCCCTCAACCGCCTTCATTCCGGCATTTGCCGCCATGTAACGGTTGATCATGTGGGTCTGACGGTCGTAAACACCCTTGAAGCCCTTGCCTGAGCCTATCGGCCAGTCCATGGGACAAGTCCTGATCCCAAGCACGGTTTCGATCTCGTCGAGAAGCTCGTACGTGTCCCGCGCCTCGCGATCCATCTTGTTTATAAACGTGAAGATAGGTATATGTCTCATGACACATACCTTGAAAAGCTTGATAGTCTGGGCCTCGACACCCTTTGACCCATCAATGACCATGACGGCCGAATCGGCCGCCATGAGTGTTCGATAAGTATCTTCAGAGAAATCCTGGTGACCCGGTGTATCAAGAATATTGATACAATATCCGTCGTAGTCGAACTGCATGACGGACGACGTAACCGAAATACCTCTTTCTTTCTCGATCTCCATCCAGTCAGATACTGCATGTCTGGCTGTCTTTTTAGCTTTAACGGAGCCTGCCAGATTAATGGCCCCGCCGTACAGCAGGAGCTTCTCCGTGAGAGTCGTCTTTCCTGCGTCGGGGTGTGAGATTATCGCAAAAGTCCTTCTCCTTTTGATCTCATCGACAGTGTTGTTCATTACTTAAAAACCTCTTACTGATTATTTCTTTTCCTCAACGGGCTCCTCGGGAACATCCGAAGTACAATGAGGGCACTTGGTAGCCTTGATCGGGATCTCGCTCAGACAGTAAGGACACTTCTTTGTAGTGGGCTCGGGAGCGGGCTCACCCTTCTTCTTAACAAGACCCTTGCTGATGTCGGTCATCTTGTTCATAGCCTTAACGATCAGGAATACAACGATAGCCATGATAAGGAAGTGGATAAGTGCCGTGATGAAGTTACCGTAGTTGAGCGTTGCAAGACCTAGCTCCTTGGCTTCCGCAAGAGTTGCGGGCTTGGGAACGTTCCCGGGGTTGCTCAGGATAACATACATGTTTGAAAAATCCGTGTCGCCGACGATCAGGCTGACTACAGGCATAAAGATGTCGTTAACGAGAGATGTAACGATGCTGTTGAAAGCGGCACCGATGATCATGCCGACTGCAAGATCGATCATGTTACCGCGGGTGATAAATTTTTTAAACTCTTTAATCATGATACGCATCCTTTCTAAACTTTTTTTAGGGTGATTCCATAGAGAGATTATAAGCGTTCATGCATGTTTTTTCAATAGCAAAGAACATTACCGCATTTCCGCAAAAGACATGTTTTGAAGCATCTTTTTTATATAAATTTTCTTGCGAACAACCCTGTGTTCTGTGATAATGATTATATGGGAGCTTACCACAATTAAAATGAGTTCGGCCAAAAAGGCCTTTACCGCAAGAGGATACTATGGACAGATTTGATCTATACAGAGCGGAAAACGAAACGATCGACCCGCCCGTTATATTATGCGAAAACGTTACCAAAGACTACGTCGACGGTCTTCATGCCGTGAAGAACCTGAATCTGAAGATCAGAAAAGGCGAATTTGTCTTTATCGTCGGAAGCAGCGGTTCCGGCAAATCGACTCTCATAAAGCTGCTGCTTCGTGAGATCACGCCGACATCCGGACTCATAATGGTCAACGGCAGGAACATCTGCAGGATGCGTTCCCGTGGAGTCTGCAAGCTTCGCAGGAGCATCGGTGTCGTATTCCAGGATTTCAGGCTTTTAAAGGACAGAAATGTCTATGAAAATGTCGCATTTGCGCAGCGCGTCACACAGGTTCCGAAGAAACAGATCGAGCGCGACGTTCCGAGGATCCTTTCGATCGTCGGACTTGCGGACAAATACAAAAGCTATCCCGATGAGCTTTCGGGCGGTGAACAGCAGCGTGTGGCTCTCGCGAGAGCGCTCGTTAACAATCCTGTCATGCTGCTTGCCGACGAGCCCACAGGAAACCTCGATCCCAAGAACTCCCTCGAGATAATGAGGCTCCTCGAGGAAGTAAACAGACGCGGAACGACCGTTGTCGTCGTTACTCATAACAAAGAGATCGTCGACATGATGCAAAAGCGCGTCATCACCCTCAACAAGGGCGTATTAAAGAGTGATAAAAAAGGCGGGTATTCACATGCGTAGGATCTCAACATTTTTTTACGGGATCGGGCAGGGTTTCGCAGGTCTCGCAAGGAACAGGATGTTCTCGCTTGCTTCCATAGCAACCATGGCGGCATGTCTGTTCCTGTTCGGAATCTTCTATATAGTCCTTTCGAACTTTAATCATATGGTCAGAGAAGCCGAAAACACCGTTGGCCTGACCATCTTCTTTGACGACGGCATCAGCTACGAAGAGATCGACTCGATCGGAGAGAAACTCCGTAAGCGTGCCGAAGTCAGCGAAGTTACATTTACCTCGGGCGATGAAGCATGGGAGAAATACAAATCCGAACACCTCACTCCCGAGATGATCGCGACATTCGGCGACGACAACCCTCTCAAGGATTCTTCTTCATTTACCGTATATCTTAACGATCCCGAGATGCAGAAAGAACTTGTCACATATGCGTCGGGGCTCGAAGGAGTAAGAAAAGTCAACGACACAACCGATATCTCCGAAGGTCTTACCGGCATCAACACCGTGCTCGCAACGGTGTCGATCGTGATCATCGTTGTGCTTCTTCTTGTTGCGGTCTTCCTTATCAGTATCACGATCTCAACCGGTGTTTCGGTCAGGAAACAGGAGATCTCGATCATGAAGCTTATCGGCGCCACGGATATATTCATAAGGATCCCCTTCATCGTGGAAGGTATGCTGATCGGGCTTTTCGGTGCCGGGATCCCCACAGCGATATTTTTCTTCTTCTACGACAACATGACCGCGCTCCTCACCGAGAAGTTCTCTTCCGTATTTTCCCTCGTTTCGTTCCTCGAAAAGGCTGAAGTCATGAAGATCCTCATTCCGGTGACCGCAGCGATCGGTATAGGCATCGGTCTTATAGGAAGCAACATGACGCTCAGAAGGCAGCTTAAAAAGATCGCCGTCAAGGAGTAAAGCATTATGAAGCAGAGAAGCATCTTTCAGAGAATAACTTCGATCATCATCATGATCGCGCTCTTCTGCGCCTGTTTTGTCCCCTTCTCAAGAACTTCCGCGGATGAATCCTCGGATGCGAAAGCTGCTTATGAAAAGAAGTTACAGGAAGCCAAGGACAGAAAAAAAGAGTATGAAGACGCCCGTAAACAAGCCGAGCAAACAGTAAAGGAATTCAAAGAGAAGAAAGCGGACATCGAATCCTACATCATGGAACTCGACCTGTCACTCAACGAGATATCATTAAGGCTGTTCGAACTCAGGCAGGATATCGAAACAACGACCAAAAAACTCGAAAAGACGAAAAAGGCCCTAAACAGAGCCACAGAAAAGAAGAACAGTCAGTACGAGACAATGAAAGCAAGGGTACGCTACCTCTACGAGAACGGTGAGCCCTCGATCCTCGACGTTATGCTTGAATCGTCAAGTATTGCCGACCTGCTCAACCACGTGGAATATCTTTCACAGATACATAAATACGACAATTCCCTCTATGAGAGATTTAAGGAATATGAGCAGGAAGAAGCCGACCAAAAGGCTCTCCTCGAAATATCTCTCGAAGAGCTCAACCACATGGAAGAAAGCGCCGTCCTCGAGCAGGATACACTCGAGGAACTCATGGACCTGAAGCAACAGGAGATCGAACGCGTGACCGAAGAGCTCGGGATCGCGGACGAACTGCTCTTCGACTACATCGACAAGATCGCTTCCGAGGAAGCCGAGATCGAGCAGATAATCGAGGACGAGGAGAAACGTGTTGCCGAAGAAGAGCGCAAGCGTAAGGAAGAGGAAGAACGACTCCGCAAAGAAGCAGAAGCAAAGAAGCGTCGCGAGGACGCTGCAGCAGCAGCCGTTGCCCTCAAAGATTATTCCGAGGAATATGCAAACATCGTGATCAAGGAAGAGTATGATCCTTTCAGCATGATATGGCCGCTTCCCGGAGATCACACAACCTATTCGAGATTCGGTTACAGAGTCGCACCCAAAAAGGGCGCCTCGACCTACCACAAGGGCTGGGATATCGGCGGACAGTTCGGTGCTCCCATCGTAGCCGTTCTTTCCGGAACGGTAGTTGCGGCAAGCTACAACGCTTCCGGCGGCAATTACGTCCGCATCGATCACGGTAACGATTTCATGACCGTTTATTGTCATGCTTCGAAGCTTCTCGTTTCCGAGGGCGATCACGTGGATCAGGGCCAGACCATCGCTTTGTGCGGTTCCACCGGCGTTTCAACCGGCCCTCACCTCCACTTCGGAGTCGTCTCAAACGGCGTCTACATCGATCCCGAGCCTTACCTCGAGTGGCTCGGAACTCAGGATATGCGTAAGTAGATCCTGCACAGGTTCGGCAGGTCGTCTCCTACACGGATTGCGACAGATATCATTCACTTATCACACAAGGAAAGCCCCGCGGGATGATCCGCGGGGCTTCTCAAATCCATTATGGAACTTTGATCTGTAATTAGTGAGTGATGATCTGCTCGGTCTCTTTGTCGAATACGTGGATCTTGCTGAGATCGAATGCAACCTTGATGTTATCGCCGGGTCTTGCTGTTGTACGAGGATTAACACGTGCTGTGATCTCGAACTGATCAACATCGAGGTAAAGGAATACTTCTGCACCAAGGAGCTCGTATACACGTACCATAACATCGATCGTGCTGCCCTGTGAGTTGCTGATGAACATCTCTTCATCCTTAACATCCTCGGGACGGATACCAAGAACAACTGTCTTGCCGGGATATCCTGCGTCAGCAAGCTTCTTTGCCTTGAGCTCGGGAACCTGGATGGTGTTCGAACCGAATGTAAGTGTCTTGCCTTCGGGACCAACTTCGCAGTCGATGAAGTTCATCTGAGGTGAACCCATGAAACCTGCAACGAAGAGGTTCTGAGGTGAATCGTAAAGGTTCTGAGGTGTGTCAACCTGCTGGATAACACCGTCCTTCATAACTACGATACGGGTACCGAGTGTCATAGCCTCTGTCTGGTCATGTGTAACGTAGATGATGGTTGTTTCAAGTCTCTGGTGAAGCTTGGAGATCTCGATACGCATCTGTACACGAAGCTTAGCATCAAGGTTTGAAAGAGGCTCATCCATAAGGAATACCTTAGGATTACGAACGATTGCACGACCCATGGCAACACGCTGTCTCTGTCCACCGGAAAGAGCCTTGGGCTTACGATCAAGAAGGTTCTCGATACCGAGGATCTTAGCTGCTTCATGAACGAGCTTATCGATCTCTGCCTTGGGAGTCTTACGAAGCTTAAGACCAAATGCCATGTTATCGTAAACTGACATATGAGGATAAAGAGCGTAGTTCTGGAATACCATTGCGATATCTCTGTCCTTGGGCTCTACATCATTCATCATCTTGTCGCCGATCCAAAGCTCACCCTGGGTGATCTCCTCAAGACCTGCGATCATACGAAGTGTTGTTGACTTTCCGCAACCCGAAGGGCCTACGAAAATGATAAATTCTTTGTCTTCAATCTCAAGATTAAAATCCTTAACTGCTACGAAGCCGTTGGGATAAACCTTCTGGATGTTCTTTAATGACAAACTTGCCATGATATTACTTCCTCCTTAGATTAAATACGCATAAAGCGTCGACGTTCGGACACATCTTTATAAATAATACACGAATATCTTCACTCTAACCATGTTATATTTTCACAAAAATGAGATACTCTTTTTGTGAAATGTGCACATATCAATATCGACCGGAATCTGTCAATCGATGGAATAACCGCCTTTTACATAGACTTTCATCGTTCCCGAGGCTTTTATTCCGCACTTTGTGCCTGCCGCAAGAAAATCCGAATATAAAACGACACTTGTTCCTTCTTTGAACAATTCTCCCGTAGTCAGATTTACAAGCCCCTGCCCGATGACCGATCCGTTTCCGCGTATGACGACAGCTTCGGCTCCGTCATCAAGCATCAGTTTTTCGCCTGCCGAAAACGATACTTCCGTAAAAGAAGCTCCGTCATAAGAGTTTCCCGTCGTTCCGCCCTCTTTGAGCCTTTTTTCAAGGTAACTAAGCGTCACAAGCGGATCCGACTGGCTTCCGGGGCCCGTCGTCGACGCTCCGACCTCTTTGCCGGCAAAAAAGACCGCTGCCGCTACCGCAAGCAGTACCGCCGCTTTTATCAAAAGAATGAGTTTTTTTCTGTCTTTGATCATTTGTATGCCCTCTTCCTGCCGGTTACTTTCTTCCGGATCGTCTCTTTCCGGATTGCTTCTTTCCGATCGCCTCTTTTCCGATCGCTTCTTTCCGGATCGATTCATTCCGGATCACTTTTTGCCCGATTCCTTTTTGTGCCAGCCCTGTATGTCGAGCTCCATTGTCTCATTGTGCTTTTTTACGGGGACCGTTTCCGCCGTGATGTCTCTGTTTTCAAGCGCGTCCAGCGCCTCAAGATATATCATCCTGTCATCGACGGTTCTGTCCGATTCGATCGCCTTACCGAAAAATTCCTTTATAAATCCCATCATCGTTCCGGCCGTTCCGTACGATGAACTCTTAGCATCGGACGGTTCGATCTTGAACATGAGTGACTTTTCGCCTTCTTTCCCCGATATTGCGATATATGCGTCAAGGTCTCTGCTGTCAAACGCGCTGTAATGCTTTATCTCTACAGCCAACTGTTCCGCGGCAATCTTGCGACCCGCGTCAAATGCCCCCTCTTCCGAGCAATACCCCATCAACCCGCCGAATCTTCCGGTCTGGGGGATCCTGATGTTTAACAGACTGAGTTCGCTGTACAGGCTCGCAGACATATTATAACTCATTCCGGGATCTATAAGATCAAATCTGAGTGTCCCTTTTTCCGAATCCAGTCTGCAGAGGATCAGTGAATCGATGATACCCGCGTCGGGGCTCACTCCGAAGATCAACTCGCTGTCATAGGCGGGGATATCCGTCCTGACGGCGGGCCCGTCACCTTCTTTCGCGGCCGTCCCCGAGCCTGAATCTCCGATCAGATCGCCCGCATAAAGAAAGCCCGCGATCACCGCTCCGAGCACAAGAAGAGAGCATAAAGTCACCCAAAACGGTGTCATGTTCTTCTTGCGTTTATATGCGCGATCGCGAGCTTTATCAGTCATATTGTTTATCAATCTTCTCTTTTGACGGAAGCGTTGTCAAAGAGTTGCTCTACTTCAGCCGAAGGTTTCTTGGTCATAAGCGTTACAAGAACAGCTGCGATGAGACCGGCGATAAATCCGGGGATGATCTCGTAGACATTTGTGATCGGGAATAAGAATATCAACCAAACGATGTCAACGACAAATCCAACGACAACACCGGCAAGAGCTCCCTTATACGTGAAGCGTTTCCAGTAAAGCGAAAGCAATATCGAAGGTCCGAACGCGGCACCGAAAGCACCCCAGGCGTTCGAAACGAGTTTCATGATTCCCGAGCATGCGGGACTTGTTGCGATAAGAAGCGCGATAACGGATATGATCGCAACTACCACTCTGCCGACAATAAGCATTTCCTTGCTGCTTGCGTTCTTACGGAAAATGGGCTTATATACGTCTGCCGAGAATGCCGATGCCGATGTAAGCAACTGTGAATCGGCCGTACTCATCGAAGCCGCAAGAATTGCGGAAAGGAGAAGTCCGCCGATGAATGCGGGCATAAGACCGCGAACCATATGTATGAACACGAGGTCCTTCGAACTCGAATCAAGAGCATTTCCGAGATATTCATGTGCTACCAGAGCAACCACGGAAGCCATAAGGATGATGAGACCTGTCCAGAAGATACCGACAACTCTCGACTTCTTCATCTCTTTCTCGGAACGGATAGACATATATCTTACGAGTATATGAGGCATTCCGAAATATCCGAGACCCCAGCCGAGTCCCGAAAGAATGTCCGAGATACTCTTCCAGTCAAATTTGCCGCTCGAAAGGAAGTTGTAATAATTCTCATCGGTAACGACAGCCGCCACGGGAGTGAAACCGGCTTCGCCCATTGCGAAGCATGCGATGATCGGAACAGCCATGAGGGCGATCAGCATAAGCATGCCCTGAATGAAGTCTGTCCAACAAACGGCGTTAAATCCGCCGAGGAATGTATAAACAAGGATGATCGCGGTAGCACCGATCATGGCCCATGTTTTATCAAATCCGAATACCGTATTGAAAAGTTCGCCGCAGGCAACGATACTCGATGCCGCATATATACAATACGCAACAAGGAAGATAACGGCACAGACTATAAGTAAAAGACGATTGTTTGACTTAAATCTGTTTGTAAGATACTGCGGGATCGTGATCGAATCGTTTGACTCGATGGAGAATCTGCGAAGCCTCGGAGCCACGAAGATCCATGCAAGGATTGTACCGATAAAAAGACCGATTGAGATCCAAACCTGACCCATACCGCATAAGTAAATGGATCCGGGGAGCCCCATAAGAACCCATGCGCTCATGTCGGATGCACCCGCCGACAATGCCGCTACCCAGCCGTTAAGCTTACGGCCTCCAAGGAAATATTCCTTCTCGCCGCCAAGAGATTTCCTGCCCTTCAGGAAGAAGACCACGCCGACGCACAGAACCACCGCAAGGTAGAGCACAAACGCGATGATCTCGAGTGTTTCTCTGCTCATATAATTCCCTCCTCATTTATACTGGTGGAACAAATCACACACTCCTAAAAGTATAATGGTTTTTTCAAATGTTTTCAAGGATTATGAAGTACATAAGAATCGCTGCATATTTAAAAGCCCCGCTGCCGTATAAGCAGCGAGGCCCATTTTTGATATGTTTCGGGGCGACGGTCGTCACGGTGTGATGAGCGACTTTCCTCCCATGTAAGGACGAAGAACTTCGGGAATGCGTACCGAGCCGTCCTCGTTGAGGTTGTTCTCGAGAAGTGCGATAAGCATTCTGGGAGGAGCAACCACGGTGTTGTTGAGGGTGTGTGCGAAATACTTGCGTCCGCCCTCTCCGGCAACTCTGATGCCGAGACGACGTGCCTGGGCATCGCCGAGATTTGAGCAGCTTCCGACTTCGAAATATTTCTTCTGACGGGGTGACCATGCCTCAACGTCACAGGACTTAACCTTGAGATCAGCGAGATCTCCCGAGCAGCACTCGAGTGTACGTACGGGGATGTCCATGCTGCGGAAGAGATCAACGGTGTTCTTCCAGAGCTTGTCATACCAGATCATGCTCTCTTCGGGCTTGGAGATAACGATCATCTCCTGCTTTTCGAACTGGTGGATGCGGTATACGCCGCGCTCCTCTATGCCGTGAGCACCTTTTTCCTTACGGAAGCAGGGTGAATAGCTTGTAAGTGTATGAGGAAGTGTCTCCTCGCCGACGATCGTGTCGATATAACGTCCGATCATCGAATGCTCGCTCGTAC
>CAMIZL010000009.1 GCA_946403295.1 uncultured Clostridia bacterium | reverse complement strand
GGGCGGATTCGGGACTTTAACCCGTTAGAAACGTGCGCCGCTAGGCGCACTCGCATAAAGCCCCGAACCTTTGAGAGTTCGGGGCTTTTGATATCCGTTGTTCTTTTTGAATTATTCTGTTGTTCTTTTTAATTTTATCCGTTGTTCTTTTTAATTTTCCGTTGTTCTGTTTGAATTATTCTGTTCTTCTTTTTAAATATACCTGTTGTTCTGCTTAAGTATCTCTCTGTTGTTCTGTTTAAATATACGGCTTAGGGTCCGTTACCTTACCCTGCAGCCAGACGTTTCCTCTGAAACGTCTTCCGACCTCGGGTTCTCCGTAAAGATCCTTTTTGTTTATTGCGACATTGACGAAGATCGTGTTCATGTCGATGAGAAGGATATATATTTCCTCTCCCGTATACTTGTTTTTTTCAAGACGTACATCTCTTATCCCGCCGACCATGATATAAAGATCCGATTCCGATCCGAGCGGAACAAGACTTGTCTCTACAATACTGAGTATATCTTCTTTCTTGACACGTTCGTTTATGATCGCGTATTTATCAATGTCTTCCATCGATAACGAAACAAGCGCTTTTTCGTCTCCGTTCTTGGCCTGTTCGAGAAGCTTTTCGTTCTTTTTGTTCTTGCGGATACTTTTCTGTGTTTCCTCGCGAACCATTGTCGGCAGGATGATGTTGGCTTTGGTCGAAAGTGCGCTGAATGCGACCTGCACGTCGTCCACACCGTTTTCACCCTTGTGCTTAAACAGATAATCGATAACGTTCGAAACAAAAAATATGATCGTTGCTCCGATCGAATCGTCATCGCACATACCCGTAAAACCGTCACCGGAAACCTTTCTGTCAAAGGCCACGAACTCCTCGTCCCGTCCGAGCTCGTTCTTGCAGAAAGGGAAATAATACATCACGTGGAACTTCCCGTTTTTATCTTCTTCTCCGCAAACGCATATGCCGGCCGATTCCGATATCATTCCGCGGTATTCCGCGATAAACGTTCCGTTTTCGTTTCTGATGAACTGTCTGTCATTTGTGTCGTGCACAATCTGACGGAGCAGTTCTTCAACCTGGTCCTGATACTCGATCGAACTGTATCCGACCGAGCGTAAAAATCTATGCATGATTTCTCCTGTTTGTCCTGTTATCAGAGCTCTACTTCAGTTACGCTGTGTCTTGTCTTCGCTTCGTTTAAAACCTTCTTTTCCTCTTCACTCAAAAGAACGTATGCTTCTCCGGCAATGATCTCCTTGATGTAAACATAACATCCTTCACTTGTGCTGTGCATGGAAGTGAGGATAAATCCGTCATTGTTATCGGTAAGCATACAAACCGAGAAGCTGAGCTTTCCGCCCATCTCTTTGAATGCATCATACTTCACAATGCTATACTTCTGAAAAGCAAACTTGTGTTTATCTTTTATGTCAAGAATCTCATTGGCGCTTGCCTTTCCAAGACGATTTATCTCGTTGATCTCGGTGAACTTCTCAACCATAGCATCCTCAAGAGATTCTGCGTCTTTACCGTTCATAAAGATCGACAGATTGTTCTTCATCTTCTTCTGTCTGGTATAAAGCATGATCGTTATGACGATTAGTGCAACGTTTATGACCAACAATGCGATCAATATGTAACTCCCGTCAATTCCGAGTTGTTCAAACAAGCTCATAATTTGCTCCTTTAGTCTTCAGATATTAGTTTCCTTTTTTGATCAGGTCATAGATCTTCTCAAATTCTTCCGTGCTGTTAAAGCTGATCTCGATCCGACCCTTGTTGGTATCTTTTCTGTTGATCACTGCTTTTACTCCGAGAATGCTGCGAAGTCTGTCTTCGTATTCACGGTATATAGCTTCGTCATCAAGTTTCTTCTTTTCTCTTTTTGCTTTGGGATTAAGATAACTCTTTACAAGCTTTTCTGTTTCTCTGACGCTGAGCTTCTCATCAAGTATTCTGTTTGCAAGTTCATATTGAAGCTCGGGATCTGTAACCGAGATTAAAGCTCTTGCATGTCCGGATGTTATCAGTTCGTCAATGATCATCTCGCGAACTCTTTCATCAAGTTTAAGCAGACGAAGGGAATTTGCTATGGCAACTCTGCTCTTTGATACTTTTTCAGCCACTTCATCCTGTTTGAGATTATGCTCTTCGATCAATCTCTGATATGCCTGTGCTTCTTCAATAGGATTGAGGTCTTGTCTTTGAATGTTTTCTATCAAAGCTATCTCAAAGATCTCGTCTTCACTGTAGTCCTTGATCACTACAGGTACTTCTTTTAATTTTGCGATCCTCGAAGCTCTCCATCTTCGTTCACCGGCGATGATCTCGTAATGATCACCTTTCTTTTGAACTATGATGGGTTGGATCAGACCATGAAGCTTGATCGAATCCGCAAGTTCAACAAGAGCATCCTCGTCAAATCTTCTGCGGGGCTGAGTGCTGTTTGGCTCGATCAGGTTTATATTGAGCATGGATGTTTCACGTGAAACATTTTCCTTTTCTTGTTTATCTGCCTCGTTTGCTTTAGGGATCAAAGCACCGAGTCCTTTTCCAAGTCCCTTCTTTGCAACCATATATGAACCTCCGATTTGTCCTATTATATTCTGTATATCAATCTTATCAGCGAACGAACAAAATGATCATCTCGTTTTGTACTCACCGGCTATCATTTTGTCTTTTATAAGAATCTCCTCTGCAAGATCCGAATAAGCAACCGCACCTGCAGATCTGGGATCATATAAAGAAATGGGAAGTCCGTGAGAAGGAGCTTCGGCGAGACGAACATTTCTGGGAATCACTGCATTAAATACGGGATGAGGAAGATTGCTCTTAACATCATCTACTACCTGAGTTGAAAGATTTGTTCTTGCATCAAACATGGTGAATACCACGCCGTCAACCTTTAACGATTTATTGAGTCTTGCCTTTACAAGTTCCACCGTACGAAGTAATTGTGAAAGTCCCTCAAGTGCATAGAATTCACATTGAATAGGAACTATTATACTGTCTGCACAAGTCATGGCATTTACAGTAAGTATATTAAGTGAAGGAGGACAGTCTATGATGACATAATCATAATCATCACGAACTGTATCCAGCTTCTTCTTAAGAATGTATTCCTGCTCGGAAGCTCCGATAAGTTCAATCTCAGCACCCGCAAGATTTACATCCGAAGCAACAAGATAGAGTCCGGACACGGAAGTCTCGATGATCGCATTCTTCATTTCGCACTCATCGATGAGTACCTGATAGAGAGAATCTCCGGTTTCTGTTTTATCTACTCCGAGACCGCTTGTCGTATTTCCCTGAGGATCGCTGTCTACTACAAGTACCTTCATTCCTTTCTGTGCAAGAGCCGCAGAAAGATTTATGGAAGTAGTAGTTTTTCCGACTCCTCCTTTTTGATTTGCAATTGCAATAACTTTACTCATTTATACCCCAACTTACATGTCCGTTTGGATTTAGCGCAGTCAATTACACTACGGACACGAATTATTCTCATGTGATACTCACACCACAAAAATTTCTGACAGGATTATCAATACAAAAATTAATCTCAGGATCACCCCTACATATAGTAGGGTAGGATCATGTCACATACAAAATGTTTCACGTGAAACATTTTATGAACATGACAGCAAAGATATAATACCAAGATTTTAAAATTCAGTCAACGAACTATAACAATAAATTAAGATCAATTATTATATCAAAGAGGACATTTCTGAATCTTGGCAGCAGAACGAGGATATGCTTTAGGCGTAGGTTTGTCCTTCGTGATAAAGAGGAGAGTGCGAACACTCTTTTCCTCTTCTCCGTCGGGATCACCGTAATTGAGTTCGAAAGAATTCAAGTGATCAACTCTGGCAGAAAAAACCTTTAAAGCATTTGAACACAATGCGATCTCAGATGCAGAATTGGGTCCTTTATACGCCACAAAAGTTCCGGAGGGTTTTACAAAAGGAAGCACGTATTCTACAAGTGTAGAAAGGTTAGCAACCGCCCTTGAAACACAAATATCAAATGTGTCCCTGAGGGATTCATCCCGTCCGGCTTCCTCAGCTCTGCCGTGCATAAGAGTAACATTTTTAAGACCAAGCTCCGCAACGGCATCATTCAAAAAGTCGACTCTTTTCTTTAAGGAATCAAGCAGCGTAAACGAAACATCCGGGCAACATATTGCGAGAGGGATTCCGGGGAATCCGGCACCGGTACCGACATCGATAATCTTTCCCGAGCTTGGTTTAAGGATCTTAAGCAAAGAAAGACTGTCGGCAAAGTGCTTAACACAAAAATCTTTAAAATCCGTGATGGCCGTAAGATTCATTACCTTGTTCTTCTCAATGACGAGACCGAAAAAGGTAACAAGTTTTGAAAGAACACTTTCGTCAAAAGAAGGGATCTTATTTGCGTCAAGGATTTCTCTAAGAATCATTGTCTCATCCATAAATTCCCTCCCATTCATGTATTCCCGTCATTATGCTCATTACCGGACATATTTGAAACAGACATATCTTCCGTATTTCCTTCCTTGCCTGCTGCGCCGCGTCCGAGATATATTAAAAGTATGTTTACATCTGCCGGTGAAACACCGGAGATTCTTGAAGCCTGTCCGATGGATGCGGGACGTATGGCTTTCAACTTTTGACGTGCTTCGATACGGAGCGAAGGAACAAGATCATAATCAAGTGTCGGCGGTATCATCTTTTCTTCAAGTTTCTTAAATTGCGAAACCTGGATCTTTTGACGCGAAATATAACCTTCATACTTGATCTCGATATTTATCTGGGCCGCAATATCGGGACGGATATCGGGACGCCCGGGATCTAACGGAGCGAGAGATTCATACGAAAGCTCGGGGCGCTTGATAAGATCAAAGAGTATTGCTCCGTCTGCAACAGGCGTGGAATCAAACCCCGAAAGGAAATCACTGACTTCTGCGGAAGAAGATACTCCGACTGTCTTAACCCTTTCGATCTCGGATTCGATAAGCGAACGCTTATAGCAAACATCCTCATATCTCTCGTCTGAAAGAAGTCCAACCCTGTGTCCGTAATCGGCAAGTCTCAGATCGGCATTGTCCTGACGCAAAAGAAGTCTGTATTCGGCACGCGATGTCATCATTCTGTAAGGTTCGGGAGTACTCTTGGTAACAAGATCGTCGATCAGCACACCTATATATGCATCGGAACGATCAAGAACAAGCGGCTCTTTACCAAGAAGTGAAAGTGCGGCATTGATACCTGCAATGATTCCCTGGGCTGCGGCTTCTTCGTAGCCGGAGCTGCCGTTTGCCTGACCCGCGCTGTAAAGGCCGGATATATCTTTGCATTCGAGCGTATGCTTTAAACAAAGGGCGTCAATGCAATCATATTCGATGGCATAGGCGTTACGAACAATAACGGCATTTTCAAGGCCCGGAACGGAACGATACATAGCGTATTGAACGTCCTCGGGAAGACTGCTCGACATGCCCGAAATGTACATCTCTTCGGTATACTTACCTTCGGGTTCAATGAAAACCTGATGGCGTTCCTTCTCCGCAAAGCGCATGACTTTATCCTCGATCGAAGGACAGTAACGAGGACCGACGCCTTCTATTCTACCGTTGTAGAGTGGGGATCTGTCTATGTTTTCACGAATGATCTTGTGTGTCTCGAGATTTGTGTATGTGAGCCAGCAGGATTCCTGGTCCTTGTCCATGTCTTTACCTATGTTTTCAAAAGAAAACGGCACAACATGTTCGTCTCCCTGCTGTTCTTCCATCTTGGAAAAATCTATGCTGCTTTTGGCAATACGTGCGGGAGTTCCCGTTTTAAACCTGCGTACAGGAAGTCCGAGGGCACGAAGTGAATCGGACAGACCTACACTTCTGGGAAGCCCCGAAGGTCCGGAAGGAACAGAAACCTCGCCGTAGATACAGCGCGAATCAAGATAAACGCCTGTGCATAAGATAACGGCACGTGCAGGGTAGATATTGCCTGAAACTGTGCGTACTCCGGTGATTCTCCTCTTATTATCAACACCGTTCTCAACAGGGTTTTCAACAAGGATATCAACAACCTCGTCCTGTCTGATCGTGAGTCCTTTTGTCTCCTCAAGGACCTTTCTCATGGAAGCACTGTAATCCTTTTTGTCTGCCTGGGCACGGAGCGATTGGACCGCAGGACCCTTTGAGGTATTAAGCATTCTTGATTGAATAAACGTTCTGTCTATGTTGCGGCCCATCTCTCCGCCAAGGGCGTCGACCTCACGAACAAGGTGACCTTTTGATGTTCCGCCGATGTTTGGATTACAAGGCATCATCGCGATATTATCCACACTCATCGTAAAAATGAGCGTGGAAAGACCAAGGCGTGCTCCCGCAAGAGCAGCCTCGCAACCGGCATGTCCGGCGCCGATAACGATAATGTCATGTTCCTTGTATATCATAATATTTCCTCAAAAAAGTCATTTTCCCATACAAAACGTAGAAAAGATCTTGTCGGCCAGATCGTCACGATATTCCTCGCCGGTGACCATCCCAAGTGATTTATATGCATCCATAAGATCTATGGACAAAAGATCTTCATCAACACCGTTTTCTATTCCGGAAAGAACAAGCTGAAGCGATCTTATCGCATCACGTATATGTCCGGCGTGGCGAACGTTTGTGATGATCATATCGTGTCCGGCAACGAGGGACCCGGATAAAAACATGTTCTTGATAGTTGATTTTAAAGCTTCGACTCCGTCTCCCGTGAGCGCTGATATCCTAAGGGAAACAGGTTCTGAACTCCCGCCGACATCTCCCGGTAAGGAATTACCTTCTTTACTCCCGACAAGGTCGTCCTTGTTATATATCAATATGATCTTTTTGTCTTTAAAGGACTTGATGTTTTCCCTGTCTTCATCGGTGATCCCGAGAGGACTGTCAATAAGATAAAGGATGAGCTGGGCGTCTGCCGCCGCCTTTCTGGCACGGTCGATGCCGATACTTTCCACGAGATCTCCCGATTCCCTTATGCCCGCGGTATCGGTAAGATTAAGAACAAGACCGCCTATATCAAGACTTTCGCTTATGGTATCGCGTGTTGTTCCCGCAACCGAGGTGACAATAGCCCTTTCTTCTTTGAGAAGGGCATTGAGAAGAGAAGATTTGCCTGCATTCGGTCTACCCGCGATCACGACGTTAAGACCGTCTTTTATTATCTTGCCCGTATCAAAGGAATCCACAAGTTTCTGTAATTCTGTGAGAAGACTATCGATCTTGGGAAGGAGACTTTCGGTAAATCCGTCGAGGCTGATGTGCTCGGGATCATCGAGAGCCGCTTCTATGTGCGCCGTCTCCAAAATGATACTTTCCCTGATACGCTCAATGATGGCTCTTAGGTCACCGCGGAGCTGTTTCATGGAATTACGACGCGCAATGTCACTGCCCGAACCGATGATATCCATGACGGCTTCGGCCTGTGAAAGATCGATTCTGCCGTTAAGGAACGCTCGTTTCGTAAACTCGCCGCTTTCCGCAAGCCTTGCACCCGAAGAAAGAACGGCTTCGAGAACCTTTTTCGTAACAAGGATCCCACCGTGCGTATGGATCTCGGTGACATCTTCACGTGTATAAGTATGAGGTGCGGCCATCTTAAGCATCATAACTTCATCGATGACTTCGCCCTGATATTCGATAAAACCGTAATTTACCGTACCGGAAGGGATCTTATCAAAGTCCTTGCCGCGTGCGGAACGAAAGAGAGAAGAAGTGACCTGAAATGCATGTTCTCCGCTGATACGGATAATGTTTATGCCTGCCGGCGAAAGCGCTGTCGCTATTGCGGCAATTGTATCACCTGTATACACACGTGGTCACCTCCTCTTTAAACGCGGACTACATACCGCTTCAGTACCTGCACCCGCAATCCGCGAAGAAATGCTTATGCAATGCCTGTCGCTCCGTCCCATCTATAATAGAACAAAGCGGGTCTATATCAAATAAACCCGCTGTTAAAATTCAAAACATCAGAAAGTATTAATCCTGAGATCCGCCTTCATTGTTCTCCGCAGCCGCAGCCTTAGCTGCTGCCTTTGATTCAAGATATGCAGCATAATCTTTTTTATAATCGGTGCTGTAATCCTTTGTGTCGGCTCCGTACTTCTTATGGAACTCTTTGCTGCTTATAGGGCGCTTACGATCAAAACCGCCGCGTCTGTTTCCGCCGCCGAAGCGATTGTTCTTTCTGTTCTCATAAACAACGCCCTTCTTGGGAGTAACAACCACTTTACGGAAAGGCTCGTCGCCTTCACTGTGTGTCTCAACAAATTTATCATTCTGAAGAGCGGAATGAATAACTCTTCTTTCGTAAGGATTCATAGGCTCGAGCGAAACGGGCTTATGTGTTTTCTTTACTCTTACTGCGATATTCTTTGCAAGGTTTTCCAATGTGTCCTTACGTCTTGCGCGGTAATTCTCTGTATCAAGCTTAACCTTGATATATGAACCCGAAGCCTTATTTACAACGAGGCTTACAAGGTACTGGAAACAATCAAGTGTCTGGCCGCGCTTACCGATAAGAACTGCCATGTCTTCGCCGTCGATCTGAACGGAAAGTTCGCTTCCGTCTTCGCTGAGTGTTGCGGAAACACCTGCGTCGATGCTCATGCATCCGAGGATCTTCTTAACGAATTCACAAGCCGTTTCTTCGGGTGAAACATACTTAACCCTTGCGTTTATACGAGCGGGCTTGGAACGAAGTCCAAGGAAACCGCTGCTTTCTTTTTCAATTACTTCAAATTCAAGTCTGTCCGAACCACATGCAAATTCCTGCTGTGCAAGTTCCATTGCTTCTTCAACGGTCTTACCGCTGAATTCTTTATATTCATTCATCTCTTTGCTCCTCTTGCTGTCAATCCTGCTTGTCGTTCTCTTTTGCATTATCGGAGGATGAAATCTCGGTGTCATTGAATTCTACTTTATCAACATTTTCAATGGCTTTATCGACATCGTTTACGATATCCTTCTTCTCTTCTTCATCATGATCGTCTTCCATGTTGCGAAGAAGAAGATTGGCATTTGCGGCAATGCTGCTTGCTTTATATGATACGGGGCTCTTCTTGTAATCGGAACCGCCTACTGATTTACGACTCTTGTTCTTTTTGTATGCTGAATTGTCGGTCGTAGCTATAGAACGAACATTGTCCGCCGTAACGGCTTTTGTGTTTGTACGGGCAACAGCTGCCATTTTATCATCATGTTTTATGCCGAGCTTTTCATTCTTTTTGGCATTTTTAGCCTGATTTCTTTCGATAAGATCGTCAATGCCGACTCTGTCAAGGTATTTGTTGATGAAGAGTGTCTGAACGATAGTAAATAATGCAGATGCTATCCAATAAAGACCAATACCGATAGGGAACATGAGACAGAATACACCTGACATGATGGGGAATATCGTTGTCATGGCCTTGCCGGTACTTGCTGCGGGATTATTGGGATCGTTATTCGGTGTAGCGACTGACTGAAGTTTACCCTGAATAAACTGGGTAGCAGCCGCAAGAACGGGAACAAGATAAGCATACCAGGCGCTTGCAACCGGAGTATCGAGAATGCTCAGACCGAAAAGGCTGTTTGCCGAAAGGATCGCATCCCTTGCTGCAAGATTTGCAGGTGTTGCAAGTGTGCTGAAGAAACCGTCCGCGAAAAATGCGTCCCAATTGCTTCCCGTGAATTTAACGAGAATATCTACTATCGAAGAAGTATATTCGGGTGATCCCGCAACAATCGTTTTTCCGACTTCCACAAGCGAAGGAACAGTCTGAGAACCGTTACCCATCGCAGATGCAACGAATGTATCCATGTTGGTGGCAATAAGAGAAGCATCCGTCGAAATACCCTGGATCGCATTTGCGATCTGATTGTAAAGATCACCTATCTGATCAACGTAAGAAGGAATATTGTAGATTACCTGGTAAAGAGCAAGCATTATAGGCAAAGTGATAAGCAAAGGAAGACATCCTCCCATGGGGCTGGTGCCGTATTTCGCATATACTGCCGATGTTTCTGCCTGCTGACGTCTTAACGATTCTTCGTCTTTCTTACCTTTATATTTCTTCTGGATCTCAGTAAGCTCAGGCGACATCCTTTTTTGAAGTCTCGTGTACTTCTGCTGTTTGATCGTCAAAGGAAGCATAAGCATCTTTGTAACGAACGTAAACAAGAAGATACAGAGCGCTATGTTCTGAATCCCGAAAAGGTTAACAAACTGGAATATCCAATTAAGGATCAATCCC
Source organism: uncultured Clostridia bacterium (assembly GCA_946403295.1). Classification (GTDB taxonomy): domain Bacteria; phylum Bacillota; class Clostridia; order Lachnospirales; family Lachnospiraceae; genus RUG11977. Next base: position 58,671 of record CAMIZL010000009.1, on the reverse strand, counting down.
ATAAAATCCATGATCCACTTAAAAGGACCGGAGTTACAACCAAAACATGTAGATGTAGCCAATAATATTGAGCCCAAATCAGCCTCCTCGCCCAATACCTGTCATGGTACCGGGTTTTCAAATCTTATCGTAAGGGATCAAATCCCCCTTTTGCAAAAGGATGACATCGCGAAATCCTTTTTATCGCGAGCCATGTACCTTTAACCGCCCCGTATTTTTCCAGGGCCTCCAGAGCATATTGGGAACAGGTTGGGATATAAATACAAGAACCTCTTTTCTTAAGTGGAGAGATCCGTTTTTGATAAAACCTGACAAATCGTATTAATATTCTCTTCATGTGCTGTGCTGATTATAAGGACGGACCGCTACCGTCCCGGCTTTCTGTGCCTCATGATCGTCAGGAGATGATGAAACGCTTCATCAACTTCCGCCATTTTTTTATCCCGTATTCCCGGTCGCGCAACAAGGACGATATCATATCCTTTTTCTCCTATGCGACCCGTCAATCTTGCAGACTCCTTCATGAGTCTTCTTGCTCTGTGTCTTATTACGCTGTTACCGACCTTCTTACTCACGACCAGTCCGTATCTGTCAACAGACATACCGTTCGGTATTATGTACATGATAAGCAGTCGGTTTGCGCACGACCTGCCGTTTTGATATACGTTGTCAAAATCAAAACGGCTCTTTAACGTGATTACTGCAGACATCTGCACCCCTTCCTCAACAGAAGAAAAGGCCACATAAATGCGACCTAGGCTGTTAATTTATGTCTGCCCTTTGCTCTTCTGGCAGCCAATACCTTTCTGCCGTTCTTAGTGCTCATTCTCTTTCTGAAACCATGCTCAACTGCTCTCTGCCTTTTCTTAGGCTGGAATGTCATTTTCATCTATATTCACCTCCTCTTTAATATCAAAAGTAAATTTTTTGCGAATTTACACAGCAGTACCATTATATTGAGAGGTGAGTAAATAGTCAAGCACAAGTATCCTAAAGTTTTCCACAATTTTTGTGGATATGTTGATATCCGATGTTGATAAAATTGAAAAAGTAACGTCCGTTCTTTCTTGAAAAAATGCCACACATGTTATAAAATACTAATGTTGGGATTTTTCGGCCTTTATTGATTCCGAACAAATTTCTTCCTTATTAATAAAGGTTTTTTGATGACTAAGAAATTGAAAGAGAGAACGCCATGAAACTTGATTCATACAGTGATGTATGCGGCAAGGAAACAGCTGCATTCGAAAATGCGGCTATATCGAAGGAATTACTCATTGACAGATGGGATGAGATTCTTGAGTTTTTACGCACTCAGTTTAATATCACAAAAGTATCCTTCAATACATGGCTTAAAAATCTCAAGGTCAAGGATGTAAGGGATGACCTTGTTATTCTCTTTTCTTCGGATCCTTCGATCGGATCCAATCTCACATTCATTAAAAACAAATACGGCGCATTTATCAAAAATGCAATAGAAGAGATCATCGACGAAGAAATCAACATCGACATCGTCGGTGATGAACCTGCGCCCGAAAGAACCGCGCGTCTTCCCGAACAGACCGTCAGATCGTCATCGCTTCTCGGTCTTAAACTCAATCCGGATTATACATTTGATAATTTCGTCGTTTCGGGAAGCAATTCGCTTGTTCATGCGGCCGCATTAAAGGTTGCCGAAGCACCGGGTGAGTATTACAATCCCCTCTACATCTACGGTGATCCCGGACTCGGTAAAACACACCTTATGCATTCGATAGCTCATTTCATTCTTGAAAACACTCCTTCGCTGAAGATCATGTACGTAACAAGCGAAGTTTTCATGAACGAACTCGTTGAAGCCATCCGTCACGGTAGTGTGGCACCTGCCGATTTCCGTGAAAAATACAGAAACATCGACGTTCTTCTTATAGACGATATCCAGTTTATAATAGGAAAAGATCGTACACAGGAAGAATTCTTCCATACGTTTAATTATCTTTATGAGGCAAAGAAACAGATAGTAATTTCATCCGATAAGCCTCCGAGAGATTTCAACAATCTTGAAGAAAGACTCAGATCAAGATTCGAATGCGGACTGACCGTCGACCTTACCGCACCGGACTTTGAAACCAAGATGGCCATTCTTCAGAAAAAGCTTGAGATAAAAGAATACGAATCAAATATTAAACTTAATGTTGATGACGAAGTTCTTTCTTACATAGCCGAGAGCATTACTACCAATATCCGTTCGCTTGAAGGAGCTCTCACAAAGCTTATAGCTCTGTCACGTATAAAAAGAACTCCCATAAACATTGAACTTGCCGAAGAAGCACTTCGGGATATCGTTTTTCCCAACCAGAAAAAGACGATCTCTCCCGAATACATTATCGATATCGTCAGCGAACATTTTTCGGTTCCCGTTGAAGAGATACTTTCGACCAAGAGAGACAAATATATAGTAATACCGCGACAGATATGTATGTTCCTCGCCAGACGTTATACAAGTCTCTCAACCATAGATCTCGAAAAGATCTTTAAAAGAGATCACGCAACTATCCTTCACGGTATAGCAGCTGTTGAGAAAAAAATAAAAAATGATGATGAGACAGAAAAAACGATCGATACGATCGTTAAAAAACTTAACATTTGAGGATAACCGGGGTATAACCCGTGGATAATCAAACAATCCCCGTTGATAAGAAATTTTCCGGGAAAAGTTTAAAAAATGCTTTAAGATACTTATCAATATTATCCGAAAAGCATCATTTTAATAAACCCTCATAAACAGAGGGAAAAAGAGGGTTATAAACTTATAAACCACCCCTACTACTAATATCATATTATCTATTACATTGACTGTAAATTTTGAGGAGGAGAGAGATGAAGATAGTTTGTACACAGACAGAATTGTTGAAGAGTATCACAACAGCATCAAGAGCCATTCCTACAAGAACCACATTGGATATTCTTGAATATCTTCTTATAGACGCTCACGGCGGTACCATAAACATTACCGGTAACGACCTTCAATTATGTATCATCACCAAGGCGGAGGGAGATATAGTTGAAGAAGGAAGTATCTGCGTAAGCTCAAAAATCTTTACCGATATCATCAGAAAACTTCCGGAAGGAGATATATGCATCGAAAGCGACGAATCGCAAAACATCCTTATCGAATGCAATAAGACAAAGTTCAACATCGGCGGGCGTGAAACAAGAGAATATCCCGCTCCTCCCGAAGTTAAAGAAGAGAACGCATTTGAGATTTCAAATTTTGACCTTAAAGAAATAGTAAGGAAAACGATCTTTTCCGTTACGGATAATGATGCGAACAAGCTTATGGCAGGCGAGCATTTTGAGATAGACGGAAGAAATCTCACAGTAACGGCGCTTGACGGACACAGGATAGCGGTAGTTAAACAGACGCTCGATAACGATTACGGTCAGTTTGATGCGGTAGTCATAGGAAAAAATCTCAACGAGATCGCAAAGATCTATTCATCCGAAAAGGAAGACGCAAGCGAGAAAACAAGGATTTCTCTTTCGGATAAGCATATAAAGTTCGTTAGCAGCCAGACGACCATTATCTCGAGAATGGTTGAAGGAAAATATTACAACGTTAAGCAGATGGTATCGGGTGATTTCGATACGATCCTCAGAATAAACAAGAAGGATTTTCTTGATTCTATAGAAAGAGCATCCCTGCTCATAAGGGAAACAGATCGCAGACCTGTTGTGATCGGTATAGGAGAAGAGAGTATCGAGCTTAAGATAACGACCACTCTCGGTTCGATGAACGAGATAGTTCCCGTTGAGATGGAAGGAAACGAATTCCTTATCGGATTCAATCCCAAATTTATTATCGAAGCTCTTCGTGTCATAGATGACGAGATGATAGAGGTAAAACTTGTGAGCAGCAAAGCTCCCATGAAGATCGAAGCTGCCGACGGCTCGTACCTGTATCTCATCCTTCCCGTAAATATCGGAGTATGATCAAATGGAAAGCATAAGCATTAGAGACGAATTTATCAAACTGGGACAGGCGATGAAACTGGCCGGCCTCGCCGACAGCGGTGTAGAAGCAAAGCTCCTTATAGAAGAAGGCCGTGTAAAAGTTAACGGCGAAGAAGAGCTGAGGCGGGGACGCAAACTCTATAAAGGGGACAGTTTTTCGTTCGACGGAACAACGGTAAGAGTTGATTAATGAAGATAAAAAGACTTGAACTCGCGAACTTCAGAAATTACGAGTCTCTCGCGGCGGACTTTTCCGATAATGTCAATATCCTGTACGGGGATAATGCCGCGGGAAAGACAAATATACTCGAAGCCATATACATGTGTGCGACGACGCGGTCACAGCGCCAGAGCAAGGAAAAAGACATGATAAGGTTTGGGTGTGATGAAGCTCACCTGAGGATGATAACAGCAGACGAGATATCGGAAAGACGCATAGATATGCAGCTTTCGAGGTCAAAAGCCAAGGGCGTTGCCCTCGACGGGCAACCGCTTGTAAGAGCGGGACAATTATTCGGGCTTCTTGGGGTCATTTCATTTTGTCCGGATGATCTTTCCATGATAAAAGCAGGACCGTCGGAGCGCAGGCATTTCATTGATGTGGAAGCCAGCCAGGTCGATAGGCTTTATATGCATAATCTCTCGTCGTACAACAAAGTCCTCGCGCAGCGAAACAACCTGCTCAAACAGGTATCTCAAAACAAGGAACTTCTCGGGACGCTCGATGTTTGGGACGAGCAGCTAGTTGAATACGGTACATACCTTATCGAAAAGAGAGCGGAATTTATAGAAAAACTCGAGGAGATAGCGAAGCCCGTGCACAGAGCAGTATCGGGCGAGAAGGAAGACATAAGGCTTATATATGTGCCGGATACTTCGGTCAAAGATTTTAAAGACAAATTGTTTTTCAGCAGAGATCGCGATATAGCGGCTACATTTACGACGACGGGACCACATCGCGATGATATAGAGTTCGAGATAAACGGAAAAAACGCGCGAACCTTCGGTTCGCAGGGACAGCAAAGGACAACGGCGCTGTCCATGAAGCTCGCGGAGATAGAACTGGTCAAGATCATAAGCAAAAAGGCGCCTATCCTTCTGCTCGACGATGTTCTTTCGGAACTTGACCGCAACAGACAGACACAGCTTCTCGGATTCACACAGGGAGTACAGACATTTATCACCTGTACAGGCGTTGAGGAATTTGTAATGCAACGGACAGGTATCAATAAAATATTTAAGGTCGGGGAAGGCACACTTACCTGATCGGGAAACAGCCAGAGGAGAAACTAATGAGCGAAAATAATTACGGTGCAGATCAGATCCAGATCCTGGAAGGACTGGAAGCTGTAAGGAAAAGACCGGGTATGTACATCGGAAGTACCTCCGCGAGAGGACTTCATCACCTGGTTTACGAGATCGTCGACAACGCGATTGACGAGGCACTTATGGGCTTTTGTCATACTATCGATGTTTCGCTTAATGCCGACGGATCCGTTACTGTTGTTGATGACGGGCGAGGGATCCCCGTTGAGATCAACAAGAAAAAGGGCATTTCGACGGTAGAAGTCGTATTTACGATCCTTCATGCCGGCGGAAAATTCGGCGGTGGAGGATACAAGGTTTCGGGCGGACTTCACGGTGTCGGAGCTTCGGTAGTCAATGCGCTTTCGGAGTGGCTTGAAGTTACGGTTGAACGTGACGGGAAGAAGTATCAGCAGCGATATGAATACGGCAAAACGATCTACCCCTTAAAAGAGATCGGTGATTCGGATCGCACGGGGTCGACCATCACTTTCCTTCCCGACAAGACCATTTTCGAAGAGACCGTATTCGATTATAACGTACTCAAGCAGCGTCTCCGTGAGATGGCATTCCTTACAAAGGGAGTCAAGATCATCCTTCGCGATTGCCGTGAGGGTAAGGAACAGGTTAAGGAATTCCATTACGAGGGCGGTATCAAAGAATACGTTGAATACCTCAACAAGAACCAGACGGTTCTCTACCCTACAGTCATTTATTGTGAGGGACAAAAAGGTGATGTTTATGTCGAAGTCGCAATGCAGCACAATGACGGATATAACGAGGGCTGCTACAGCTTTGTAAACAACATCACGACCCCCGAGGGAGGAACCCATTATACGGGATTCAAGAACGCGCTCACAAAAACCTTTAACGATTATGCCCGCAATATGAAGATGCTCAAAGACAACGAGGAAAACCTTGTCGGCGAAGATATCCGAGAAGGCATGAGCGCTATCATAAGCATTAAGATACCCGAGCCGCAGTTCGAAGGTCAGACAAAGCAGAAGCTCGGAAATTCGGAAGCGCGAAGCGCCGTGGATAACGTTGTCAGCGAACAGCTCACATATTTCCTTGAGCAGAATCCCGGCGTGGCAAAGACCATCATAGAAAAAGCACTTCTTGCGCAAAGAGCACGAGACGCGGCGCGCAAAGCGCGCGATCTGACACGCCGTAAAACGGCGCTTGAAGGCATGAGCCTTCCCGGAAAGCTTGCGGATTGTTCGGACAAGGATCCGAAGAATTGCGAGATCTTCATCGTCGAGGGAGATTCCGCCGGCGGTTCCGCAAAGAGTGCGCGTAACCGTGCGACCCAGGCGATCCTTCCTCTGAGAGGAAAGATCCTCAACGTTGAAAAATCAAGGCTCGACAAGATCCTTGCAAATGCAGAGATCCGTGCTATGATCACGGCATTCGGAACAGGTATTTCGGATGATTTCGATATAGAAAAACTTCGTTACAACAAGATAATCATCATGACCGATGCCGACGTTGACGGTGCTCATATCAGCACATTGATGCTCACGTTCCTTTACAGGTTTATGCCGGAACTTATCAAGCAGGGTCATGTTTATCTCGCGCAGCCTCCGCTTTACAAGCTCGAGCGTAACAAGCAGGTTTGGTATGCCTACAGCGATGAGGAACTCAGTAACATAATCAAAGAAGTCGGACGTGACAACTCGAATAAAGTTCAGCGTTACAAGGGACTCGGTGAGATGGATGCGGAACAGCTTTGGGATACGACCATGGATCCTTCAAAGAGAATCTTAAGGCAGGTAGTCATGGACGAAGACAACCCCGCCGAAGTCGATGTAACATTCAACACTCTCATGGGTGACAATGTTGAACCGAGACGTGAATTTATCGAGGCCAATGCGAAATTCGTCACAAACCTTGATATAACCTGAGAGACGATCATACAGATCATTACCCGGAGGAAAAAATGGAAGACAATATATTTGACCAGGTCAGACCGGTGGACCTGAAAGAAACGATGGAGACATCATATATCGATTATGCGATGTCTGTCATTGTATCGCGTGCACTGCCTGATGTGCGAGACGGATTAAAGCCCGTGCAGAGACGTATCCTGTACGCGATGAAAGAACTTAATAACGGACCCGACAAGCCGCATCGTAAATGTGCCAGAATCGTGGGTGATACAATGGGTAAATATCACCCTCACGGTGACAGCTCGATTTACGGAGCGCTCGTTAATCTCGCGCAGGATTGGTCGACACGTTATCCTCTTGTTGACGGTCATGGAAATTTCGGTTCCATGGATGGCGACGGCGCAGCCGCAATGAGGTACACGGAGGCACGTCTCAGCAAGATCTCAATGGAGATGCTCGCCGACATCGACAAGGATACCGTTAATTTTGTTCCCAACTTCGACGAAACGGAGAAAGAACCCACGGTTCTTCCCGCGCGCATCCCGAACCTTCTTGTGAACGGCACCACGGGTATCGCGGTCGGAATGGCGACGAACATTCCTCCCCACAACCTCGGAGAGGTTATCGATGCGGTTGCATATATGATCAATAACCGCATCAACGAGGACAGGGAAACCGACATAGAAGAGATCCTCAAGATCATAAAAGGACCCGACTTCCCTACGGGAGCCACAATCCTCGGAATGCGCGGAATCGAGCAGGCATACAGGACGGGACACGGAAAGATCCGTGTTCGCGCTGTCACGAACATCGAGCCGATGCAGAACGGCAAGAATATGATCGTTGTGACGGAACTGCCTTATCTTGTTAATAAGGCCCGTCTCATCGAGAAGATCGCCGAGCTCGTTAAAGAGAAGAAGATCGACGGTATCACGGAACTTCGTGACGAATCGGATCGCGAAGGCATGAGAGTCTGCATTGAGCTCAGACGTGATGTCAATCCGAACGTGGTACTCAATCACCTCTATAAGCATACGCAGCTTCAGGACAGTTTCGGTGTAAACATGCTCGCGCTTGTTGACAACGAGCCCAAGGTACTTTCGCTTCTTGAGATCCTCAAGCTTTACATCCGTCACCAGGAAGATGTTGTTACGAGACGTACGAAATACGATCTCAACAAAGCGGAAGAACTTGCCCACATCAAGGAAGGTCTTATCAAAGCGCTTGATATCATCGATGAGATAATCGCACTTATCAAAGCTTCGAAGTCTACGGCCGAAGCTAAGCAGGGACTTATCGACAAGTACGGTTTCGATGATGTACAGGCTCAGGCTATCGTAGACATGAGGTTACGTCAGCTGACCGGCCTCGAAAGAGAGAAGCTCGAAGCTGAATATGCGGATCTTATGGAAAAGATAAAAGAATATAAAGCGATCCTCGGAGACGAAAAGATCCTTCTTGCAACCGTAAGGGACGAGGTAGAAGAGATCGGCGGTCGCTACCGCGACGAGAGACGTACAAGCATCGGACATGATGAGTTCGATATCTCCATGGAAGACCTTATCCCCGATGAGGATACTGTCATCGCCATGACAAGACTCGGCTACATCAAGAGGATGACGCTTGACAACTTCAAGAGCCAGCACCGCGGAGGCAAGGGAATCAAGGGAATGCAGACACTTGATGAGGACTTCATCGAAGAGCTCTTCATGACCACGAACCACCACTACATCATGTTCTTCACAAACAAGGGACGTGTGTACAGGCTCAAGGCTTACGAGATCCCCGAAGCATCGAGGACATCCCGCGGAACCGCGATCGTTAATCTGATCGAGCTTCAGCCGGATGAGCGTATCACCGCAACCATAACCGTCAGGGGCTATGATGACGACAGCTATCTCATCATGGCGACAAAGAACGGAATCGTTAAGACCACACGTCTTACGGAATACATCAACATCCGCAAGGGCGGACTTATCGCTATCACTCTCCGTGACGAGGACGAGCTGATCGGTGTTAAATGTACCGATGCGCTTCAGGACGTAATGCTCGTGACCAAGTACGGTATGGCGATCCGCTTCAACGAGACGGATGTCAGGATCACCGGACGTCAGTCGATCGGTGTTATCGGTATGAACCTCGATGACGGCGACGAAGTAGTTGCAATGCAGCTCACCGCACAGGGCGAGTACCTGCTCACTGTTTCCGAAAAGGGTCTCGGAAAGCTCACTCCGATCAGTGAATTTAATTCACAGCATCGTGGCGGCAAGGGTGTCAAGTGCTACAGGATCATGGAGAAGAGCGGTAACCTCGTCGGTGCGAAGATCATCGACCAGGCCGGACAGATCATCATCATGACCACCTCCGGAATCATGATCAGACTCGAGATGACCGACATCAGGATCATCGGACGTAACACCACGGGCGTTAAGCTTATGAACATCGATGCCGACAGCGATGTCAGGGTTGCAAGGTTCGCAAGAGTCCGTGAAACGGAAGAAGATGCCGAAACAAATGTTGCAAACGCCGGCGAGAAGGCAGCTGACAACGTGATCCCCGAAGGAGACTTTGAGGACGACGAGTACGACGATCCCGACAAGGCAGTTCTTCATGAGTCGGAAGACGAAGAGGGCGGCGACGCAACAGACGACGAGTGATCGTGGCTTTTATTAAGAGATAGAAACGATTAAAATGACAAGGGACGGCTCCACCTGCCACGTAAATCTTTCCGAAAACGCATTCGCTTATTGTTTTCGGAAAGATTTACGGTCGCGGTGGAGCCTGCTTTGAAAAGACTACGATCCGGGACGGATAAAACCCGGAAAGATAAAAGACACGATCTTGGACGGAAAAAATCCGGAAAGATAAAAGACACGATCCGGAACTGATAAAACCCGGAAAGATAAAAGACACGATCCGGAACGGGTAAAAAAACGAAGAGATAAAAGACCACGACCCGGAAAGGTTTAAAAAGGAATCGAAAACAGAAAGGAAACACATCAAACATGAGGGAAATAGAGTGTTCGAAGATTACGGAAGCGGTTAAGGGGTTGTGTCTTGCCGCGAATACCGTGCTTGGAGCGGATGTGGAGAATGCGATCAGGACCGCAGAGAAAGAGGAGACATCGCCGCTCGGAAAGAAGGTACTCGGACAGCTGACAGCGAACCTTGATATAGCGAAAAATGAACTTATCCCCATTTGTCAGGATACCGGAATGGCAATCTTGTTTGTCAAGGTCGGACAGGAAGTGCACATTACGGGAGGGAATCTCACGGACGCGATCAATCAGGGTGTTCGGGAAGGCTACACCGAGGGGTACCTAAGAAAATCCGTAGTGTCCGATCCTCTTTTGAGAGTAAATACGGGAGACAATACTCCGGCGATCATACATTATGATATCGTTCCCGGAGATAAGCTTGATATCATGCTCGCGCCCAAGGGCTTCGGAAGCGAGAACAAGAGCAAGCTCTACATGCTCACGCCGGCGGACGGAAGAGAAGGTGTTAAAAAGGCAGTTATCGACGCGGTCACAACGGCAGGACCTAATGCGTGTCCTCCCATGGTTGTCGGAGTCGGTATCGGCGGGGATTTCGAGAAATGTGCGATCCTTGCCAAAACAGCGCTCACAAGGGATATCACGACCTTCTCCGAGAAGGAGCATATAAAAGAGCTTGAGATCGAGCTTACAAAAGAGCTCAACGAACTCGGGATCGGACCCGGCGGAATGGGCGGAATCACAACGGTTCTCGGTGTGAATATCGAAACCTATCCGACGCATATAGCAGGGCTTCCCGTAGCGGTCAATATATGCTGTCATGTCAACAGACACAAGAGTATTTCGCTGTAATACGGAAAAGGGATACGGGGATGACTGAAAACACTTCAAGAGAAAAATACAGAACAATAAGGATCCTTCTGAGGGTCCTTATTGTCGTTTCGATCATATTCGCATGGGGACATTCCCTTCTTCCGGCGGAAGAATCATCAGAAGAGAGCGGATTTGTGCTCGAACTGTTAAAACCGATACTGAGCGTGTTTCTTCCCGAAGACATGATAACCGGATTGTTTATCAGGAAGCTTGCTCATTTTTGTGAATATGCGATCATGGGCCTTGAAATGGCAGCGTACACGGCGCTTATTATCCGAAAGAGAAGAGTATTCACGAAGGAAAGCGAAAAGGCAGACAGGAAAGAGATCCTAAAATTGTCGATCAACACGTTGTTTTGCGGATTGGCGGTCGCCTTTATTGATGAGACAATACAAATATTCTCTCCCGGCAGAGGACCCGAAATCGCGGATGTGTGGCTTGATATGAGCGGTTTTGTGAGCGGAGGTATCGTGGCTGCGCTGATATGCCTGATTATTTTCAAGCGAGCCGCAAAGTAATATCAAAAAGATATAACAGATATTAAAACTTGACAGGAGTACTAGAGATACTATATTATTGGTGCAAGATATATAACTGAGACGAGGATAACCAGATGAGAAGAAAAGAAGGATTCAGCCCCAGCGAGGAACAGATACTCAATCTTTTATGGGAAAAAGGAGAACCATTGACCATTAACGAAATAGAAGAGCTGTGCACAGAAGAAAAGTTGAGTCGAGTTACGATTTTTAAGGCCGTGCAATCGTTGATAGATGCCGAACTCTTGAACGTTAACGGATTTGCCAAGTCAACAAAAACATATGCCAGAAAATTTACGCCCGCAATTACAAGAGAGCAATACGCAGCCATGCTTTTGGAGACAAAAGGATTTTCGACAAAAGATATGGGCAATGTTGTAGTAGCGATGCTTGGAACGGGTAAATCCGGAAAGATCAATAAAAAAACTGGCGAAAAAGCAATCAAAGAGCTTGAAGATATAATCAGTCAGATTAGAAATATGGGGAAATAATCAGGAAAACATATACTGTTAAGGGGAAGAGGGGAGAATGTTGATAACACTCAATTCAATTGTTATGACGATTTTATGCAGCACTATACTGATAGTGCTGCTTTCGTTGTTACGAATGAATCTGCGATTCTTAGAAATCTGCAGTGTTTCCGGAATAATAATACTATTTTTGGCATGCATGGCAAGGCTTGTAATCCCCATAGAGTTTTCCTGGACAAAGGTTGTTCAGATTCGTGCGGTGTACAATCCGGTCATGTTGTTTTTTCTGAAAGAGATACCTCTTTTCGGAAATATAAAAATGGAAGTCAATGAATTATTGTTCGTTGTATGGATCTTAGGCTCCTTGATAGGGAGTGTGCATCTCATCAGGAAATATCTTGTTTTAAACACAAGCTTTTCCAAGCTGTGCTGTAAACCGGATGAAAAAGCAAATCAGATCATGTTACAAATAATAGCAGAATACAAAAACAAAACACATCCAACCGTGTTTAAAAGCGATAGAATAAACACTCCCATTGGATTTGGATTGATAAAAAAACAGATCTTCATTCCTGACCGAGAATATGATGATAGCGATCTAAAATACATATTAATGCATGAATACACACATTTTCGGAATAGGGATACATGGGTAAAACTGCTTATAAATATCATTTGCATATTGTATTGGTGGAATCCGTGTGTATATTTGCTTCGCCGGAAGCTGGACGACTGTTTCGAAATACGATGTGATAAAAGAGTAGTGGAAGAGATAGGAATTGACCAAAGTGCAGAGTATTTGGCTGCTATTCTAAGGATCTTTCAAGGGGTGGCAATAAATGAAGAAAAGAGAGAGAGCACAGCGGTAAATATTTTGCCTTCAAGCCTATCCAAGTTGAAGGAACGATTTACAATTGTGGCGGCATATAAAAATAGAAGGAGAAAAGCTATCGGCATATTAATACCGATAGCGATAGTGACAGGTTTGATCGTGTTGTCCTATTCATTCATTTTTCAAGCGGGATTTGATGTGCCGCTTGAAGAGGTAGAAGACCGTCCCGGAGCGTACAGCATTGACATTAACGACAGTTATTACTATAAAAGCGAAGACGGAAAGTATTACATGAAGACATCCGGAGGGACAGTAGTAGAAATAGATGAGCAATACGTTGAGAAATTAAAGGATGTGGGTTTTCCGGAAAGGGGAGATACATATCCGGGTATGGTTCTTTATTTTGGTGAAACAGAGATACAATGGTCTGAAAATGTATTATTACATATTGATCGAAATTACAAGACAATAGAAGAGATTAATACGATAGATGCCAAATTAAGCACATCCGGTTCACCTTACAAAAAATCCATGAATTCATGGGAGGAATTAGTGCAATTCTTGGGATTTGAACCATGGAATCCTTTGGAAGGACAAAAATGGGTAACAACCGGAAGTTACAGAGGAAACAATCAAACGGAGTCAGGACAACTAAAACATTGCATGTTTGATTGCAGTGTGCCGAATAAAGGGAGTATCTCACATGCACATGTTCAAAGCGGATATTATTGTGGTAATGTGAGGATTACTATGACTTCGTATTTTGGAAATAATATGCTTGAACTACAAAAACAGGGCATACATTTATGTGAGGAGATAAAAATCATTACCTCTTCCGAATTATCGGAGAGCACGTTTGATTGTTTCCTTGTAAAAAAGAAACAACAGGGCATCTCATCTATAGAAATTGTGATTGGAAAAGATGATCAGAAGATATGTGTGATTAATATGGAGACAGAAAAAGATCCGGAAGAATTAAAGACAGTATATGAAAAAATAAGAGAGCTTCTCGGGATAGAAGCTGAGTTTGAAGAAATAATATGAGCTTATTCATTATTGTTTAACAGATTGCTATATGAAAGTGAGTACAAAGATGAAAGCTTACACAATAAAAGGATGGGTTGCAAAGGTTGTTTTATTGATAAACATGGGATGTACTATTTTGTTTATGTTGTTACCTTGGATGCGTGTTGAAGGAATTAAAGAAGTGAACGGATTAGTAATTCTTTCAGGAAACGTAGTACTTTCGGTAATTATACTATGCTTGTATATTATATCTGTCTTGTTTTATGAAAAGAATAAGGTCTTTCCTATTACAGGAATTGCCAGCGTATGCATGGTGTTTTCGATTATGTTTTCGCGTTTCGAACAGTGGGGAAGATTTTCAAATACATTGCCCGGTCCTTATTTGGGATTGATAAGTGTATTGATAAATCTTGTTTTGTTAATTGTTTTGTGTTGTAAAAACATTAGGAAAATCGATCATGTATAATCATGATCGATATGCGATACCATAGGGAATGATGTGCTTCACTGTGTAATATGTTGGAGGAAATATGAACTATAGTGACAAATTGAAAAAATGGATCAAGACGTGTTTGATCTGTATAATACCATATTTGATCCTTGTATTGATCACAATATGCATTTTGCCGGATGTGTATGTGTTTAAATGGACACTGAAAGAAGGATATTACTTTACATGGGTCGTGGTTATTGTTGCAGCTTTTTTCAGTCCGTACAGGGCATATTATATGTCGTTTTCGTTGCCGTTTGTTACAGCACTGGCACAGATTATCGGGGATATAGAGAATAAAAGGATTACCGAATCATATACTCAAATGGGATTGAAATATTCCTATGCAGGGTACTTGGTTTTGTGGAATTTATTTCTTCTTGGCACGATTGTTGTATTTGAATTTGTATATGCTATTAAAAAGAAATACATTGATCTGAAAACAGATGATTTTGGACGTACTACTATAAAGTGGTCCTTGTTCTCTTCGGGAATACTGTTTTCATGTGCATTGATAGTTTTGTTTCTACCTATTGAACATGAAAGACTAGGCTTGGAAATTCCTGAGTATGCATCTGTTTTTGTAATGATCACATGTGTAACAGTAACACTTTATAAACTCCGTGTTGGTTTAACAATCACGGCTTCATATTGTGCGACAATAACTCTTTTTCGAATTATAGGATGGATTCTTAATGGTCTGGTGCCCGGGCAATTTGATAATTCGCCCAGACAGAATTTAATCTGGATGTTGATGAAAATAGTTTTTTTTGCAGTATGCATTCCCGGTTTTTATATACCGATAAAAAAAATGATCAATTCAAGAATCAAGTCAAAGAACGAAGAGGGTTAAAAAACGAGGGACCCGGAGGTTGAATGATCCGGCTTACAGCGGAAGAGCTGTCTGAAAGGACCGAATTAGGACGCCAAATCCATGATTATCGGATGACAATCATGGATTTGGCGTTATATAATTATGCATATATTTCAATACAGAAAGGACGCGGAACATGGGAATCAACGCTAAAGAACAGATCAAAAACGGCAGTGCGGTGCTCGGAATAGAATTCGGATCCACCAGGATCAAGGCAGTGCTCATCGGAGATGATTTCTCCGTTTTGGCTTCGGGCAGTCACACATGGGAGAACCATCTTGAGGACGGCATCTGGACATATCCTCTCGAAGAGATCCACGAGGGCTTCCGGTCATGCTACGCTGACCTTAAGAAGGACGTAAAGGAGCGCTTCGGTGTGACGATCAGAAAACTCTCCGGCATCGGCATAAGCGGTATGATGCACGGCTACATGCCTTTCGATGATAGGG
Organism: uncultured Clostridia bacterium; assembly: GCA_946403295.1. Classification (GTDB taxonomy): domain Bacteria; phylum Bacillota; class Clostridia; order Lachnospirales; family Lachnospiraceae; genus RUG11977. Next base: position 42,938 of record CAMIZL010000009.1, on the reverse strand, counting down.
ATGAGCTCCTCGTTCCGTTCCGTACATGGCGAAACACTATCACAGGCGAAGCTGCCGAGCTGCTCACCAAGCTCTTTGATTACAACATCCCTCAGAGATGGAGCATCGCTCATCTTTGCCAGGCGATCCTGAACAAGGAGCCCCACGTCGATAAGATCGCTTTCCAGACGACTCTCGCCGGCTATATCCACTTCAGGCTCACGGGTAAAAGGGTCCTCGGTGTGGGCGAGGCGTCCGGTATGTTCCCCGTCGATCCCGCTACCTGCGACTACGAGCCCGAGATGGCAGCCGCCTTCGACAGATTCCTTAAAGACCACGGTCTCACATATACACTGAAGGACATCTTCCCCGCAGTTCTCGGCGCCGGAGCACCGGCCGGCGAGCTCACTGCTGAGGGTGCAGCCTTCCTCGATCCCGAGGGAGACCTCGAAGCCGGCATTCCGCTCTGCCCTCCCGAAGGTGACGCGGGGACCGGTATGACCGCGACAAACAGCGTTGCCAAAAGAACTGCCAACGTTTCCGCCGGTACCAGTATCTTCGCTATGGTAGTGCTCGAGAAGAAGCTCAGCCGCGTTTACCGCGAGATCGACCTCGTGACCACACCCGCCGGCGACCTCGTGGGTATGGTTCACTGCAACAACTGCACTTCCGACCTCAACGCATGGATCGGGATCTGCAAGGAAGCTCTCGGCGTGTTCGGAACCGAGATCGACACCAACACGCTCTATACCAAGCTCTTTGAACATGCACAGAACGGCGATCCCGACTGCGGCGGTGTTATCTCTTACAACTACTTCTCGGGCGAAGGCGTTACCGACCTCAACGAAGGCCGTCCTCTCCTTGCTCGCGAGCAGAACGCGAGGTTCAGCCTCGCCAACCTCATGCGCGCGAGCCTTTACTCGAGCGTTGCAACCCTCAAGCTCGGCTGTGACATCATGCTGAGGGACGAAGGCGTCGCTGTCGACAGAGTACTCGGCCACGGTGGTCTCTTCAAAACGAAGAGCGTCGGCCAGTCGATCCTCGCCGCTGCTCTCAACGCTCCCGTTTCGGTCATGGAGACGGCAGGCGAAGGCGGTGCCTGGGGCATGGCTCTTCTTGCGGCTTTCCTCAAGTACTCGGGCGAGCTTTCGCTTTCGAAGTTTCTCGATGACAAGGTATTCGCCGGCATGAAAGCCGAGACGCTCGCGCCCGACACAAAGGCAGTTGAGGGCTTTAACGCCTATATCGAAACCTTTAAGAAAGCCCTCGAAGTCGAGAAAGCGGCGATCGCTTCCCTTAAGTAATCCGCTCCCGAACAGAAACTCTTTTATCATAGTTTACGGTTACAGATGCCCTCTAATCCCCGGAAAAGGCATGAAACGGGTATTTGAACACAGAATGGAGAACATCATGTTAGAAACATTAAAGAAACTTGTTTACGCAGCAAATATGGAGCTGCCCCGCTACAACCTCGTTACCTTCACATGGGGTAACGTTAGCGCGATCGACAGAGAATCGGGACTTGTCGTTATCAAGCCCTCGGGTGTCGATTACGAGCGCCTCACTCCCGACGACATGGTTGTTGTCGATCTTGAAGGTAAGGTAGTCGAAGGAGACCTTCGTCCTTCGTCGGACACTCCTACCCACGTGGAGATGTACAAAGCTCTCCCCAAGGTCGGAGGTATTGTTCACACACATTCTTCCTACGCTACGAGCTGGGCTCAGTCGGGTCTTTCGATCCCCTGCTACGGAACAACACATGCGGATCATTTCTACGGACCCGTTCCCTGCCTTCGCTGCCTGAACGCCGGGGAGATCGCCGAAAACTACGAAAAGAACACGGGACTCCTTATCAACTCTGCAATCGCCGATACCGATTATATGGCCACTCCGGCCGTATTGTGCAAAAACCACGGTCCCTTTACGTGGGGCAAAGATGCACATGAAGCCGTTCATAACGCGGTGGTCCTTGAAGAAGTAGCCAAAATGGCGTATATGACTCGCCTCATCAATCCCGATGTTGACCCCGCGCCTGATTCGCTCATCGAAAAGCATTATATGCGCAAGCACGGACCGGGAGCGTACTACGGACAAAGCAAGTGATATCAAATAATATTATGGTTGTCAACATTTTTGTCTTGAAAAAATCCGACAAAGGTGCTACAATGATAATGTTACAGGGTTTCACATGAACCCATACCAGAGAAAACCCTTAAAAATATAGGGTTAAAGTGCTATGAAAGGGCGGAAAGAACATGGACAGAAGAAGAAGAGACACTAAAGAAAGGTTTATCAAGTTTACATTAGAGAAGATCCGATCACACGGAGAAGACGACACAACCCTCCGCGATCTTGCTAAGGAATTCGGTATTTCTGCGGCTGCTCTCTACAACCACTTCGTTGACAAAGACGAACTCCTTAACGAAGTCCTCAAGGTTGCTTCAAGTAAGGTTACCACACTCTACCGTGAATATGTTTCCGAACACGGAACTTTAAAGGGAGGAAAAGAACGCCTTATCCAGTTCGGCGAATTCCTGCTTGATCTTTTCAAAACGGAGAGCAACCTTATAAGCTTCCTTTTCTTCAGCAAAACAGCCATAAATATTTATTCATCGGTCGATGTATTCGAAAACGATCAGTTTAAGCTTCTCTCGATCGCTTGCGAGATAATCGACAGTGTTCGTATCGAAAACAACCTCTCAATTTCAAACTTTGAGCTTTACATTAAATTCTGGGCATTCATGGAAGGATATGCATTGTTCGTTACCTCCGGTGTTTTCGAAGGAAACCCTTCCTTTATATCTGACATAGTAAACGATGTTCTGTGCGGTGATGCCGCGAAGGCGAAGAAGTGACTAGAAACGTAAAGATTATTTTTTCAACACTGACAAAAGATATCTCTGACGAGCCCCAGATACAGGAGTTCGTCGGCGAATATTCCATCCAGAACGGGAAGCGCTACCTGCGTTATGAAAACGATGACATTCGTGCTTTGCTCAAGATCACCGATGACAGTTTGTCCGTGATCTATTCCGGAGCGATCACTTCGCGTATGGAATACGCTCCCGGGTTGACAACAACCGGAACATACAAAACTCCCGAGGGAGTGCTTGACGCTACCGTCGAAACAGACAGGCTGACAGTGATAGAAGGTTCCGGCAGTGTGTTGCGCTTAACTTTGCACTACAACCTTTCCGTTTCCGGAACCTTTGTCTCAAGCTACGAAGTTGAGTTAAATTGTTTAAAGATTTGACATTCGAAAACGAATCGCCCCGGGGGTGATACGTACTCTCTTTACCGACAATCCGGTAAAGACGGTACATATCACCCCCGGGGCGTATATTTTTGTGCGATAAACGAATGCCATCTGTTGCAAGCTTGTTTGCGAACAGATGGCTGAGTGAACGGTCATCGAGCGGACTAGTACGCGAGATGTCCGTCGCATCGAGTAGGAGTCAGCCTACTCGATTTTGATCGTTATCCCGCAAAGGCCTTAACCTTTACGTCCTCCGCTCCGATCCGGATCGAAAGGACATTTCCGGCAAAATTTCTGAATTGTTCCGGGCTGTCGCTCACAAAAAACTCGTTACCGGGTCTTGTGCCGGCGATCATCCTGTTTTCGGCGTTTTGCCCGTTCTTTTCTCCCGTTCCGCAGAGCAATTCCTTTTCATCAAGAAGGGCCTTAAAGCTTCTGGCCGTCTCATAAGCGGGATTGACAAGCGTTACATCCTTTCCTACGGCACGGGCTATGCTGTCTCTCAAAAGAGGATAATGCGTACATCCGAGGACGAGTGCGTCGATACCTTCGGCGAGAAGTCCGTCGAGGTACATATGAATTATGCTGTCGGTAATCGGATCGTCCGTAAGTCCCTCCTCAACAAGCGGGACAAAAAGCGGACAGGCCTTTGCATATACCCTGATGTCGGGTCTTTTTTCTTTTAAGTACGCTTCGTAGATACCGCTGCTAACTGTAGCACGTGTCGCGATAACTCCTATCTTACCTTTTTGCGAAGCGTCTGCCGCCGCTCTGGCTCCGGGCTTAACCACACCGATAATGGGCACTTCAACCGATTTCTTGAGTTCCTCCAAAGCAAGAGCGCTCGCCGTATTACAGGCCACCACTATCGCTTTGACTTTCTGCTCACAAAGGAAATCTGCTATCTCACGCGAGTAACGGATGACCGTCTCCTTAGATTTGTTACCGTAAGGCACACGCGCCGTGTCCCCGTAATAGACGATCCTCTCGTCCGGCAGCTGTTCCATAAGCTCTTTTACCACGGTCAGTCCGCCGACACCCGAATCAAATACTCCTATCGGTGAATTTTTATCGATATCACCCATTTCTTCTGCTCCTCTGCGACTGCTGTTTTCTCTGTTGTCTCTGTTTCCCGTCAATTGTTCCAGGTTCTGTTTCCGGGTCTTCTCGCGATTCCGAGCTTCTCGGCAACTTCGGCAACCTGAAGAGAAACCATGTCCGCAACTCTCTCATCAAAGACTCCCGGGATAATGAAATCAGCCGAAAGCTCTTCATCCGAAACAAGAGAAGCAACCGTTCTTGCCGCTGCAAGCTTCATCTCTTCGACGATCTGTGTCGCCTCAACCATAAGCGCTCCGCGGAAAATACCCGGGAATACGAGCACATTGTTGATCTGATTTGGGAAATCGCTTCTGCCTGTTGCAACAACCGCTGCTCCGCCGGCTTTAGCCTCATCGGGCATGATCTCGGGAATAGGATTTGCCATAGCGAACACGATAGGATCCTTAGCCATGGAAGCAACCATTTCCTTCGTCACGATTCCGGGTGCCGAAACACCGATAAATACGTCCTTACCCTTTATAACTTCTTCGAGCGCGCCTTTTTCGTGATTGCGGTTAGTGACAAGCGAGATCGCTGCCTGCGCGGGATTAAGTCTTTCATCTCCCTCACAAACGGCTCCCTTGCTGTTCATGAGAACAACATCCCTGACTCCGAGTGACATGATAAGCTTGCAGATGGCGATTCCCGCAGCACCCGCACCGCTGATCACAACCTTGAGATCTTCAATCTTCTTGTTTACGATCTTGACCGCGTTTATAAGTCCCGCACAAACAACGATCGCCGTTCCGTGCTGGTCGTCGTGGAATACGGGAATATCAAGTTCCTCCTTGAGACGTGTCTCGATCTCGAAACAACGGGGTGCCGAGATATCCTCAAGGTTGATACCGCCGAATGTGGGCGCAAGATGCTTTACGGTTTTGATGATCTCTTCCGTATCCTTTGTATCAAGGCAGATCGGGAAAGCGTCAACTCCGCCGAATTCCTTGAAAAGGACTGCCTTACCCTCCATAACGGGCATAGCTGCCTCGGGTCCGATATCACCGAGTCCCAGAACTGCCGTTCCGTCCGATACGACCGCTACGGTATGACTCTTAATGGTGTATTTATATGCATTATGTTTATCCCCGTTGATCTCAAGGCAGGGCTGTCCGACGCCGGGTGTATAGGCGGTCGAGAGCTCCTCTCTGGTTGTTACGGGAACCTTTGATACTACCGAAAGCTTGCCGTGATTCTCCTCGCAAAGCTTAAGGCTCATTGCTGAATAATCCATTTTTGTTACCTCTTTCTTATTTCATGCCGGTCTTCATAGATCCGGCCTTTTCTCACATTTATCAACCTGTCGTCCGGAATCTCCCGGGCGGTACGGCAGACTTCCTGCTTACATGGAGCTTGATCGATCAAAGCTCCGCAGCGATCTTCTTTGCATATTCCGCTGCCTCACCGTCAGCGTACGAAAGCTCTTTCCAGGGCATTGTCACGCCATCGTTCTCATAACGGGGGATCAAATGGATATGAAGATGGAACACCGACTGCCATGCAGCGCTTCCGTTGTTCTGAAGCATGTTTATGCCGTCGCAACCGAGAGCCTTTTTCTGCGCGTTCGCGATCTTAGATGCGACAAGAAGAGCACGGGATGCGGTCTTCTCCTCGATCTCGAGAAGGTTAGGCATATGTCTCTTGGCAAGGATGATGATATGTCCCTTTGCTGCGGGAGCGATGTCCATGATCGCCTTGAAATCATCGTCTTCGTAAACAGTGGCACTCGGGATCTGTCCCGCTACTATCTTGCAGAAAATACAGTTTTCCATATGTGGTTTCTCCTTCTGATGTAATCTCTCTTTTATTGAATGATCTTCCGGCTGTCGGATTGGGGTAAATCCTTTACATTTCAGAATCGTAACGGACTCACACACATTATACACAAAATCACGGATAGTGCAATCCAAGAAAACGGGCACTTCCTGTACTTATCACGAAAAGTGCCCGTTTTTCATGTGATCCGAACCAAATGCGTTCCGATTAACCCGAGGTATCCGCTTAGGACCGGGGTCAGTCGTTTTCTTACGCTTATGCTTACTTTTTTAAGTATTCCTTTATGTTGTTATACGAAATATCAGCCGCGAGCTTTCCGAGAAGCTTCTCATCCTCGGGGAAATCTCCGCCGAGAGCAAAATCCGCAAGGACGTTGCAGAGGATCCTTCTGAAATACTCGTGTCTCGTGTACGAAACAAAGCTTCTCGAATCGGTGAGCATCCCGATGAAGTTGCCGAGCAGTCCGTCTGCCGCAAGGCGCTTCATGTGCGCTTCGATCCCGAGTCGGTGATCATTGAACCACCATGCCGCACCGTGCTGAAGCTTTCCGGGCACAGGGCTTTCCTGGAAGCAGGCGATCACTGTGTCTATGATCGCATCTTCGTTCGGGTCGAGGCTGTAAACAACGGTCTTCGGAAGCGCTCCGTCTGCCGTACAGTCATTCAGGAAATTCGCGAGATCCGCACTCGCCGTTCCGTTCGCGATGCAGTCAAGACCCGCATTTGCTCCGAGCTTCTTAAAGGCCTCCACGTTGTTCTCGCGCTTTACGCCGTAATGAAGCTGCATCATCCAACCGCGCTTAGCATATTCGGCTGCAAAAAACTTAAGCATTGCCGTTTTGTACTGCTTTACCTCAAGGTCACTGACTTTATCTCCCCTGTATGCACGGGCAAAGATATCGGCTACCGCTTCGTTTGAAGCGGGCTCATAAACAAATAGTCCCATACCGTGATCGGCAACCCTACAGCCGTGCTCCGCGAAGAAATCCATCCTTGCCCGGAGGGCATTCTTTAAGCAGTTGATACATTTGATCTCGCGGCCGGCAGCTTCACCGACCTTTTTCACATAGGCGTTAAAATCCTCTTTTTCAATATCGACGGCGCGGTCCGGTCTGAATGCCGGAAGAACCTCTATATCAAAGGTCTTGTCCGCTGCGATCGCTTCGTGGTGCTCAAGCGAGTCTACGGGATCGTCCGTAGTGCAGATAAGCTCAACGCCCGACATCTTCATGATGCCGCGTGCACTGTATTCGGGGCTCTTAAGCTTTTCGTTGCAGAGGTTCCAGACCTCCTCGGCGGTGTCGCCGCAGAGTACTCCGTCATAGCCGAAATAGCGGTAAAGCTCGAGGTGGCTCCAGATGAACACGGGGTTGCCGACCGCCCTTTCGAGCGTCTTCGCGAAGGCCACGAACTTGTCGTGATCGCTCGCATCGCCCGTGATCAGGTCCTCGCTCACACCGTTCGCACGCATGAGGCGCCACTTGTAGTGATCGGCTCCGAGCCAGAGCTTCGTGATATTCTCAAATCTCACATCTTCCCTGATCTCGCCCGGTACGATATGGCAGTGGTAGTCGATTATCGGCTGCTTCTGCGCGTACCCGTGGTAGAGCCTCTTCGCCAGATCCAACGAAAGGAGATATTCCTCGTTTAAAAACTTCATTTTCTGCCTCCCTATAGCGCCCCTTTTTCTGGGTCGATTTAAACTGTTCTTTTAATGTTACCCCGAAACGCTTCCCGCGCCTCGGGGTAATCTTTTACGCTTATGCTTTATCTTTGAACTCTGCCGGATCCGTCTCCGCCGGCGAGCTTCTTTACTTCATCAACGGTAACCATATTGAAATCGCCCTCAATGCTGTGCTTCAAGCAACTTGCTGCAACTGCGAACTCGATGGTTGCCTGAGGATTGTAGTCTGAAAGACTTGCATAAATAAGTCCTGCGCCGAACGAATCTCCGCCGCCGACTCTGTCAACAATGTGGATCGCATAATTCTTGCTTCGGTAGCTCTTGCCGCCCTCATAAAGCAGTGCGCCCCAGTTGTTGTCATTTGCGGAGATCGAGCTTCTGAGCGTGATCGCAACCTTCTTGAATCCGAATCGGTCGGCAAGCTTCTTTGCAACCTCAACATATCCGGCGTCATCGATCTTTCCTGATGTAACGTCCGTGTTGTCGGCGCGGATCCCGAATACATCGTCCGCATCCTGCTCGTTTGCGATGCAGACATCAACGTATTCCATAAGGCCTGCCATTACCTTGCCGGCCTTCTCCTTGCTCCAGAGTTTTCCTCTGTAATTGAGATCACAGCTTATCGTAACGCCATGCTTCTTAGCCGCCTTACATGCCTCGAGGCAGATGTCCGCAACATTGTCGCCGAGCGCGGGTGTGATCCCGGTGAAGTGGAACCAGTCGGTTCCTTCAAAAATATCGTCCCAGTCGAAGTCGGAAGCCGAAGCTTCTGCGATCGATGAGCCTGCTCTGTCGTAGATAACCTTGGAAGGACGCTGACTTGCTCCCTTTTCAAGGTAGTAGATTCCCACTCTGTTTCCGCCGCGAACGATGTCATCCGTATCAACACCGAATCTGCGAAGCGAATTGACCGCTGCCTGACCGATCTCATGTGTGGGGAGCTTCGAAACAAACGCTGCGTCCATTCCGAAATTCGCAAGCGAAACCGCAACGTTCGCCTCACCGCCACCGAATGTGGCACCGTATTTCTCTGCCTGAATAAATCTGTAATACCCTTCGGGTGCAAGTCGGAGCATTATCTCACCGAATGTAACTATTCTTTTCATGTCGTGTCCCTTCTTTTTGTCAGATTATCTGTTTTTAATTATCCTGTGTCTGCTATTTTTATCCCTGTTGTTTTTGTATCTATTCCTATGTTTCTTTCCTTGAACTAATATTTTTACAACGTATTCGTTTTATTTTTTCTTACGATTTATATGTTTTCACCTTAATTACTTCTGCACAAGATGTACCGCGAATCCCGAGATCTCATCGGTCATATAAATGGCCTTGAGCTTTCCGGTCGGATCGTACTTTGCAGTGTCCTCATCGAACTTCGCCCCGCGGAGCTTTAAGTGGAACACCGCTCTTTCTACGTTTGTAGTCCCGATCGCAATGTGTCCCTTTGCTCCGAGGTAAGGAGTCTTCATAAACTCTGCGACAGTTCCTGCGAATACGGATGAATTGCCATCCTTCTTTGTAAATCCAAACAGGAGATCAAAGCGGTCTGCATCTTCAAGCGCATCCGATTCGGTCTCGCAATTTACACCGATATGTGCAAGCGAGAATCCGAGCACAGCGTCAACTGCTTCTCTAGAAAGTCTTGTCACTTCGTCAAAACGTCCCGCTGCGATAAGCTTCTTGTCAACCATAAAACTTCCACCGCACGCAAGGACCTTGTTAAATGCAAGATATGTTGCGATGTTATCCTTGTTTATACCGCCTGTGGGCATAAACTTCATCGAAGTGTAAGGCGCCGACATGGCCTTGATCATGGGGAGTCCGCCGGCTGCTTCGGCCGGAAAGAACTTGACCACGTCGAGCCCAAGTCCGATCGCTTGCTCGACCTCACTCGGTGTTGCCACGCCCGGTGTAACCGGTATACCTTTATCAACACAGTACTTTACAACCTCGGGATTAAGTCCGGGGCTGACGATAAATTTCGCACCGGCTTCAACTGCCTCGTCCACCTGCTTACAGGTAAGCACCGTTCCCGCACCGACAAGCATGTCCGGGAAGTTCGATGTCATGATGCTTATGGCCTCTTTTGCGGCAGCCGTCCTGAATGTTACCTCTGCACACGGTATCCCGCCGATCATCAATGCTTTTCCGAGCGGAAGCGCATCCTCCGCCCTGTCAAGTGCAACAACGGGGACTATTCCGATCTTTCCGATTTTTGTAAGTACTTCATTCATTTCTTTGTATTATCTCCTTGGAAGATTTTCAATTTTGTTTCTTCATTAATTTCAGTAACATGAATCCTCGGTCATCTGAGAAGCGCCTTTGGTACAAGCGCTCGGTCATGCCTATTTTACAACATACACAAGACGTGTCAACAATCACAAATTGCTAAATTCCTTCCTAAATGTGAAGAACCCCCGATCCGGGAGTTCTTCGTTACTAATTCTGTACTTGATTATTAATGTCTAACATCACGTGCTAACATCTCGTCACCGGAAAATATTGGTTGGTGCTCGTCTCTATGCTATAATCAAATAGACACAGAAATCTAAAGGATTTCAAGATGCCGTTTACAAAGGAGACAGGTATGCATATAGACAGAAAAAAGACATACAGCTTTAACAACAATGTGGATTATTGCGTAGGTACGGGACGAATGGGACTCGCGCTCACGCACGAATACTTTGAGCAGCTCAAGCTCGTCCAGGCCGAGATCGGGTTTAAGCATATTCGCGGTCACGGACTTTTTTGTGAGGATATGGGGATATATGAGGAGCGTAATTGGAAGGGTAAGAAATCCTTCTGTTACAATTTCACATATCTTGACCGGGTTTTTGACAGCTATCTTGAGCTTAACATCGAGCCTTTTATCGAGCTCGGATTTATGCCGGGCGCGCTCGCGAGCGGAGAACAGACGATATTCTACTGGAAGGGAAACACAACGCCTCCGAAGAGCTATGACCGCTGGGCGGAGCTTATCGAAGTCACGCTCACGCATCTTTGCGAACGTTACGGCCGTGACAGGGTAGTTGAGTGGCCCATCGAAGTATGGAACGAGCCGAACCTTCCCGGATTCTGGAAAGGCGCGGACATGGAAGAATATTTTAAGCTTTACAAGGTTTCGCATGAGGTTGTCAAGCGTGTCGATAAGCGGTTTAAGGTCGGCGGACCCGCCGTGTGCGGCATAAAGGACGAATTCTGGATCAGGAGTTTTCTTGATTTCTGTAAGAAAGAAAAACTGAAACCCGATTTTGTGACACGTCATCATTACACTACGGAAGAGCCCGATTTCAAAGGTCATTATACATATCAGCAGCTTTCCGATCCTTTTATGGGATTCGCAAATCTGCAGACATCGCGTGATGCGATCGACAGCTATAAGGAATTTAAGGGATTGCCGATCCATATCACGGAATTCAATACTTCATACACGCCCACCAATCCCGTACATGACACGAACGAGAACGCAGCGTATCTCGCGCACCAGCTTTCGCATCTCGGTGACATGAACGAGTCTTATTCGTACTGGACGTTCGGCGATGTTTTTGAAGAACAGGGGATCCCTCACACGGAGTTTTACGGAGGATTCGGGCTTGTTGCTGCGGGATGCGTCAGAAAGCCCACGTTCTGGACGTTTGCATTCTTTAAACGTCTTGAAGAGCTTGGCGACAAGTGCATATATAAAGACGAAGAGAGCGTGATCGTGGAAAACCCCGAAACAAAAGAGATCCGCGGCGTTGTATGGAACCGCGGAAAAACCGCGATCAAAAAGAGCTTTGAGATCCCGGTCAAAGGCGAAAAAGAATTTATGCTGGTAAGGCAGACCGTTGACCCCAAAACAACAAATCCGTTAAAGGTCTGGCATGATCTCGGAGAGCCGGCATCTCCTTCGCAGGAACAGCTTGAGATCCTGCGGGCAGCCGACAAACCGCTTGTCAGAACTGAGATATTAAAGGTTAAGGAATCGGAAGTAACCGTATCCTCAACCGTGATAGGATACGGTGTTGAATATTTCTCGCTCAGGCCGAGAACTTTTACTCCCGACAAAGGATATAATTATGCAAGGGTAAATGCCGGATTCGGAAAGAAATGATCCCTGCGGAAACGAAGCGCAAAAAGTCCCTCCCAAAAACGGGAGGGACTTTTTCACTCTTATAATTTTTCTTTGTAACTTCCTCTTGTTGCCTTTTCAATGGCTGCGGCAAGTTGATCGGGTTTAAAGGGCTTCGAAATGTAGCCGTCCATACCGTGGTCGAAACAGCGCTGGCGATCTTCTTCGAACGCGTCTGCCGTCATCGCAAGGATGGGAACGGACGAAAGTCTCGGATCGTCCAGCATTCTGATCCTGTCGGCAGCCTCGCAACCGTCCATGATGGGCATCCTGATGTCCATGAGGATAAGGTCGTAGCGGCCGGGCGTCGATTCGGAAACGGCACGTACGGCCTCGAGACCGTTGTGAGCTTCGTCGAAGGTGATATTTCTCTTTCGAAGAACATTCTTTTCGAGAGTAAGGTTTACTACGTTGTCTTCTACAAGGAGTACATGCATGCCGCTGATCGTGCGGGCTGTTTCCTCGATGATATCCGCATTGATAACAGAGGAATCAAGCTCTTCTGTCTTCAAAGGGATCGCGGCGATCCAGGTAGACGAGTTGTCCTTTCTGGTTACCGAGAAATCTCCGCCGAGGAGGGTCAGGAACTTCTTGGCCGTGATCAGGCTTTGAGCGGCAAGAGTCGTTTCGTCGGCAACTTCGACGATCTCTTCAAAATCGGGCAGAGAGGGTGTCGAAGGAGCGGCGGTTTGACAGGTCACCTCAAAGATGAAACGACGTGCGTTTCTTGCATCGTTAACGTCGTTACGTGAGGTGGCGCCTCCTTCAAGGATCTCGTCGAGATTGATGAGGTCGGTAGGCACCTGTTCCTCGGTGGTTTTAAGCGTTATCCTGCCGGAGGGAGCCGAAGCTTCGACCGCGGAAAGAAGGAGACCCGAAAGTATCTGTTTAAGACACAGAGCGTCGCCCACAACTTCGTTATGTATGACTTCCGACTCGTCATGTTCCAGAGAAAGGTCTTTGGATGTAAATTCCTCGTAAAGAACATCACAAACACTGTCGATAGCGTCGGGAAGGACAAATCTGTCTTTGCTTATGTGAATATCACCGGAACGGATCCTTCCGAGTTCGAGGATATCGTCGAGAAGGTGCATGAGAGACTGACTTGCGTTTCGAATTTCAAGCAGGCTCGTTTCGATCGCTTCGGCATCGCCTTTGGAATCGAGAGCCAGTTCCGTGAAACCGAGGATAGAGTTCATGGATGTGCGCAGGTCATGCGATATTCTAGAAACGAGCCTGTTCCAGCGGATGGCGTCGTTTTTTGTTTTTTCTTTCTCTTCGCGAAGGGCAGCCTCGCTTTCCTCAAGCTTTGAGAGAACGGCGAGTTTCTCGCGAAGGAGTTTTTCTCTTTCTATTTCGTCCTGTATATCCTGTGCCGTGCCGGATGCGTAAACGAGTCCGGCCAGGTTGTCACGGGTAATGTTCAAAAATACTTCAAACCAGCGATAAGAACCTACCGAAGTACGAAGTCTCATACGGATAACGGCGGTGTCTCTTCGGGAAGCTATGGTCTTGACTTCGGGAATATCTTCCGTACAGATAAGGGTCTCGAGAGAATCGGGCAGCGGTCCGGCTATGGAAGGATCATCGCTTTTTTGGCCCGGGACGTTATATCCGAGACTTGCGCAGATCGACATACCGGGATCAAAAGACTTGAGTTTACCGTCTTTTGCTAGAACCAGACGGAATGAATTTTCAGAATTGTTGGGATTATCTGACATAAAGGTCCTCCGGCAACATTATTATCAATCGAGTAGGCTGACTCCTACTCGATGCGACGGACATCTCGCGTACTAGTCCGCTCGATGACCGTTCACTCAGCCATCTGTTCGCAAACAAGCTTGCAACAGATGGCATTCGTTTATCGCACAAAAAGATCAGGACACGGGAAACATCCCGTGTCCTTTATTATACCTTTGAATTAATGATTCGTAAAGCCTGTAGGAGTAAATACCCGCGCGTGTTCCGACAGATCGGATACGGTCGTGTCCGCATGTTTTACCCGCGCGTGTTCCGACGGATCAGATCTGACCGCGTAAGGAGTATTCCGTATCGTAAACGGCTTCACAGATAAGATCGCGGAAATTACGCTTGGCGATGAAATCCTTTTCTCCGGTACCTACGGTAAGGAGGTCGAGCGCCGTAATGTAAGTTGAGGTGCCGATATATTCGCTTCCGCGAATGTTCATGGAGAGCTCTGTGATACCCGATACCCATGCAAAATCCGATGTTACGGCATCGTCCATATCGGAGAGGACGATATGCTTTTCAAGGACCGAAGTGTCTGCAGCGGGCTCCTTGTAGCGAACCGAAAGAGTGAGCATTTCATTTGCGGGAATATCGCTTAAGAGCTTGTTCTTCTGATATTTAAGTCCACTGTCTTCGGAAGTGTTTTCGCCTGCGAAAGAGATCTCGTATAAAACGGTAACCTGTGTGCCGGCACCGACCTCTCCGCCGTCCTTCTTGTCATTGTTGAAATCTTCCGCTGCCATCTGTCTGTTTTCGTAACCGATCTGGCGATATTCGCTGACTACCGCGGGATTGAATTCAACCTGGAATTTAACGTCTTTCGCAACCGTTACGGTCGTGCTCTTGAGTTTATCAACAAGGACGCGTTTCGCTTCTTCGATGCAGTCGATGTAGTAATAATTTCCGTTACCCGCATCGGCGATGAATTCCATGTTTGCATCCGAGTAATTACCAAAACCGAAACCGAGGACTGTAAGGAAAACGCCGGATTCTTTCTTCTCGCGGATCAGATCCGTAAGGCCGGATTGGTCCGTGATGCCGAGATTCATGTCGCCGTCCGAAGCGATGATCACGCGGTTGTTGCCGCCGGGAATGAAGTTTTCGACTGCGCAGTTGTAAGCTGCGTTTATGCCGCCGCTTCCCCATGTGCCGCCGCTTGCTTCAAGCATATCGAGGTGGCTTTTGATAAGATCGTGATTGTCTCCGCTTGCTCCCGATAGGATTACTTCCGATGAACCCGAATAGGTTACGATTGAAACTCTGTCTTTAGCCGTCATGCTGTCGGTGAGTAATTTAAAACCTTTGACTGCAAGAGTAAGTCTGTCCCGGCCGTACATCGATCCCGATGTATCGACAAGGAAAACAAAGTTACTTCCGACGTAGTCCATGTCTTCTTCGTTCGCCGTTACCGTCATCATGAGAAGTCCGTTATCCTCATTCCAGGGGCAGGGATGAAGTTCCGTGCGGAGAGAGAACTTTTCGTCGTCCTTTTTCTGACCGGCGGTGTAATCGAAATAATTGATGAGCTCTTCTGTCCTGATCGCGCCGGAAGGGATATCGGAAAAACTTGCGGACTGATTTAACATCCTTCTGAGGTTTGTGAGAGAACCCGTGTCCACGTCCGCTGCAAATGTTGAAAGCGGGGAAAGAAGGACTTTCCTAAAACCGGACTCTTTGATATCGTTGTATTCCTCGGTTTTGAATTTCCCGGGAGTAACCGATTCTGACAGCTGCGACTCTCTATTTTCATAATTGTCGAAATAGATCGACGGAGCATCGTCCGAATAATCCACGGTCGATTCGGTTGCCGGGTAGGAATAACCGGAATTGTTCACAGACTCGGTGCAAGTGGTAGTCTTGTCATTCGACTCGCTTGATGAGCAGCCCGTCAATATAAGTGTGATTGCAAGTGTAAATGAAAGAACTGTTGATAAAAGCTTAGATGCATTTTTCATAATTTTTCTCCTCTCTTTGCAATCGGTTTCTAACCGATTGCGTTTCCTTGCCATACACGCCACTAGCGTAGTAGGCTCTCTTTTTTGTTGCTTGATGAACATTAGACGGAGAGGATCGAAGGTCGGTTCCGTTATTTGTTAACAAATTGTTAACAAATAACGGAAGCCGCTAAAACAGTGGCTTCCGTGGTAAAGTGATTGGGAAATTCATGGACATAACGAGCGCGTGATAGTAAAATAAACGTGTGGTCAGACTTTACTGATTATGCGATCGCGAATCCTAATAAAATAGATCGTCGTTGTTGTGGCAGACATGATCTCGGCGATCGGGAATGCCCACCAGACGAGATCAACATTGTTAAATTGCGCCAGGATCAGGGCGGCGGGAATAAGAGCGACCAATTGTCGCATGATCGAAACGACCATACTGTAAATGCTCTTACCGAGGGCCTGGAACAAGGTTCCCGTAACGATACAATAGGCCGCGATCGGGAAAGACGTGCTTATGATCCTGAAGGCGGTGACGCCGATGCTCATCATATTTTCCGAAGGAGAAAAGAAGGAAAGCATGATATCCGGGCACACAAGGAAAACGAATGTTCCGAGGCCCATTATAATGGAAGCATATAACCAGGCGAGCTTCCATGTCTTCATCATCCTGTCACGACGCTTGGCTCCGAAATTATAGGCTATGATCGGGATAATACCGCCGTTAAGACCGAATATCGGCATGAAGACAAAGCTCTGCATTTTGAAATATGCTCCGAATACCGCGACAGCAGTCGAAGAAAACGATATCAATACAAGGTTCATGATATAATTCATTACTGAGCCGATTGCCTGCATGATGATCGAAGGAATACCGATCCGGAGGATATCAACTATTATGCTCGGAGAAGGAGAAAACCCGGACATGGAGATATCGATATCGGGGTTATAGTGACGATTAAAATAAATAGCAAGCAAAGCGGCAACACATTGACCGATAACGGTGGCGACCGCCGCTCCCGCAACACCCATTTCGGGAAGACCAAAACAGCCGAACATCAGGATCGGATCGAGTATGATGTTTACGATCGCGCCGGTACCCTGTGTTATCATGGAAAGCACGGTTCTGCCCGTTGAGATGAGCAGTCTCTCAAACATGAACTGAGCAAAAACACCGAAAGAGCATGTGGCACAGATCGTGAGATATGTATAACCGTAGTCTATGATCGTTTCTATGTCGGTGATAGAAGAATAAAACGGTTTGATGCTGGTAATACCGAGAAGCAGGAAAAGGCCGAAGCAGACACCGGAAAGGAAGATTCCGTTGCGGGCCGCAAGATTTGCTCTTGTCCGGTCGCCGCTTCCGAGGGCTTTTGAAAGGATAGCGTTCACACCGATGCCTATACCGCCGCCCAAAGCAACGATCAGCAGCTGGACGGGAAATGCCATGGAAACGGCAGAAAACGCATCTTCATCGATCATTGACACGAAGACGCTGTCCACTATATTATAAAGTGCCTGAACGAGCATGGATAACATCATGGGAAGAGACATGGTGATGAGAAGTCTGTTTATGGGCATGATGCCCATTTTGTTTTGCTTCTCCTGCGAAGCAAACGGGTGCCCTTCGTCAGGCATGAGGTCATAGTCTTGTTCGTTTTTATCAAATTCGTCGCTCATTTTATGTAAGAGGTCCTTTCTGTTACATAGGGACTACGCATAATATATTCATCTATTCAGTCCGACGGATTAATATTATACATGAAGTAGAATTCTAATCAAGAGACATAACTAAAAAAACACAATATGATAATCGGCCTGACAATAAACTTAAAATCGTCGGCAGGAAAGGAGATCGATATGAAAGGAATCATACTCGCGGGAGGAACGGGCTCACGCCTTCATCCCCTGACTCTTGTAACTTCAAAACAACTCCTTCCTGTTTATGATAAGCCCATGATCTTTTACCCCTTAAGTATCCTTAAGGATGCCGGCATCGGGGAAATTCTTATCATCTCTACGCCGATGGACACGCCGAGGTTTGAGGCTCTTCTCGGGAAAGGAAACGAATACGGACTACAGCTGTCGTACAAAGTGCAGCCAAGCCCCCGCGGACTTGCGGAAGCATTTACGCTCGGCAAAGAATTCATCGGGGACGATACATGTGCGATGATCCTTGGCGACAATATCTTTTACGGCAGCGGGCTTGCGTCAAAACTTAAAAAGGCCGTGTCGGAAGCGGAAAACGGCCTCGCCACCGTGTTCGCATATAAGGTGGCGGACCCCGGAAGGTTCGGCGTCGTGGGATTTGACGAAAAAGGAAGACCCGTATCGATAGAAGAAAAGCCGTTGAAGCCGAAGAGCAGTTATGCAGTCACAGGTCTTTATTTCTACCCCGCGGGGGTTTCAAAGAGGGCCGAAAAGCTCCGCCCTTCAAAACGCGGCGAGATCGAGATCACGGATCTGACAAATACCTATCTTAAGGAAGGAAACCTCAGGGTTGAACGGCTCGGGCGCGGCTATAAATGGATAGACGCAGGAACGATCGAGTCCCTGAGGGCGGCAAGCGAATTTGTCCGCAACAAACAAAAAAAGACAGGAAAGACTGTCGGTAGTATCACCGGGGAGTAAAAAGAGCATGAGATATCTTGTAACAGGCGTCACCGGACAGCTCGGTTCGGAAGTGGCACAAGAGCTTCTTTCGAGAGGGCATGAGGTTTTCGGGACTGGAAGAAAGGAAGAGCCGCCGGCATTATTATACGGAAAGAACGGCTTTTCATATACGGCATTTGATCTGGCGGATACGGATGCGCTTCGTGCGGCATTTGAAAAAGCCTCGCCGGAAGCGGTCATTCATTGCGCGTCGTGGACGGCGGTCGATGATGCCGAAAAGGAAGAAAACCGCGAGACGGTCCGGAAAGTGAATGTCGAAAGCACCGGGGTCCTCGCAAAGCTTTGCGCGAAAACTTCGGCAAAGCTTCTATATGTAAGTACGGACTATGTGTTTAACGGGGAAGGAACCGCTCCCTACGAAGCCGACTCGACGGATTTTGATCCTCTTAATGTATACGGGGCAACGAAGCTCGAAGGCGAAAAGGTTGTCAGGGAAACGCTTGAGAAACATTTTGTGGTGAGAGTGTCCTGGACGTTCGGAAGATACGGCAACAATTTCGTTGAGAAGATGATCAGAGCGGCAGAAGGCAAAGAGGTTGTTAAGGTCGTTGATGACCAGTTCGGAACGCCCACATATACGGTGGATGCGGCAAAGGGGATAGTTGACATCTCCGGGTCCGAGGAATACGGAACTTATAATCTCACTTCTTCGGGCGGATATGTTTCGAGAGCCGAATTTGCGGCCGAGATATTTAAGGCGGTGGGCATAAACGTTAAGATCGAGCCCGTAAAAACGTCGGATTTTAAAAGTCCCGCGAGGAGACCTCTTAATTCCCGCCTTGATTCATCGAAGCTCAAAGCGCACGGATTCGGAATTCTTCCGGATTGGAGAGACGGACTCAAGAGATATCTGGCGGAAAGATAAATTAATCTGATATTAATCTGCGATACATTTTTCTTTAATTTTCGTGTTGTATGATGGGATCGTGTTAAGGGAACGGACGCATCCGGCAGAGAGAAGCAAAGCGCTTCGGACGGATCCCACAGAAAAATCATCACGATAAAAGAGAGGAAATAAAAATGGATAATTTCGAAAAAGTTGAAAAGATCAGAGAGAAGACGGGCGTTTCTTACGAGGAAGCCAAGGCGGCGCTTGAGGCAAACAACTACGATCTGCTTGATGCGGTGATATATCTTGAAAAGCAGGGAAAGACAGCTTCATCAAGTGCAAATTATTCAACCGGCTGGGACGGACACACAAATCTCCTTGTTACGGAGAACCCGAGATCGAGGGAAAGAAAAAATGACGCTTCCGACAGCGTGGGCGCATTCTTCGCCTGGGTCGGAAACCTTATCAAAAAGGCATGGGAGAACAAATTCGTCATCGAGAAAAACGGCAGAGAAGTTGGACAGATGCCCGTACTCGTGCTCATAATCCTTGCATGCGGATTCTTCTGGGCAGTTATCCCGCTTTTGATCATCGGACTCTTCTTTGACTTCAGGTACAGCTTTAAGGGCGGCAGCAAGATCGAGGTCGATCTCAACGAGTTCTGCGACAAGGCAAAGAATGCCGCAAACGATATCAGAAACGATTTCCGAAACAGCAGGAACGACAACAAGTGAAACAAAAAAGAGAAACCCGGTACTTCGTTGAAGTATATGGCGAGGAATCGGATGCGGTTAAAACCGCATCTAAAGAGGAGAACCGAATGGCAAAGATTCTTATCATCGAAGACGAGGAGAGCATCGCAAGATTTGTCGAGCTCGAACTAAAACACGAGGGATATGATACGGATAAAGCTTTTGACGGGAGAGAGGGTCTTGAAAAGGCCCTCTCCTCTGACGTCGATCTGATCATTCTCGACATCATGCTCCCCATGCTCAACGGCATGGAGGTTTTAAGACGCCTGCGTGCCGTAAAAGATACGCCCGTTATCATGCTGACGGCGCGTGATGCGGTCATGGATAAGGTGTCGGGCCTTGACGCCGGTGCCGATGACTATCTTACCAAACCTTTTGCTATAGAAGAGCTTCTTGCCAGGATCCGCGTTGCGCTCAAGAAGAAGGCCGGCGCAGGAACGCAGGAATCCGGCGAAAAGATGACCATACGCGGTGTCACCCTTGATGCGGACAGACACGAAGTTACGGTCGACGGCGAGGACATAGAGCTCACAAACAGAGAATTTGAACTGCTCCGTCTTCTTATGAAGAACAAAAACATTGTGCTTAACAGGGATAAGCTTATCAGCGAGGTTTGCGGTTACGATTATGTGGGCGAAACGAACATCATCGACGTTTATGTCAGATACATCAGGACAAAGATCGATGACAGATTCGGGATCAAGCTCATCAGGACAGTCCGCGGTGTCGGATATGTGATCCGGGAGGATGACAGAGAGTCGTGAAAGGAAGCAGGATATGACAGACAATAACGACCGGGTAAAACGTGAAAAACGAGAGCGCAAAGAAAAAATGACCTCTATTGCCAGAAAGATCAATTGGAGCTTTTGGCAAAGCAAGCTGGTATCATTTGTTTTATTTGATATGTTTTTCCTTTTGGTTTTCCTGACGATCGAGGGATATAACTTTCTCGGACAGATCGAAGGCGGGATCAGAGAGATAACAAATTTCGCGTTTGCCCGCGATCCGTCGAATGACATGTCGATCAGACTTATGCTCTCCGACGGAACATATATGTATAAGGCGCTCAGACCGATGATGAACAAGATAGTGCCGTATTCGATCATACTCGGTATTTATCAATGCATCTCGCTGTTCTTTTCGATGTTCAGGACCGGAAGGATCAGAAGAAAGTTGCAGCCCCTAAACGATCTTGCGTCGCGTGCGGAAGTTATAAGTAACATTCCCCTTGACGCGACTCACCTTGAGAACCTGGAAAGAGCGATCAGGGGCGTTTCCGGAACCGAGGAAAACATAAAGATCGAAACGCAGGATAAAGACCTTCAGGGTATCGAAGCCGCTCTCAATGCGCTCCTTTCCCGAATGAAGGAAGCACAGATCCAGCAGACACGGTTTGTTTCGGATGCGTCACATGAGCTTCGCACGCCCATCGCGGTGGTTCAGGGCTATGTAAATATGCTCGACAGATGGGGCAAAGAGGACCCGGCGGTCCTTAACGAATCGATAGAGGCGCTCAAGCACGAATCCCAGTACATGAAGGATCTTGTCGAACAGCTTTTGTTCCTTGCAAGAGGCGACAGCGGAAGAAACAATTTAAAGCTTGTTGATTTCGATCTCAAGGATGTTGTGCGCGAGGTATTTGAAGAATCGATGATGATCGATACTGACCATGAATATAGGTTCTTTGTTCAGGGTGTTGATTGCGGCGGTGAGGATGAAGAAGGATCCGAGCTTATTCTTTCGGCAGCACCGCGCATGATGATCAGGGGAGATGTTTCCATGATCAAGCAGTCACTCCGGATCTTTGTTCAGAACGCGTCAAAGTACACAGCCAAAGGAAACGCGATCACTCTCGGCGTGAACAGCGGAAACGGCATGGTTTCATATATGGTCCAGGATGAGGGAAGCGGTATCGAAGCCGAAGACATAAGACATATATTTGAACGTTTTTATCGTTCGGACAAGGCCCGTAACGGAAAAACGGGCGGTTCGGGACTCGGTCTCTCGATAGCAAAATGGATCGTGGACGCGCATGACGGGCGTGTGGACGTTGTGTCAAGAACCGAACTCGGAACCCGCTTTACGGTATCTTTCCCGGAACAGACAAATACAGCGAACCTGTTCTCTGACCGCTTTATGGCGGACAAATTCCCGGAAGAGGAAGCGCTCGGTGAAGTTCCGAAATTGAGACTGTGAGCTGTAACAGATATGAGCTGAAATATACAGATCAAAACAAAAATCGCGCGTCCTGCTTTGTGAAGCTGAAAACAGCGTTACCCCCACAGTTAACTCGGATCAGGCAACCTCGCGGCACATAAAAGACACTGTTTAGTGCTGCTGTATTCCTACCCTGACACGGTTCACAGGCTCTCATTGCGCGAGACCCAATCGTCAACATCACTTATGGAGGGCGGCCTGCCAACAGACAACCCGAGGCCGGACATCACCCCTGCTATAGCGGATTGCAGGTATAGGGCACCGCTGACTCCCCGGCTGCGCGACAAGGGAAAGTATACATTACGCGCACGGGGGTGTCAAGACGAGATGTACTGCAAGACATGATCCAAATGTTCACAATTTTTCGAAAACAATCAGCAAAAAAGTGCACAGTTTAAACTTTTGGAACTATTTTTTCCTCACAAAAAATAGTTCCAAAATGCATTTTTTTACGAGTTACATACCAATTGTTACGAGGTGCGAAAAAAACGCAAATTTTGTGGTAGTATTTTTTTAGCGTTACCGGAGCTTTTAACACAATAATACCGGACAGAAAAAGGCTTTTAAAACAAAATAAGCGCAAGGAGTTTTATGAAAAGGAAACAGGTTTGCTACATTTGTTGTATTGTCGCGGAGAGTATAATGCTTTTCTTTCTTATGGTTCAGCTATGGAATGAAATGGTAATCGTATCGCCGGAACAATCATTTGCAGAGGTATTTGAAGTGGATTGCGATACGGAGTTTAAGGTGGTGTTCGAAAACCTGGGGGGATTCCGGGTGGACGGATACATCTTGTACGTATCAAATATTCCCAAGGACAAAATAGTTTCCAAGTTAGCTGAATGGGAAACGTGGGAACCGGATTACCCGCATATGGATAATAAAGCGAAACAGTATCTGGGGAATATAAAAAAAGGGTTTTATAAGGAATCTGACAGAGATCCGCTTCATTTGATCTGCATGAAGAATTACGTTGCGGTGTATGACATGGATAATGAAAAAATGTATTACTATGACAACCATTATTAAGCAAATCTACTCAAATAAGCATTTTGAATGGATAGTCGGATTATAAAGGAGCAGATACAAAATGAAAAAAGCAATAATCATTTTAGGGATTATAATAGTGCTCATGGGACTAACACTCATAGTTAATCAGGTGTTTCCGTCTTCTTATGAGATCGGACGGGATTTGTCAGAAGAAATCTCAAAAGAGTTTTCGGACAACCTCGGATTTGACCGATGCCTACAGTTTGAAAAAGTATTTGACTATTATGATCGATATTCGGACGATAAAGACTGCTTATATCGAGCAAAACTGAATTCCACATTGTTTTATGAAAGCTTTTCGGATTGGAACGAGATGCCACTTGATCTTTCAAATTCAACGAGTTGCGGCTTTAATAAGCGAAGCAGACAATTTCTTGGCAAATTCTTTTCGGAAGGAAAGTATAGAGAGATTGCAGAAGAGGAAAACCATAGGGGGCGAAGCACGTACTTGTTAGCTATATATGATACAGAGGAGCAGATGCTATATTGTTATAAGCTCTCGTGTTAAGTCCTAAAAAAATACAAATCCACCAAAAACACAACCCGGCAGGTCTACAGCCTGCTCGATTGTGTTTTTGTGCATTTTGAGGTATAATAAGCTCTGTATCTGAAATCTGACATTTAATGATCAACAACATGGAAAACGCGCATAAGGGGTTACAAAAATGAAGCTCAACCAGACCAACAAATTTTCGCCGGGAGATGTGCTCTTTAATGAAGCAGATCCGGCCGGAATCTTTTGTCTAGTTCTTAAAGGCAAAGTACGAGTCAGCAACAACGGTTTCAGTCTGGTACTCGGAGTGGGAGCGCTTCTCGGAGAGCTGCCCGGTGCGGCTGACACGGTCAAGTACTCGTGCGAAGCGGTTGAGGATGTCACGGCCTACGCATTCTCCGCGCAGGACGGGTCCGCGCTTCGATCGGTCCTCGGCTCAAACAAGGATTATTGCGGCGTTACCGTGTTCTCTCATTCCCGGTTTATTCTGGAATTATACAAAAGATACGACAAGATCCTCGTTCTGGCTTCGAAGCTTCATGATACGGTTTCGCGTGCTTACTCGGGTTACACGTCTCTCGGAGGCGGTATGAAAGTTGCCGCGGTTCCGGGACTTATGACACTCGAGGAATTTGAGCCCGAAGCAGAACTTTACGAGAACAGGATGGAGGTTCTCCTTGAATATGCAAAGATCCCTTATGAAGGAATAAAGGCTTTCTTCTGCGGAAGCGATCTGCTGACTCTTGAGGTGCTTTTGGAGCTTATCGGCACGGAGGTTGTTTTGTGCGATCTGCTTTCGGAGTTATCCGACTACTGTTTCTCGATACTTGATCGTATCGAGGCCGGAAACGGACTCGCGCAGGGACTTTTGGGTGCGGCGTCGACCCTCCGTAAGAAAGGAAAGAGCGCGGACGATGCGGTTATGCTCCTTGATTCGCTCGCTTCGATATGCGAGGAATCGGCCCGTTCTTTCGATGATGAGATCCTTTCGGAGCACATGTTTGACGGAAGCCGTCTTTCGGGACTTGTGCAGGAATACAAGACAGGCAAGGATTTCTCGAGCTCGGCGTCTGGAGACTCCGAGGTAAAGATGCAGTCGCATGATGTTGCGAAGGCGGTGGCCGAGCTTAAAGGAACTTTCGAAACGGTTACTTCGTTTGCGGGGTATGACGGCGATGACAAGTCGGCTCTCAGGGAAATGCTTGATACGTTTATCAACGCCGAAGATCGTGACAGTACGGACGACGATATGAGAAAGCTTCGTCGAAATCTGGCCGACAAGGTTTATGCTCTCTACGAAAAGACTTTGCTTGCTTCGTTCAAGAAGGACAAG
The DNA here is from genome assembly GCA_946403295.1 of uncultured Clostridia bacterium. GTDB lineage: Bacteria > Bacillota > Clostridia > Lachnospirales > Lachnospiraceae > RUG11977. Next base: position 17,996 of record CAMIZL010000009.1, on the reverse strand, counting down.
ACACCGCTTTCCGTCGATCTTTTTCTTGAGTTCGGTTTCCTTGAAGAAAAGCTTCTTACCGAAGAAGAGCTTGCTTCGCTCGTTTCGATCAACAAGGTCAAGTCCGAGGGTCCTTGCGCCGTATATACGATCAGAGAGTGGCTGTCCCGTATTTATGACGGAAAGGAAGAACCCTCACGTAACGATATGGGTCTTGATTATGCCGAAGTTCTTCGAGAGCAGAAGAAGCAGGGCAAGATGAATGATGCCGAGATCAAGAGCGCGATGAGCGACGGAGGAAAGAAGCTCCACTACGAGATCAGAGAAGTCCTCTTCCACGGTGTCAGGGTTGTTAACGGATCGCTCACCTCGTTCGTTCCCGTTCTGCATTCGGGAATGATGCTTTCGGCGATCGAGGAGGCATATTGCAGCGCCAATAAGATCAACGATGCCGTAAAGGAACTTCTCGGTATCGATTACTCCGTCTTCCACAGAGAAGCGCTTTTTGTGGATAAGGAGCTCGGGATCGAGAAAGAATACAGGATGAAACAGGTATTCCCCATATTTATCCTGTTCCCGACCGTCGGCCGCAACTGCATCATGTGGCAGGAGATCACCGGCAGAAAGAGAGATTCCGAGGGAAGGTTCTTCATCCCGGCTATCACATATACGTCGCTTAAAGACATGCTCGTGAAAGCGTTCGGACAGTTCAGATGGGCTCTTTGCAAGACCATTCAGGGACCTTCGTGGAACAATATCCAGGTGCATTCGCTCACATCGGAGTATGCCGACTACATTCAGTTCTTCAAAAAGAACAGAGAGCTTTCCGAGGAGAGGAAAGAGAAGGTCAAGCTTCAGATCCAGCGCGGGCGCAACAACCTTCGCGAGATCTTTACGCTCGACTACGAGATATGGATCAAATCCGAAGCTTCCGGTGCGGTTAAGCTCAACAAAGTTGCCCGCGAGATACTTGCAACTTATTGTCCGTTCTCCGTGGGGATCAGAACCCAGGTGGAGAAGCAGCCGCTTTACGATGAAGCGTTTGCGAGATTTGAGAGGGAAAGAAACAAGAAGATCCATGAACTCGAACTCAGGTACAAAGCGATAGAAAACAGATGTAAAAAGCTTCCCGCGGAGCTTATGGAAACCATGGAATATTATAGGGACAAATGATACATGGAAAATGCCGGGATATCGGAACGCCGATATACGCGGAAGATCGCGGGGACATCGGATCGCCGATATACGCGCAAGATCGCGGGGACATCGGATCGCCGATATACGCGGAAAATGCCGGGATATCGGACCGCGGGCAAACGGCAATGTTTCAAAAATATAAAACAGGGGATAGCAGATGCTTGAGATTAAAGATCTGAAAAAGAGTTATAAAGGAAAAGCAGCGGTTGACGGGGTAAGCCTTACGGTTGAAAGAGGTCAGCTCCTCGGTGTGATAGGACAAAACGGAGCGGGAAAATCAACGCTTATGTCCATGATCGCCACTCTCATAAAACCCGACGGGGGAAGCATCACGTGGGACGGAGTCAATCTGGTCGATCATCCGGGGCAAATACGGGCAAAGCTCGGATATGTTCCGCAGGACATAGCCCTATACGAAAAGCTTTCCGGCCTTGACAACATGAAGTTCTGGGGAAAAGAGAGTTCGGTATCGGGAGACCGGTTGAAGGAGAGGATCCGGGAGGTTTGCGAAGACATAAATTTCGATGAAGCCATGCTCAAAAAGAAGGTATGCAATTATTCGGGAGGAATGAAAAGGAGGCTTAACATAGGCGTTGCGCTCCTGCATGATCCGGAACTCATACTCCTCGATGAGCCGACGGCCGGCATAGACATTGATTCCGGAAAAATGGTGCAAAACGCGATCGCAAGATTGAGGGACCGGGGGAAGGCGATCATCTATATCGGACATTACCTCGAGGAGATTAAAGAACTTGCGACTCACATATGCATTTTGAACGAGGGAAAGATAGCGGCCCTCGGGAAAAAAGAGGAACTTCTCGCAAACGAGACGATCGAGGATCTTTACAAGAGATGTTCGAGGGGGGCCGCAAAGACGGACTGAAGGAAGAGGACGGTCTTAAAAGGTTACGATCAAACAAACAACTCAAGGGGAAACGCTATGGAAAAATACAAGTTTATCGTAAAACTGGGACAGATAAAGGATCTGATCGCCAAGGGGCAGGACGAGAAGGCAATTGAACTTGCCGGTACGGTTGACTTTAAAAAAGTGAAGAACATAGAAGATCTTGGCAGCATCGCAGCTCTTTTTTTGAAGAACGGGATGCTTCTTAAGGCGCGTGAATGCTATCTCGAACTGTATGACAGGGTGGCAAACCGCAACACCGTCATGCAGCTTATAAATCTTGCGCTCAGGCTTAAACGTCCCAACGAGGCGGAGAAATATCTGCGCGAATATCAAAAGATAGACAAAAATGATTTCTATGCGCTTATTTTCAGGTACAACATAGATAAACTTGAAGGAAAACCTTATAAAGAGCTTATTCCCACTCTCGAAAAGCTTAAGAAAAAGGAGTATATCGAGGCATGGGCTTATGAGCTTGCGAAGCTTTATCACAAATCGGGGGATGTTGACAAGTGTATAGCCGAGTGTGACGATCTGATCGTTTTCTTCGGCGAGGGAGAGTACGTTGAGCGTGCAAAAGCGCTCAAGGACTATTACGAAAAAGACGGCGGCCGGGAAGCAAGAGAAAGGGAGAAAGCCGAGAAAGAGGCCGAGGAGAAAGCAAAGAAAGAAGAGCTTGCCGAAGAAAATGCGCGTGCGGTGGAAGAAGCTTTCGCCAAGGCAGATGCGATCGATCCCGATGTGACCGAGCTTAAAGCGGACGAACCCGCCACCAAAGAGCCGGAACCGGAGGCAGACGAGGCAAGTGCCGAAGTGACGGAGTTTACGGCAGAAGAATCGGGAGCCGAGGTGACGGAGTTTACGGCAGAAGAATCTGTAGCCGAAGTGATGGAACTAAAGGCGGATGCGCCCGAAGAACCGGCGGAAGAGGCTTTGAAAGCGGAACCCGCGCAGCAAAAGAAACAAATAAAGCTCGACAAAGATGACCTTCTTCTCATGCAATTGCTTCGCGAAGAGGGGATCGAGCAGCCCACCGAACCGATCATAGAAGAGGACATGGTCCTTGAAGAGGAGGAAGCTGCGCTCGAAGAGGAGAGCGCTGCGGCAGAGCAGACAGAATATACCGCAGAGGAGCCCGTAGCGGAGGAAGTTGCGGTTGAAGAGCCGGCAGAAGAAAGCACCGTCGCAGAAGAGGAGCCCGTAGCGGAAGCTGCGGTTGCGGAGGCTGCGGCAGCGGAGGAGACGGAAGAAAGCACCGTCGTAGAAGAGGAGCCCGTAGCGGAAGTTACGGGTGCGGAGGAGGCAGAAGAATATATCGCTGCAGAGGAGCAGACAGAAGAGATTCCTGCAGAAGAGCGCCCTCTTACATATGAATTCTCCGAAGAGGGGCTTGCGGAAATCCCCGCAAGGAGCCGCCTCGATTTATTCCTTAAAAAGAATGATTGCAAGCTCGATGATCTTTTCGGATATATGGCATATATCAACGACATCAGAGTGCAGATCATCAAGGCGCTTGAACTGATACTCAATCCCCAGATCATAAACGCCGGGATCGCCGTAACGGGAGCCGACAGAGGCGATATGATAAACATAATCAAGGGTATCGCGAAGGCGGAAAGCAAGAGCGGACTTATAAGCGATGCTTCCTGCGCGCTTGCGCCCGCAGAAAAGATCAACAAGATGGATCTTGACAGCAAGGTTTCGAAGCTTGTCGGAAGATGTCTGGTGATCGAGGGAGCGGGTGCGCTTGACGCAAATGCGGTGGAGAGCATACTTAGGATCAGCGAAAAATACGGCCGAAAGCTCGGAATAATTCTGGCGGATTCGCGCAGCGCCGTTATGTCACTTCTTCGCGATCACAGAGAGCTTAACTCCGTTTTGCCCGTGAGGATACATATACCGGTAGTGGACGATAAAGATGTTTATGAGATGGTAAGGTATTCTGTCATGAAGAGCGGATATACGGTAACGGCTTCATGTGAGCAGGAGATCCTTGCAGCCGTAAAGAGTCTGAAAGCAGCGCCGGCAAATAAATATGCACAGGCACAAAGATTTATCAAAGCAGTCATAGACATGGCGGACAAGAGGATGACCGAAAACTATCTTGAGGCCACCGCAGACGGAAGAAGGATAAGCGGAAATTCAGCGATAGAGCTTGAAGATATAAGAGCCGTTAAACCATAAACTCGATATTGATCGCGTTTTTGAGGCGCTGGCCTCCGCGCGATTCTACGTTTGTAGAAACATTTAACGTATATGTTTCACCGGCAGCATAAGCCTCTTTGGGCTCGATCTCGATGGAATTTAACTCGGCATTATAGCTGATAACGGTATCAACAGGCTGATTTGTCGAATTGTAAACGGTCAGGTTCTGATTGTTTACTGTCGCGGGATTAAGCGCAATATTAAAAACCACACGCCAGAGAAATTTTCCGGTGCGGAATTTCAGATCCTGCTTAACTGCGCGGTAGTCACTTCCTGTGACTGATTTTATGTCGATAAAAGTGCTCATTGAAACCTCTTTTCGTTATCTGTTCGGGAATATAGATGACAATCATTATATATTTCGACAAAATCCGTCAAAAGATTAACGGCGGTTTTCTCCCGGGACATGAATGATTATATGACAAAAGGAGAGAAAATTCAATCTGTCAACCCGAGAGAGATAGCGGTTTTCAAATCGTGAACCGACCCCTAAAATTTTGCAAAAATACTATAATTTCAATTTAAACAAAAAAAAAGGCCTTTAAACAAATTACTGTTGAATAACGCCGCCGAACAGGATACCCTTATTTCTGAAATATACAGACAAGGGGCAGGTAACATGGCTAAGTGGAGACTTTTGTGGTTGTGCGGCGTGATAATGGGAACCGTACTTATCATAGCGGATTATTGCATCGAGGATATTCCGGCCGAGGATCTGATCTTACCCGAATTTGCAGCGATCGTGCTGATCTTCGCAGGTTTGATAATGAGAAGAAAGACGGTCGAATATCATAAAGACATACGGGATATGACATAGCCTGCTCTCTTATGAGAACAGGCTATTCTTAAATCAACATTTTCGGTTTTCTTCAGAGATCAAAGTATTTCCATAACGATCCGATCGGATTCTTTTGAGAGATCGACGTAGTCGTTCTCGTTCATTTTTACTACCGGACGCGAATAAGCAAGTTTATTGATAAAGATGATCTGCCCGACGGTACCGTCGCTCAGTCTTACCATGTTGCCGACATAACTCTGCGTGATGTTTTCCATGAAGGGCAGCAGATAAACGGGATCGAAGAGCGCAAGACCGTCGATCTCGAAGAGGCGGATTACCTCGAACGGACAAAGCGCTTTACGATATACACGCGGGCTTGTCATCGCTTCGTAGACATCCGCGATGGCGAGGATCTTCGCACATTCCTCTATCTGGTTTCCCTTGAGACCCATCGGATATCCCGATCCGTCGCAACGCTCATGATGCATCATGGCAGCGAGTTTAACTTCGCGGGGAAGTTTGCGGTCTTTAAGTATATTGTATCCCTGGGTCGTGTGTGTCTTGACGAGAGCATATTCCTCAGGCGAAAGCTTTCCGGGCTTATCAAGGATAGCTTTGGGGATCATGAGTTTTCCGACGTCATGATAGATACCGCACTGCATGAGCATCTCGATCTCGCTCTTGCTACGGTTGAGCCAGGTGCCGAGAACACCGCAGATAAGGGAAACATTCATCGAATGGGAGAATGTTACGTCGTCAAAATTACGCATGCAATGAAGCAGGTTGAAGAGCTGGATTCCTGTTCTGCAGGAATGGAACATGTCGTCAACGATGCCTGTAAGTGTATCATTATCGGGATCCGCACTGCCTTTGAGCATGGCGGACAATTTTTGTTCGAATACGGGAATTGATTTTTCAAAGTCGGTATTAAATGCCATGAATTCTTCAGTGCCACGAAGCTTTTCAAAGAAGGAAGCTTCACGGGAATTGTCTTTTCCGGGAGTCGGTCCCGCCGGTTTCTTGGCGGTTTCGTCGCTGATATAAACGCGCGCCGAAGAGATCGAATGAAAGCGCATTCGTGTGATGGCCTTATCGGTCAGAACTACGTCCCTGGGGACTATAAGTTGATTTGCGGAGTTGTAAACGTTGTCGGCAACCAGCATGCCGGGAGCCAGATCGTTGATGTTTATGCGCTTTACTTCCATAAGGAAACCTCAATACAATTTTTATAGTTGAAGACGTTCAACACAAATACATTAAACCCTGCTTTGATTTTACACGAAGAGACCCGAATTGTCAACAAAAATCCACAAAATGAGGAGCCGCAAGAGCGACTCTCGGGATTCGCAAGTAAACGCTGTTATTTGGCTTGTAATAATGCCTCCCTCGGGGTATTATTATATATACAACACTTTGGGGCGGGAGCGAACGGAAAGAGAGAGAACATAATGAAGTCAAACGAAATATATAAAATCTTCGGTACCGATTATACGGCGATGACCCGTGAGATCCTTGAAAGATCGGATCTCGCCGGCCTTATCGGAGACAGGGACAAAAGGATCGGCATCAAACCGAATCTCGTGTCACCCACGCCGCCCATGATGGGCGCAACGACGCATCCCGAGGTGGTTGCCGGGATAATCGAGTATCTGCAGGAGCACGGCTTTAACAACATCACAATGATGGAAAGCTGCTATTGCGGTGGTGACACGATGGAATGCTTCGAGGTCTGCGGTTATGACAGGCTTGTTGAAAAATACGGCGTTCCTTTTATAGATGCTCAAAAAAGCACACACACGCACATAGAAACGGCCGGTCTGAAGCTTTTGATCGCGGACTGCGCAAAGAACGTAGATTTTATGATCGGCGTGCCCGTTATGAAGGGTCATTGTCAGACGCGCATTACGTGCGCGATCAAGAACATGAAGGGAATGGTGCCCGCTGACGAGAAGCGCAGGTTCCATACCCTCGGACTTCATGAGCCGATCGGGAGGCTGCTTACGGTCGTGAGGCAGGATTTTGTCGTCGTCGATCACATATGCGGTGACCTCGATTTTGAAGAGGGAGGAAACCCCGTCACATGTAACTGTGTAATGACGGGGATCGATCCGGTGCTTATAGACAGCTATGTTTGTAAGCTGCTCCGCTACGATGTGAGCGAAGTGCCCTACATCGGGATCGCAGAGAAGCTCGGCTGCGGAAGTACAGACATAGAGAACGCGAGGATCGTCAGGCTCGGCAGAAACGGCGAGCAGGACATTCCGGCTCCCGACGAGAACCTGAAGCTCACACGCAAAACGGTTGACCTGCGGGACGCGCTCGAGGAAGTCGATTCATGCAGCGCCTGCTACGGAACGCTCGTGCCGGTGCTTGAGAGGCTTAAGGAAGAGGGACTTCTTGAGGAACTCCTTGCGAAGATTCCCGATCACGTCATCCACATCGGACAGGGATTTCAGGGTAAAACGGGATATGTGGGGGTCGGAAATTGCACGGCACTCTTTGAGCATAATGCACAGGGATGTCCTCCGAGCGAAGAAGATATGTATGAAATGCTTATATCATATATAAAACAATGAAAGGAAGATGCTTATGAAAGTTACACGTGAAAGAGTGGACAGCGTTGCGAAACTTGAGGCAGAGCTTGCCTCTGTCAGAGCCGCCCAGCTGAAATATGCTGAATATGGCCAGGAAAAAGTTGACGCAATATTCAGAGCTGCCGCGATCGCGGCATGCAAAGCAAGACTTCCGCTTGCTGTTATGGCGGCAGAGGAAACGGGCATGGGACTTGCGGAAGACAAGGTCATAAAAAACAACTATGCCGCGGAGTATATCTATAATGAATACAGGAATGCGAAGACCTGCGGAGTCATCGAGGAAGACAAAGCCGCAGGCATAAAAAAGATCGCAGAGCCCATCGGCGTCATCGCCGCGGTAATCCCGACAACCAACCCCACATCAACGGCTATTTTCAAAACACTTCTTGCGCTTAAAACGCGAAACGGTATAATCATCAGCCCTCACCCGAGAGCAGCAAAGTCGACGATCGAAGCAGCCAGGATCGTGCTTGATGCGGCTGTGGCGGCAGGTGCTCCCGAGGGTATCATCAGTTGGATCGACCAGCCGAGCCTTGATATGACGAATCTTGTCATGAAAGAAGCGGACATCATCCTTGCAACAGGCGGACCCGGCATGGTTAAAGCGGCTTATTCTTCGGGTAAGCCCGCGATCGGTGTCGGAGCCGGAAACACGCCCGCAATCATCGACGAGTCGGCAGATATCGTGCTCGCAGTCAATTCGATCATTCATTCCAAGACGTTCGACAACGGCATGATCTGTGCTTCGGAGCAGTCAGTCATCGTTGCCGACAAGATCTACGATAAAGTTAAGAAAGAATTCATCGCCAGGGGATGTCATATTCTTTCGCCGGCTGAAACGGATATGGTCCGCAAGACCATAATCATTAACGGATCGCTTAATGCAAAGATCGTCGGACAGAGTGCGGCGAAGATCGCGGAGCTCTCGGGATTTAAGGTTCCCGCGTCAACGAAAGTCCTTATCGGTGAAGTTGAAAGTGTTGAGCTTTCCGAAGAATTTGCTCACGAAAAACTCTCGCCCGTTCTTGCGATGTACCGTGCGAAAAACACGGAGGACGCGTTCGGCAAGGCAGAGCGTCTTATAGCCGACGGCGGATATGGTCATACATCCTCGATTTATATCAACGAGGCTGCCCGCGGGGATGTGCTCGCCGAATTTACGGAGCGCATGAAGACCTGCAGGATCCTCGTCAACACTCCTTCTTCGCAGGGCGGTATCGGCGGTCTCTATAATTTCCGCCTTGCCCCGTCTCTTACTCTCGGTTGCGGCTCATGGGGCGGCAATTCCGTCAGCGAGAACGTTGGAATCAAGCACCTCTTGAACATCAAGACGGTTGCTGTAAGGAGGGAGAATATGCAGTGGTTCAGGGCACCTGAAAAGGTATATATAAAGAGAGGCAGCCTTCCCGAGGCACTCAACGAGATCGGCGGAAGGATGCAGAAAAAGAAAGCATTCATCGTTACCGACAATTTCCTGTACAAAAGCGGTTTCACGGAGATCATCACGAAGCGCCTCGGCGAACTCGGTCTTAAGACGACGGAATTTTTCGATGTCGAGCCCGATCCCACGCTTGCATGTGCAGTTCGCGGAGCGGAGGCAATGAAGGCATTTGAGCCCGATGTCATAATCGCTCTCGGAGGCGGATCCGCAATGGATGCCGCAAAGATCATGTGGGTACTCTACGAGCATCCCGAAGCTGATTTTGAAGATATGGCCATGAGATTCGCCGATATCAGAAAGAGGATCTACGACTTCCCGCATATGGGCGAGAAGGCATATTTCGTGGCAGTTCCCACTTCTGCGGGAACCGGTTCCGAGGTTACCCCTTTTGCGGTCATCACCGACGAAAAGACCGGTACAAAATATCCGCTTGCCGATTATGAGCTTATGCCCAACATGGCGATCGTGGATGCGGATCTTCATATGACGGCACCGAGGGGCCTCACATCTGCGTCGGGTATAGATGCTGTGACACATGCCCTTGAGGCATATGCGTCGGTTATGGCGACGGATTATACGGATTCTCTTGCGATCCAGGCACTCCGCGTGATCTTTGAATATCTCCCCCGCGCTTATGAGAACGGAGAGAACGATCCCGAAGCACGCGAAAAGATGGCAGACGCCGCGTGCATGGCAGGTATGGCGTTCGCAAACGCATTCCTCGGCATAAGCCATTCGCTCGCGCACAAGCTCGGAGCATTTTTCCATATCCCTCACGGAGTGGCAAACGCGCTTGTTATCGACAGGGTCATGAGATTCAACGCCGAAGAGGCACCCACAAGAATGGGCACATTCCCCAGGTACGATCATCCCAAGGCACTTCGAAGATATGCGGAGATCGCTGAGAGGCTCGGCCTTGGCGGAAAGGATGACAAGGAGAAGCTTGAAAACCTCATCAAAGAGGTAAACGACTTAAAGAAGAAGATCGGTATCAAGCCCACGATCAAGGATTACGGCGTAAGCGAGAAGGAATTCCTCGCCAAACTTGACGATATGACGGCGCAGGCATTCGACGATCAGTGCACGGGCGCAAATCCCCGCTACCCGCTCATGTCCGAGCTCAAACAGATCTATCTCGATTCGTTCTACGGCGACAAGAAGCCGAAGACGGCCGCAAAGAGCACGGGAACCGCAAAGGCTGCCGCAAAGAGCACGGGATCCGCAAAGGCTGCCGCTAAGAGCACGGGAACCGCAAAGACGGCCGCAAAGGCTGCCGCTAAGAAGACCGGTAAGGGAAAGGAGAATAAAGCATGAAGCTACAGAACGTTATTGCAACAAGAAGCAACAAAACGATCTACCGCGATGGCGATAAATGTATAAAAGTCTTCAACGAAGGATATAACAAAGCCGATATCCTTAACGAGGCGCTTAATCAGGCACGTGTTGAGGAAACGGGACTCCTTATCCCCAAGGTGCTTGAGGTTACCATGATCGAAAACAGATGGGCCATCGTTTCGGAGTTTATCGAGGGCAAGACCCTTCAAAGAATGATGGATGAAAATCCGAAGAAGCTTGACGAATATCTCGACAGATTCGTTTCGATCCAGCTTGATATGCATTCAAGGACCTGCAAGAAGCTCTCGCTCCTCAAGGACAAGATGCAGCTCAAGATCAGTGCGTCGCAGCTTGATGCCACAACAAGATATGAGCTCCATACCCGTCTCGAAGGCATGCACGCTCATATGAAGCTTTGTCACGGAGATTTTAACCCTTCCAACATAATCATTACGAAAAATGACGAAGCATATATCATCGACTGGGCGCATGCCACACAGGGTAACGCTTCCGCCGATGCGGCGCGCAGCTACCTGCTCTTCTGCCTTGCGAACAAAGAAGAAATCGCAGGAAAATACCTCGATCTCTTCTGCAAAAAGAGCGACACGGCACGCCAATACGTGCAGAAGTGGATGCCCATCGTTGCCGCTTCCCAATCCGTGAAGGGCAATGAGAGGGAGCGCGAGTTCCTGCTCCGCTGGGCTAACGTGGTTGATTACGAATAAGATCGGACGAGCACATAAAGATAAAACGGCGGTCCCCGGTACCGCCGTTTTTATTTGACTTTGCACTGTTTCATTGTACAATATAAAAAAGGGAAACAAACAGGAAAGGATCGCATGCCGGGCGTGCTATGAAGGCAGCCGGCAGCGTTTGATATATAAGCATGAAATTCAGGTACAAGGTGCTCATCATCCTCGGAGTTTTCATCGCTTCCGCGATCTTCTTCGGATCGGACATCACGGAAACGATGTTTTCTTCGGCTGCCGACACCACCGCCATGGCTTCGGCCACGCTTCCTACGATCACCATAGAAGTCGACGGTCAGGAATTCAATCTTCTTCACGGCTATGCAGCCAATCTTGACCCGATGGTCATGCGTGAAACGATCACGCCCATCGGACCCGACAAAACTCTTACTCTCCTTATCCACCACACGGAGCTCAACGTCCGCAAGATGAAATACGAGATCATCCGTGAGGACGGCGGAACCGTTGAGGAGAACTCTCTCACGGTGCTCGATGTCAAAGAAGGCCCCAAGAAAGTACCGATCACATTCAGCGAGACATTTAAAACAGGAAAAGAATATATAGCGAAATTCACGCTTATCACAAACGAAGGCAAGCGTATCTACTATTACACCAGGATCAAGGTATATGACGACGGAAAGCTTTCGGAGAAGCTCAACTATGCGGATTATTTCCACGACACGCTCATATACGGTCAGGAAGCGGAAAAGAACCAGCTCAAGAAATACCTCGAGCCCTGGAAGGATTACGACAATTCGACGTTTGCGCATGTGACGATCCATTCGAGTTTCGAGATGGTCTCATGGGGAAAGCTCGCTCCCGAAGTGGTTTGGGAGGAGGCCCCCGCGATCACCGAGTTTTATAACAATTTTGCGTCCGTAAAGCGCCGGTTCATCGTCCGTATAAAAACAGGATCGGGGCCCGAACTTTATTCCGTTACGGAAAATATCAGGTTCCAGTACACCGACATAAGAACATATCTGTATAACTATGACAGGGTCATGGAAGCGTATGTCGATGTTGCGAACACGTCTCTTACCAAGAACGAATTCAAGCTCGGCATCACAAATGACATTCACGCCCAGACCGTTTACGGACCTGAGGGCAGATACATAGCGTTTGTTCACAACAGCGAGCTGTTCGAATACGATACAAAAGAGAACCTATTCTATAAAGCATTTTCGTTTATCGACGGCGACGATTATGAGCGCACATATTTCGGTGACCACTCGCTCAGGATCCTGCGAATGCATGACAACGGGGACACCGACTTTATAGTCTACGGCTATATGAACCGGGGCGAGTACGAAGGTCGAGTCGGAATCGCTCTTTATCGTTTCGTCGTCGGCGACAACCGTATCGAGGAGCAACTCTATGTTCCGGTCAACACAAGCTACAGCCTGTTGCTTTCAGACATGACGGACTTCGCGTTCCTCTCCGAATTTGACGTTTTCTATTTCTCGCTTCATGACAGCGTGTATGAATACAGCCTCGTTACCCGTCAGGTCCGTCAGCTTGCCGCAGACGTTCCGGACGGAAACATGGTTTTCGTTGAGGACGAGCTCTATCTCGTATGGCAGACCGATTCGGATATCCTTAAGTCTACCGTGCTTCAGCTCTTCGATCTTAAGAAGAATGAGATCACGCAGCTTACCGCACCGAAGGGAGAGACGATCAGGCTCCTCGGCAGGATCAATGATAATTTCATATACGGCTACCAGAAACTGGAAGACAAATATATCAAGGCCGACGGATCGATAGAGCTTCCTTCCTACAAGCTCTGTATCAGCGACGGTCACGGCACGGTCCTTAAGGAATATGCGGGCTATGATTATTATGTAAAAGATGTCGAGCCCGGTGACGGCATCCTCGTGATCAACAGAATGATGAAGCATCTCGGAACGGATAATTCATATTATCCGATCGATCCGGACTCGATCGTGAACCTTCCCACGACGGCAGAACGTTCCGTTAATATCACACGCCGGGTTACCGACAGGATCCTTACGGAATACTACGTTTCTCTTCCTTCCGGCATTGACCTGACCGAGATCCCGCAGTCCTTCACGGCACAACCCACCGTTATCGATTATGATACGACCACCCGTGTTGCGGAAGCGGATGAGTCTCAGGCCGGTTATTACGCATATTCATTCGGCAAGATCATAGAGGCATCGTCATCGGCTGCGAAAGCGATCAAAGCTGCCGATGAAGGGGTCGGAACGGTTATCGACCGTAACGGCCACGTTGTCTGGGAGCGCGGTATAAAGAATACACGAAGCGAGATCAAGGACCTGGCACCTGTCAGGGCCACGTCCGAATTTGATTCGAGGAAAGCCGCCATGAAGATGCTTCTTCAGTACAGAAGCGTCGACGCCGATCCGTCCGATTACAGCAGAGACAAAGAAAGCATGTATTCGTGGCTTCAAAGAAATCTTAAGACCACGGTAGTCGACCTTACCGGCATAACCCTTGACGAAATGCTTTATTACGTTTATAAAGGGCGTCCCGTTATCGCGCTGCGCCCGGACGGAAACGCGGTTGTCGTATATGCGTATGACACGACGAGCGTCTCCGTTTATGACCCCGTCCGCGCATCGACATATAAATATTCGCTCAGGGACGCAGCCCTCAGCTTTGAAAGCGCGGGAAACATGTATTTGTCGTATCTTGACTAGACGTTTGTGAAGGCTGGCTTTTGCGGACGGATCGGGCCGTACGTTTAGTTACAGCCGCAACCTTCAAAAAGGAGGCATATATGAACAATAAGAGGATCTTTTTGATAGTACTCGACAGTGTCGGAGTCGGGGAGATGCCCGACGCGGCCGCATACGGCGATGAAGGCAGCAATACGGTAAAGGCAGCGGCATCGAGCGGGCTTCTCGACATGCCCAACATGAAAAAACTCGGCTTCTTCAACATCGAGGGAATCGATGATATGTATGACGATTCGCCGTCTTCGTATCCGGCGCTTGTCGGGAGGATGGCGGAGGCATCGCGCGGGAAAGATACGACCACAGGTCATTGGGAGATCGCGGGCATAATTTCCGAACAGCCCATGCCCACATTTCCGAACGGATTTCCGCAGGAGTTTATCGACGAATTCTCTGAGAGAGTCGGAAGACCCTGTGTTTGCAACAAGCCTTATTCGGGAACCGATGTTATCCGCGACTACGGAAAAGAACATGAAAAAACGGGATGTCTTATCGTTTATACCTCCGCGGACAGTGTTTTCCAGATCGCCGCGCATGAAAGCATAGTTCCCGTCGATGAGCTTTACAGATGCTGCGAGATCGCCAGAGAGATGCTTACGGGTGATCTTGCCGTCGGACGTGTCATCGCGCGCCCGTTTGAAGGGGAATGGCCGTATAAGCGTACTTCGAGACGCCATGATTTTTCGCTTGTACCCCCGAAGAACACGATGCTCGACGAACTTAAGGAACGCGGTTTTGATGTGCTTTCCGTCGGGAAGATCATCGACATATTTGCGGGCAAGGGAATCACGGAGTTTGTCCGTACAAAAGACAATGCCGAGGGCATCGAGAAAACGATCGAATATATGAAGAAAGACTTTAACGGTCTTTGCTTTACGAATCTCGTTGATTTTGATATGGTCTACGGTCATCGTAACGATGCGCCCGGATATGCGGGGGCTCTCAGCTACTTTGACAGCAAGCTTCCCGAGATGTTGCGTCTTCTCGGAGAGGATGACATCCTTATGATCACCGCCGATCACGGCTGCGATCCCGTGACACCTTCAACGGATCATTCCCGCGAATATGTTCCGCTCGTTATATACGGGAAAAACGTTCCGAGAGGAAAGAATTTCGGAACACGCAGTACATTCTCGGATGTGGCAGCCACGGTTCTCAAGCAGTTCGGTATAGCGTCGGATATAAAGGGAACGGCGATATTTTAAGCAGGGAACGCCGGGTTTCGAAACGGACCATTAAACCGGTAATACCAAAGAGTTTTTCTCCCGACAAGAGGGCTGCTCGGATGGGCAGCCCTTAAAAAATCTTGAAAACTAACCGCATGTTCAATATAATCTTCATATGGAAGTGCACGATCGGTGCCGTGCTTGGAAAGGAGACTCTGATAGGCGCCGCGCACGGAACGGAGAAAAAATGGAAGTTTTTGAAGCAATAGAGGCGAGACACAGTTACAGAGGTAAATTTCTGCCGAACCCGGTTCCGAGAGAAGATTTAAAGAAGATCATGGAGGCGGGACTTGCGGCTCCGTCGGGGTGCAATAAGCAGACGACGGGTATCATCGCGGTCGATGACCGGGAGCTTATGAAAAAACTTCATGCAGTGATACAGCCGCCGGTCGGAGAAACGGCGCCGGCCATGATATGCGTTCTCACGCAAAGGATCAACGCTTATCGCGACAAGTGTTTCGCGGTACAGGATTATTCCGCTGCGATAGAAAATATGCTCCTTGAGATCGTCGAGCTCGGCTACGCGAGCGTATGGGTTGAGGGACATATCACCGATGACGATCGTATCGGAGACCGGATGGCAGAGATACTCGGCGTGCCTGAAGGATATGAGCTTGTCTGCTTTTTGCCGGTCGGGATCGCGGCCGAAGAAGTGAGACCTCCGAAGAAGAAAGGTTTCGAAGACAGAGCATGGTTTAACAAGGAATCGAAAAAAATAAAGTGAGCGTGTGAAAATCCGGTGCGGGGATTAAAAAAACGGAACCGGATGTAAAGGGATATCGTCTAAATAACACGATATCCGGAAGCAGAAAACAGGGTTCTGCAAGAGGGAAAAAAAGGGGGCTTATATGAAAAAGGTAACTTTCAGAAACGGCATGACAAAAAAAAGGACTATGGCACTGTGTGTTCTTTTTTTTCTCGTGCTTTCTTTTACGGGATGCGTTTCATCAACACAAACAGGCGGACCGGAAGCGAATTCCGGGACGGTAAATTCGTTGCGAGCGGACGAAGCAAAGGGCACGAGCGTATATGACGCGCTGCCCGTACTTAACGTCATATACGGCGGAGAAACCGCAAAAGCGGAGCCTACAACGGCTTCATGGTCAGTTCTTGGGGAAGACGGAACCGGCGGGTTCTGCGTAGACGGAGAACACCCGCTCATGTTTAAAAATGGGCTCGGCCTGATCAAGTTGAAGGAAGACGTATCGGAACTGAAGCTTGAATTTGAGAGGGAACCTTATAAGGTTTATATAAGATTTTGGTTCGAAGAATTTGCAGGTGACTTAGCTTATGCGGACAGATATTTTTCCTCACCTAAATATGACAAGCAAACAAAAACCATTCAGATCCCGCCGCAAGCCGGACTTGTTTTTGAAGTAACGGCAGATTGGCCTGAAGGGAGAGTATATTACGGATTCTGGATCTCCGACGGAATAACCGAAGGGAAGAGAACAGCGCGCGAAGACATTGTGGGAAAGCCCCGCGGAGTCCCGGTGGCAACAGAAACGAAGGCAGATCGTGCCCTGACAAGCTTTGCATTGAAACTGTTTAAGGAATGCGTGAAGAACGAACAGAGCAAGAACACGCTTATATCACCGCTCTCGGTGTTTACCGCACTCTCTCTGGCGGGTTGCGGCGCGACGGATGATACACTTGCCGAGATGGAAGATGTTCTCGGGATGAAGGTCGCTGAGTTCTGTGATTATTCTACAGTGTTCTCAAAGGGCCTTTTGGAAAAATCCGAAGATGCCGGTAAGTTGGATACGGCTAATTCGGTTTGGTACAGAGACGATCCCTCTTTTAAGATCAACAGGGAATTCTTGGAGAGTGCCACAGAATACTTTGACGCTGAAGTGTTTGCCTCCGCCTTTGATGATTCGACCGTAGAGGATGTGAATTCGTGGGTAAAAGATAACACCGACGGAATGATCCGAAATATCATCGACAGGATTGATCCCAAAGAAGTGCTACTCCTGATCAATGCGCTGTCATTTGATGCAAAATGGTATACTCCGTATAAATCGATCAACGTCAAAGAAAAAGTGTTTACAACCGCCGAAGGTGAAGAAAAAACCGTTCCGTTCATGTACGGAACCGAGAGTGCTTATCTTGAGGATGATAAAGCCAAAGGTTTCATAAAGTACTATGAGGGTCTCAAATACGGATTTGCCGCTTTGCTTCCCGAAGAAGGGATTGATGTGGATGATTATCTTGCCGGGCTTAGCGGAGATAAGCTCCGAGGATTGTTAGCAGATCCGGGCGAATATATTGTAGTGGCTGCGATGCCCAAGATTAAAGTTGATTACTCGGTTGATATGAAGGACATTCTCAAATCCATGGGAATGGCCCGTGCATTTGATCCTGTGAAAGCGCAATTGTTCGGAATCGGAACGTCCGAAAGCGGTAATATATGCATTGACGGAGTTATTCATAAAGCATTTATTGAGGTCAACGAAGAAGGAACCAGGGCAGGGGCCGCGACCAAAATCTCGGGTGTGGAAGGAGGTGTTCCTGATAAATCACTATTCAGATATATCACTTTGAACAGGCCATATATATACATGCTCCTCGACCTTGAGACAAATGTCCCGATCTTTATCGGGATCATGAGAGATCCCGAATGATAACAGCGGTGTTGAGGGGAGTATTTATGAACGTAAAACGACTTGCTTTGGTTTTGCTCATATGCGCAGTTTTGTTTTTGGTCGCATGCTCGAAAGTAGAAACGAAAGAGGAAACAGGCAGCCCGAACCGTACGGAACCCGCGGCGACACTCACCACGACCGTTGAGGAAACTGATGGGACAATGAGCGCGGAGACCGGGGAACCCGAAGAAACAATGAGCGCGGAGACCGGGGAACCCGAAGAAACAAT
>CAMIZL010000008.1 GCA_946403295.1 uncultured Clostridia bacterium | reverse complement strand
CGTCGAAAAATGCGCCGAATCCGGCCACGGCCCCGCCGGCAACTCCTCCGGCCACAGCCCCACCGGCAACTCCTCCGGCCACGCCCCCGCCGGCAACTCCTCCGCCCCCGCCGGCAAAGATCGAAGTGAATATCGACCCGAAGGCCTTAAACGTAGTCCCGACATTGCCGTAGCAATCGAGCATTCTCAGGCACGACAATATTATGATAGTTCGTGTCGCGGCAAATGCCTTATAGGGCACGGAGCTCATGCTCCACTTGAATCTCCCGTGGAATCTCGCGTACAGCGGCTCAAGCTCCTGCGAGATCATGATGACCGCGAAATTGAGCATTCCCCAAAGGATGAAATTCCAGCTTGCGCCGTGCCAGAGACCTGTGGCAAACCAGACGACCGCCGATGTGATATAAACGGGTATCCTCTGCGCCGCGCGACGCGGAAGCCGTGACTTTCTCAGGGCTCCCGAAATATTTCTTATCAATTTGCAGGATGACATCGGGTAGAACACGTAATCGGCGAACCAGGTGCCCATCGTGATATGCCATCTGCGCCAGTATTCGGCCACATTCTTCGAAAAATAGGGCCTCACAAAATTTTCCTTTACCCCGATTCCGAACATCTGCGCCGCACCGATGGTTATGTCGATTCCGCCCGTGAAATCCGCATAAAGCTCAAGCGCATAAAGCGCCATACCCGCAACAACATACGCTCCCGTGTGTCCCTGCGGATCGCCCGTTATGGCTTTCACCGCCACGAGTGCCCTGTCGGCGATTATGAGTTTCTTCGCAAATCCCCAAAGCACACGCATCGCGCCAAGCTTTAACGATTCCGCGGTAAGAGGTTTCGGGTTAAAAAGATCTTCCCTGATATCGCCGTAGCGGCTGATCGGTCCCTGAACAAGCTGCGGGAAGAAAGAGATAAAAAGCGCCGTACGGAAAGGATTATGTGTAGGCTGAACGGCTTCCCTATAAACGTCAACCATGTATCCGACCGTACTGAAAATATAGAAAGAAATGCCCATAGGCATCAGGATGCCGGCAAGCGGGATCCTGCTCTCGCTTCCCAGGAGGTCAAGGAGCGAGTTGATGTTCGTGATCGTAAAATCGGTGTATTTGACAACCGCCAAGAGCCCGAGCGTGAGGACGAGTCCGACGATAAGAACGCGGCGGCGCGAACGCTTATCCCTCGCTTTGTACTCTCTTGCCTCTTCGCGCGAAAGGATGTCTTTCATATCCGCGAGGTATTGCTTGCGCCTATCAGACATCTTGTCCATTTTTATGGTCACGAGATACGCTACTACACTTGTAGAAACAATAAAGATCACGCACCACAGACCTGCGTGCGCGTAGAAATAATAACTGAGTGCAAGAAGAATGTAAGGGCGTGCTTTAACAGGCGCGAGTCTGTATATCACAAGACCCGCGCACAAAAAACCAATAAACGCATATGATGTAAAAAGCATGTCCGGACAATTCCTCAGTATCGTAGTATTATTGCAGCAGATCCTCTTCGGCAGCGATCTTCTTCAGCATGTCGAGCGTTTCGTTCTTGATCTTTTTGGCTTTCTTTTTCGTCTTGACCTTGAAGAGTTTCTCGAGCTCGTCGTGAGTTTTCTTTTCGATCTCGTAACGAAGCGAAACATCCTTCCTCTCCGCCGCGATCTCGAGCTTTGAAGACTCCTCGCGTAACTTAAGCGCGATCTTATCGATATACTTTACGAGTATCGAAGGCTTTAGATCTTTCATATCGAGCATAGCCGCATAAAATGTATCGACAACAAAACCTCTGTCGTTCGAGTCTTTGATCTTTTTCACCGCCTTGTCATATATCCCGGTGAGTTTTTTGTATTCCTTCTTTGTATAATACTTCTCGCTGTATTTTCCGTATTCCTTCGCGAGTTCCTCATAAGCGTCTTTTTTCGCATTTTCGAGGAGCGTGGCGATCCTTTTTGCCTGATCGCCCGTGGGAGTCTTATGGTATCTGTATGTATGATTGTTGCTGTCATACCATATGAGCTCACCGTCTTTTGGAATATTCGACTTGCCGTCATTCCAGTCGGGAGTCATTCCGAATCCGACCTGACAATAACCGGTCCCTTTGCAAAAAGGACATGTATAGTCACCATTGTTCTCGTTGCAGGGGAAACATCGACAAGGGCTCTGCCCTGTTCCGCCGCAATTGTTACATTCGTTCCAACCCTTGGCGCCGCACGAAATGCAGGGATGATAACCCAGGCCGCCGCAATTTCCGCAAGGTATCGGTTCTTCACCGGGAGGCAGTTCGGACCCGTCGCCGGCCCTTGTCAGACCGTCGCCGTCACAGCTCGGACATGTTTCCTTGCCGTCACCGCCGCATCGCACGCACACGGATCCGCCGGCACCGAAGCATCCCGCACATTCCACGCTTCCTCTGTTAAAGCAATTGTGGCAGTGCATCTTTCCGAGCCCGTCACAATGATAGCATTCTTCGAATTCCTTCGCCGACACCTCTTCAGAGGGCATAAACGCAAGAACGAACATAGCCGCGAACATCGCAAGCAACATGCAACATGTCTTTTTACGCATAGTAACTCCTTTCGAACCGGTCTCTCAACCGTTAAGTATCTCGTCAACAAGCTCCGCAATGGCCTGCGCACTGTCAAAATTCTCGGGGGTGATCCTGTCGGCTGTGATGACCGCATCAAACTCATCCGCAAGTTGGGTGATGATGGTGATTATGTCATATGAATCAAGGATCCCGTCGCTCACAAGGCTTTCGCACTCGTCGATGTCCTCGTCGGGATGAAGATCTCTCAATATTTCCTTTACCGTATCCAAATACTCTTCCATGTTTTTCCTCTCGATCCTGTAGTATTTTTTGCTGTTTTGATCACTGCTTTATTTTGCGTTTTATTGTCTGTTTTATTTCTGCTTTGCTTATTGTTTTACTTCCTCAATCATACACCCGCGGTCGCGTAGCGCTCCTTAAGACCCTTGCGGTCGATCTTGCCGCCCGGAGTAAAGGGCATCTCTTCGACTTTTTCGGTCCTGCCGGGAAGCATATACCGCGGAAGCGTGTTCTTAAGCGACACATTGACTGACGCGGGACGCGCGGTACCTTTATAAACGAGCACTATCCTGTCGGCCGTTTCGTCATAAACGCAGGCCGCAATTTCAACCCCTTCAATGTTTGAAACAACGCCCTCTATCTCGCCGAGCTCTATGCGGTGGCCCATATGCTTGATCTGATAATCCCTGCGCGACACGAACACAAGCTCTCCGCGCTCGTTCCTGCGTGCGAGGTCACCCGTCCTGTAGAGGATCTCGGGGTAAGCCGCATTTAACGGATTTTGCACATAGGCGTCAGAAGTCTTTTCAGGATTGTTAAAGTACCCCATCGTGACGCACGTGCCTCTGACGTATATCTCGCCCGTTTCGCCCGCTTCGACCTCCCTGCCGTCATCGCCGATGAGCAGTACCTCGCAGTTTTTAAAGGGGCGCCCGATCGGTATGTGATCATTTGGTTCGAACTCACGGTCCACCTTATAAAAGCAGCACATGCCGGTCCCCTCGGTTGGGCCGTAAAGGTTTATGAACATCGCCCCGGCAGGCACGGCTTCCTTCCACAGCCGCAGCTGCTCCGGCGGAAAGACTTCGCTTCCGAACGCCACTGTCCTTAAGTATTGCGGCTTCACCGTTTTAAAGGTTCCGAGCGACAAAACCATCCTGAGAGCCGAGCCGACCCAGCAGATTGTATTGATCCTGTGCTCGTTCAGGAATTCCACGAGTTTGACCGGGAACATAAAATATTCTCTCGGAACGATCCATGCCGATGCCCCAAACTTGAGGGTCGGGTATATCTCTTTAAGACATGCGTCGAAATAAAACGGCGACTGGTTTCCGAACACCGTATCTTTGTCGACCTCGAGGATGTCCGAAAGATTCTCGATATAATCGATCACGCTCCTGTGGCACGCCACCACACCTTTAGGGGTGCCTGTCGAGCCCGATGTAAAGACGATATACGCGGGATCGGTGTCGATCTGCGCGTCAAAGATTTTCGCAAGCGCCTCATCATCAACACTGTCACACCTGCCGGCCATGTCCTCGTATACAATGACACGCCCCTTAAACTCAAGCTCTTCCGCTTTCTTCAGGTTGTCGCGTCCGCAGATCATAACCCGCGGTGCGGCAGTCTCGAGCACAGCTTTTACCCTGCCTGCGGGCGCGGTGCTGTCGAGAGGAACGTAGAAACATCCTCCGGCAAGAACCCCGAGGAATGCGGCTATCATCGCAGGTCGTCTGTCCATGTATATCGCGACAGGCTCACGCCTGAATGACGCGTGCGCGAGCTCCGTTCCGATCGCGCGGCTGATATCGTACAAATCCCCAAACGTCAGGGACTCGTTAATATCGCTGAAAGCGACACGGTCGCGCTTCTCATCCAAATCACTGTATAAATATTCAAGAAGGTTTTTTATCATGAAATATTCCTCTTACGGGTCCTCCCGCCGGGTATATATTTTATTGGTCGCAAGTCTTTTCCGCTTCACGTATACCGGCTTTGGCAAGGACTTCTATCGTGTCTGTGAACGTATACCCGGATAAGCGCTCCCATATCCCCGCGTCCTTCATCGCGATGGGTATTTCGGTGCATCCGAGGACAAGGGCCTGCGCACCTCGTTCGACAAGTGCACGGCACGTTTTGCAGAAATCTTCGGCGAGCTTTTCATTCAGATCACGCCCTGCTTTTACCGCATCATAGATTATGGAGTTCACTACCTTCTGTCCCTCAGAGTCGGGATAGACGCACTCGATTCCCATGGGAGCAAGGTACTTGTCGAACACTCTGCCCTCCACAGCACCGCGTGTGGCAAGCACTCCGACACGTTTCATTCCTTTTTCGAGCACCGTCTTTCCGGTCTCTTCTATGAGATTTATGAGTTTAAAAGCACTGCCTGTCTCCCGCAGCGCACCTTCTATCTCTTCAAAGTAATAGTGTGAAGTGTTGCATGCCAGGAGTAGCACCTCGGCCCCCTGCGTTATAAGTCCTTTAGCCGTCCTTACTATCTCCGGCACGGGGCTGATGCCCCCCTCAAGGATTGCACGGGTGCGGTCCGGAATGTTCGGATTGCAGTCTATAAGCGTTCTGATGTGTCCGGCGTCGCAGTCGCTTTTTGTCATTTCGACGATCGTCTCAAACAAACGCGCGGTTGCGAGCGGACCCATCCCGCCGATAATTCCTAGTTTCTTCATATTTCCCCTGTGTCATGTGACGGGACACTTAGCGTACGTGCCCGCACAACATCCGACTACCGCGGACGGCATTCTTTTATCTCAATCGAGTAGGCTGACTCCTACTCGATGCGACGGGACATCTCGCGTACAAGTCCGCTCGATGTCCGTTCACTCAGCCGTCTGTTCACAAACAAGCTTGCAACAGACGGCCTTCGCTTATCGCACAAAACAGGGTCAGCAAAGCTGACCCCTCATTTTTACAGTTACGCTTCGTATCCTTTTTGCTTGATCACCTTGATGATCGATTCCACTTCGCTTGCGCAGATTTCCTCGGTGCCTGCCTCAGCCATAACACGAACGAGCGGTTCGGTTCCGCTCTCTCTGACGAGCACGCGGCCGTCGCCGCCGAGACGCTCCTGCGCCGCATCAATGGCAGCCCTTACATCCGCATCGCCCATGGCAAGCTTCTTGTCGGTAACTCTGATGTTCTTAAGCACCTGAGGATATATCTTCATGCCCGAAGCGATCTCGGAAACCTTCTTGCCTCTCGAAAGGATAACGGATATGATCTTAAGACTCGTAAGGATTCCGTCACCAGTTACGGCATGGCGGGAGAAGATTATGTGGCCGGAATTCTCTCCGCCGATCGCATATCCGTTCTTTTGCATATTCTCGCTGACGTATTTATCGCCGACAGCAGTCTTCTCGTATCCGATACCGAGCTCGTCAAGAGCCTTGTAAAGACCGATGTTGGACATAACCGTTGTAACGACCTTGTTGCCCGAAAGCTCGCCGCGTTCCTTCATAAGCGCGCCGCACATATACATGATCTCGTCGCCCGTAACCTCGCGGCCCATCTCGTCGATGCAGAGGCATCTGTCGGCATCGCCGTCATAAGCGAATCCGACATCGAGGCCTTTTTCCTTAACGAGAGCCTTGAGCTTTTCAAGATGCGTTGAACCGCAGGCGGTATTGATGTTTGTGCCGTCGGGCATGTCGCTGATAACGGTTATGTTGGCGCCCAGGGTTTCAAACACGCTCTTTGCAACTGCCGTTGCAGAGCCGTTTGCAAGATCGAGGCCGATCTTGAGGCCCGCAAGGTCTGCCTGCTTGCCGTTGGAACCCATGCCGAGCGCGGTTGCACCGAACGACTCCATCGCAACTGCCGCAAGATATTCTATATAACGCTGTCTTCCCTTTGAATAATCGATCGTTCTGCCGATGCTGTCATCGAGAGCGAGCGGAAGTTCTCCCCTCTCACCGTCGATATACTTTTCAACAAGCTCCTCGATCTCGGCTTCCATCTTGTATCCCTCGCCGTTGATGAGCTTGATGCCGTTGTCGTTATAAGGATTGTGGCTTGCCGAGATCATGACGCCGCAATCAAAAGACTCGCTTCTGACAACATACGAAACGCAGGGGGTTGTCGTGACGTGCATCAGATATGCGTCAGCACCGCTGGCCGTAAGTCCCGCAACGATCGCATATTCGAACATGTAGCTCGAACGTCTCGTATCCTTGCCAATGACAACCTTCGCTTTCTTTCCTTCCTTGGCACCGAAGTACCATCCTATGTATCGTCCTATCTGAAAGGCATGCTCCACGCGAAGATTCTCATTTGCATGACCTCTGAAACCGTCTGTTCCAAAATACTTTCCCATAACAGGTTATTCCTCCCACATATGTGATTTATACTTAAAGTATATACAATGATCCGTCACTCGTTTTATCTCGTAACACTTGTTAAATGCCAGATATCGGCAACATACTCTTCGATCGTTCTGTCAGACGAGAATTTTCCGCAATGTGCCGTATTGAGGATCGCGCTTCTTGCCCAACGCTCCTCGTCTTTGTACATATCCTCGATCCTTCCCTGCGCCGACGCATATGAACGGAAATCCTTGAGGATAAAGTACTGGTCCGCACGCTCTTGACCGTTCGCATCAAGGAGCGAGTTGTAGATCTCCCTGAAGAGCTCGGTGTTCTGCGGGCTGTAGAAGCCGTTGATCATCTGCGTCATGACGTTACGGATGTCTGTGTCTGTATTGTAGATCTCGCGCGGATTATAACCGCCGTTGTTCTCATAGTTGATGACTTCCTGAGCCGAAAGTCCGAAGATCACGGCGTTTTCCTCGCCGACTTCTTCCACGATCTCCACGTTCGCACCGTCCATCGTGCCGATCGTGATGGCGCCGTTAAGCATAAACTTCATGTTACCGGTACCGGATGCCTCTTTGGAAGCTGTCGAGATCTGCTCCGAAACATCGGAAGCCGCAAAGATCATCTCGGCATTCGAAACCCGGTAGTTCTCGATGAAGACTACCTTGAGCTTTCCGCCGATCGTAGGATCGTTGTTCACAACCTCAGCTACGCTGTTTATGAGCTTGATGATGGCCTTTGCGCGTCTGTATCCCGCCGAAGCCTTCGCTCCGAAGATAAACGTACGGGGCGTGAATTCCATGTCGGGATGAGCCTTGAGCTCGTTGTAAAGGTACATAACATGCATGATATTAAGGAGCTGACGCTTATATTCATGGAGACGCTTTACCTGAACGTCGAATATCGAATGAGGGTCAACTATTACATTGTTATGTTCTTTGATATATGCAGCGAGTCGTTCCTTATTGCGGAACTTAATGTTCATGAATTCATGCTGGGCTTTTTTGTCATCAGCATAGATCGCAAGTTTCTCGATCTTCGAAAGGTCGGTGATCCAGTCGGGACCGATCTTCTCCGTAACCCAGTCCGCGAGCAGAGGATTGCCGTGAAGAAGGAAACGACGCTGTGTGATTCCGTTTGTCTTGTTGTTGAATTTTCCGGGGAAGTATGTCGCAAATTCCTTCAAGCTCTCGGTCTTGAGGATCTCCGTATGAAGTCTTGCAACACCGTTTACCGAGAAACCGCCGACGATGGCGAGGTTGGCCATTCTGACCTGTCCGTCATAAACAATAGCCATCTTCTCGATCATCTTGTAGTCACCGGGGTAACGTACCTGGATGTCATTGATGAATCTGTGGTTGATCTCCTCAACGATCTGGTAGATACGGGGAAGGAGACGCGAGAAGAGCTCGAGGGGCCACTTCTCAAGAGCCTCGGACATGATCGTGTGGTTTGTATATGCGCACGCGTGCGTTGTTATATCCCATGCATCGTCCCACGAGAGGAAATAATCATCCATGAGGATCCTCATGAGCTCGGCAACGGTAACCGAGGGATGGGTATCGTTCATCTGGAATACCACGTGATCGGGAAGCTTCTTTATATCGTCGTGCTGCGACATAAACTGCGAAACCGCAAGCTGTACGCTCGCCGATACAAAGAAATATTGCTGCTTGAGTCTGAGCTCCTTACCGGCATAATGATTATCGTTGGGGTAAAGCACCTCACAGATCGTCTTTGCAAGGTTCTCCTGCTCAACCGCCTTATGATAATCACCCTTATCAAACGAATCGAGCTGGAAATCGTTCACTGCACTCGCATCCCAGATACGGAGCGTGTTAACGAAATGATTGTCATATCCCACAACGGGCAGATCGTACGGAACCGCGAGAACCGTATTGCAGCCCTCCTGAACGAAGCATTCACGTCCCTGTTCGTTCTTGACCATGCGCACATATCCGCCAAATTTAACGATCTTGGCATTCTCGGCATCGCGCATCTCAAAGGGATTGCCGTCCTTAAGCCAGTTATCGGGAACTTCTACCTGATAACCGTTCTCGATCTTCTGCTTGAACATGCCGTATTTATAACGGATACCGCATCCGATCGCGGGATATCCGAGTGTAGCGAGTGAATCAAGGAAACAAGCGGCAAGTCTTCCGAGACCACCGTTTCCGAGCGCGGGATCGGGCTCTTCATCCTCGATCGCATTAAGATCGAATCCGAGTTCGTCAAGCACCTCGCTGACAACCTTATCTGCTTTCATGTTTATGAGGATGTTTCCGAGCGCCCTGCCCATCAAAAACTCCATGGACATGTAATAAACCGTCTTCGCATCCTTTTTCTCCACAAGCTTATGCGATGCAACCCAATCATCAACGATATGCTCCTTGATGGCATAACATACGCTTTGGAATATCTGCTGGCGGGAAGCGTCCTTTACTTCCTTTCTGTAGAGCGTCATCAGATAGTTCTCAACACTTTCGCGGAATTCTCTTTTTTTGATCTCCATGCTTTTTGTCCTTTCCTTTGTCACCCTAAATCTTTACCTTCTGTATATTGCAAAACATTTTTCGGTTCCGGAACCGCTCTGATCCCTCACGTTCCGTGACGCGAGAGTTCCTCACGTTTCGGATCTTTCAGATCTCTCACGTTTCGGAACCTTTCTCCGTGTTTATATCTCAGATCTTCTCAACTCCGAGCGTAGCGTCCTCGCCGTTAAGGTTCCACTCCTTAACATATCCGGCTGTGACACCCACAACGATCTCATCCGCAAGACAGATATTGCTTATCATATCCCTGTTCGCGATGGCAATGCGCTCAAGCTCCTCGCTGCCCTTAAGGTAAACCTTGATGCGGTCCATAACCTCAAAGCCCGCTTCCTTACGCATTGTCTGAACCTTGCTTATGATCTCTCTTACGAAGCCTTCCTCGATGAGCTGCTCATCAAGGTTTGTATCGAGAACGACGCAAAGTCCGCCCTCTTCACAAGTCACGAAGCCCTCCTTCTTGACCGTCTCGACAACGAGGTCTTCTGAGGCAAGGTTTTCCTTATTGCCGTCAAAGTCGATGTTCACGCTGCCGTTTGCGGAAAGCTCAGCATATGCTTTAGCGGGATCGGGAAGTGACGCAAGAGTCTCTTTGAGAGCATTGATCTTGCTTCCGAAACGCTTTCCGAGTGTCTTGAAATTAGGCTTGAATACATATCCCGCAAACGAAGATGTATCATCCGTGAAGACGATCTCCTTGACATTAAGCTCATCTTTGATGATATCCATATAAAGCTCGGATACATGCTGTGCGCCCTTAACGTACATAACCCTGAGGGGCTGACGCTGCTTAACAGCCGCATCGTTACGTCCGGCACGGCCGAGAACAACAACATCCTCAGCTGTCTCCATGTCTTTCTCAAGCTTCTTGTCGATGAACGACTCGTCAGCAACGGGATATTTGCAAAGGTGGATACTCTCGGGAGCACTCGCGTCCACTCCGACAACAAGGTTGCGGTAGATCTCCTCCGTCATGAAGGGGATCATGGGCGCAGCGGCCTTCGAGATCGTCACGAGCGCCGTGTAAAGAGTCATGTAAGCGGCGATCTTGTCCTCTTCCATTCCCTTAGCCCAGAAACGCTCTCGCGAACGGCGAACATACCAATTACTCATCTCGTCGACGAACTGCAAAAGCCCCTTGGCAGCCTCGGGGATACGGTAATTCTCAAGGTTTTCGTCGGTCTCCTTAACGGTGGTATTGAGGCGTGAAAGCAGCCACTTGTCCATAACCGTTAAGGTCTCTTTCTTTAATGTATATTCTGTCGGATCGAATCCGTCGATATTTGCATAAAGCACGAAGAACGCATATGTGTTCCAGAGTGTTCCCATGAACTTACGCTGTCCCTCGACAACTGCCTTGTCGTGGAAGCGGTTGGGGAGCCAGGGCGCGCTGTTGATGTAGAAGTACCATCTGATCGCGTCGGCGCCGAAACGTGCAAGCGCATCGAACGGATCGACTGCGTTGCCCTTCGACTTGCTCATCTTCTGGCCGTTCTCATCCTGAACGTGACCGAGAACGATAACGTTGCGATAAGGAGCCTTATCGAAAAGGATGGTCGACTCAGCCATCAGCGAGTGGAACCAGCCACGTGTCTGGTCTACAGCCTCGGAGATGAAATCTGCGGGGAACTGCTTCTCAAAAAGTTCCTTGTTCTCGAAAGGATAGTGATGCTGCGCAAAAGGCATCGCGCCGCTGTCAAACCAGCAATCGATAACTTCGGGAACACGGTGCATTTCTTTGCCGCAATCCGGGCACTTGATGGTCACGCCGTCAATGTAAGGGCGGTGAAGCTCGATGCTTGCGGCATCAGGATTTCCCGACTTCTCGGCGAGCTCCTCGCGGCTTCCGATGCACTCACGTCTTCCGCACTCGCACTCCCAGATATTGAGGGGAGTACCCCAATAACGGTTACGTGAGATTGCCCAGTCCTGGATATTCTCAAGCCAGTTACCGAATCTTCCCTTGCCGATGGACTCGGGGATCCAGTTGACCGTATTGTTGTTCTTGATAAGATTGTCCCTTACCGCTGTCTCCTTGATGTACCACGAATCACGTGCGTAATAGATGAGTGGCGTGTCGCATCTCCAGCAATGAGGGTATTCATGCTCAAATTTGGGAGCCGCAAAAAGCTTGCCCTCCTTGTCGAGATCCTTAAGAACCTCGGGATCCGCAGTCTTAACGAAGAGTCCTGCGTAAGGTGTCTCCTTTGTCATCTCGCCTTTTCCGTCAACGAGCTGAACGAAAGGAAGGTCATATGTACGTCCGACTCTGGCATCGTCCTCACCGAAAGCAGGTGCGATATGTACGATTCCGGTACCGTCCGACATTGTAACATAACCGTCACAGGTCACGAAGAAGCCCTTCTTGTTCTGTTTTTGTGCAACCTCAAAGGAGCAATTGAAAAGCGGCTCATATTCTTTATATTCAAGATCCTTACCTGTGTATGTCTCAAGGATCTCATAAGTCTTAATTCCGGCTGCATTTTTGTCGTCTGCGGTGTTGTCATCCGATGCAGGCTTAATGCCCGAAAGAACCGTATCGGCGAGTTCTTTTGCGAGGATGTAGGTATATCCGTCGACTGCCTTAACCTTGATATATGTGTCATCGGGGTTCACGCAGAGCGCAACGTTCGAAGGAAGTGTCCAGGGCGTGGTGGTCCAAACAAGGAAGTATGCGTCCTCGCCCTTAACCTTGAAACGAGCGATCGCGGAACGCTCCTTTACTGTCTTGTAACCCTGTGAAACCTCCGCCGACGAAAGAGGGGTTCCGCAGCGGGGGCAATAAGGCACGATCTTAAAGCCCTTATAGAGAAGGCCTTTGTCCCAAATCTGCTTGAGAGCCCACCATTCGGACTCGATGAAATTATCATGATAAGTAACGTAGGGATCATTCATATCTGCCCAGAAACCTACAGTTCCCGAGAAATCTTCCCACATTCCTTTGTATTTCCAAACGGATTCCTTACATTTCTTGATGAAAGGCTCCATACCGTAGGACTCGATCTGGTCCTTGCCGTTGATTCCGAGAAGCTTTTCAACTTCAAGCTCAACGGGAAGTCCGTGAGTATCCCATCCCGCCTTACGAGGAACATAGTAGCCCTTCATGGTCTTATAACGGGGGATCATATCCTTAATAACACGTGTAAGCACATGCCCGATGTGAGGCTTGCCGTTAGCTGTGGGCGGTCCGTCATAAAATGTATATGTAGGCGCCCCCTCCGTAGCCTTCATACTCTTTTCAAAAATGTCGCGATCCTTCCAGAAGGCAAGTGTCTCCTTCTCGCGCGCGACAAAGTCCATGTTGGTATCTACTTTCTTAAACATATTTCCTCCATATGTATTCAATTTTTCTCAACTGCATACATGGTTTATCTTAAAATATGTAAGGATTATTGTCAAGAATTAAGCCACTTTAGCGGGGATTTTTCCCTCGGCAATATAAAAAAGCTGAGCTTGCATCTTACTTGCTAAATGCAAGTAGATTTCGTAGCATCTGAAAACCTCCGGCTGCGATCCCGACTTCTTGCCATCTTACTTGCTAAATGCAAGTGAATAATTGAACGAATTTTGACTTGGTAAACTCGTGTTTTGTGAAACTAGGTCCTATAGAAAATCTGTCGTCTCTGTGGACCACGATTTTTTGGGAATTTTGACCAAATGGGGCATCGATTTTCTATAGGACCAATTATCTGAAGAATTGGAAAAATTTGGAAATAAAACCGGTCCATGGAGGGCATACTTTTTCTATTGGACCACACTCCCTCCCTCGTGATCCCCAAGCTCACTTCTCAAAACACGCCCCCTCCACCGCGGTCCCAAGCTCACTTCTCAAAACACGCCCCCTCCCTCGCGGCCTCAAGCTCACTTCTCAAAACACGCCCCCTCCACCGCGGTCCCAAGCTCACTTCTCCAAACACGCCTTCCCCCTCACCGACATGCTTTCGACACTATAACGTAATCCATTCTTCAATACTATGAATCATCTTGTCGATCATGTTGACTGAAATCGGGGTCATGGATGTTTCAAATGTAAATATCACTTCCTCGTTGGGGATTAAACCTGCCTTGATATATTGATCAATCTTCGCCAAAGCCTTTTTTCTGTATTGCGGGTCATCCATCATTCCAAAATGTTCCCAATACTTATACTCACCGGTTTTTTCTTTATAAAATGTAAAATCCGGGAAGAATTTGTTTGTGCCGATTACCAGCTTCGACTCATAACGAAACGGTATCCCCCGATAAAACAAACTCATGTCTATAAGGCACTCTGATTTTGACCTTAGGATATTGCCCGACGGACTTTGATGTTTAAGCCCCTCCGGGTGAGCTTTGTTTCTCTCATATTCCTGCAGATGCCATGGGGTTTTCTTTGTAGTAGGTATGTTCAACAGGCTTGCATAAAGACTTTTTTCTTCGTTCAGATCAATGTAGTCAGAATCGTTCGGCATATGATTCAAACAAAACTCAATTGCATACAATTCTTTCTTTAAAAGTTTCATATAATCAAAGGAAATCCTTTTCCTTGCGAGTTTTTTTGCCAAAGTGATCTCATTTTTTGACATGTTTCTGCGTTTTCTGTCATCTCCCACAAGTCTCCACCTCAGCGTATTTCCATTCCTGTGAATTTGAAGTCTCCCTCTGGGAGCATTATTAATTTCAATTTCGCACTTTTCAATTTCGCTAACTATTTGTTCTCGACGTTTCAACAGTTGTTTGATCATTTTACTCCTTTCCTCCGACCAAATCAGACGGTAAACATATTGTTAATTTTCGAGATCAGAACGGACTATCCATACGCTTATGCTTTCGGAATTATTGTTATGGCAAAGCAAACCGGAGAATAAAGATTGATTTTAGAAATTACAGTTCTTTAGATAACGAGAAAAAATGCATATAAATACAGAAAAGTTGCAATATGCAGCAAGTATTTGTAACAGCATACATGAATGATTATTCCTAAATTGATACGTATTCCCTCGTATTCTCCTAAGTAGAACATACTGTAATACAAAATAATTCAGTAACCGATCAATTCACTGTGTCAAGGAAATCAATAATTTCTTTAGAACCGATAATCCGGAGAAATACTTCCAGAATAACAAACAGACAATTCTTTCTGTCTCAGAATGTGATGATATTTTAGCATCGATTTATGGGATAGTCAATTTCAAAAAGAATTACAACGGCGAAGTAAAAAGGTATGTTCGTACTTAATTGATATAAGGCATATCTATGCGCAATTATCTTTTCCTGCTTAGCCACCTTTTTATCTGCCCTGAGAGTGTGGTCAACCCCATCGCCGCAGAGCGGTGCTTCGCAGGGTTGACAACACTCTCAGGACAGATACGCTTTCACTAAGCAGGAAAAGATTATTAAGCGCTTCAAGCGCCATCTTTTAAAATCACATTGTAAAATGTTTTTTTAGCAAGTAGAGCTTGTAGCAGTTGAAAACCTCCGGCTGCGATCCCGACTTCTTGCCATCTTACTTGCTAAATGCAAGTAGATTTCGTAGCATCTGAAAACCTCCGGCTACGATCCCGACTTCCTGCCACCTTACTTGCTAAATGCAAGTAGATTTCGTAGCATCTGAAAACCTCCGGCTACGATCCCGACTTCTTGCCATCTTACTTGCTAAATGCAAGTGAATAATTGAGAAAATTATGACTTGGTAAACTCGTGTTTTGTGAAACTAAGTCCTATAGAAAATCTGTCGTCTCTGTGGACCACGATTTTTTGGGAATTTTGACCAAATGGGGCATCGATTTTCTATAGGACCAATT
This sequence comes from uncultured Clostridia bacterium, assembly GCA_946403295.1. Classification (GTDB taxonomy): domain Bacteria; phylum Bacillota; class Clostridia; order Lachnospirales; family Lachnospiraceae; genus RUG11977. The sequence continues at coordinate 57,229 of CAMIZL010000008.1, read as the reverse complement.
ATCTGAAGAATTGGAAAAATTTGGAAACAAAACCGGTCCATGGAGGGTATACTTTTTCTATTGGACCAACACTCGCATGATTTCGGTTAAAAGTAGGGTCGGCTCCCCCTTTCCGGGCCCGGAAAGGAGAACTATAAGAATACTAGGGTAATTTCGGGCCCGGGATGGAGGGATTATTAGAATACGAGGGGTTATTCGGGCCCGGAGAGGAGGGAATATTGGAATACGAGGGGTTATTCGGGCCCGCGGAAGGGCATAGAAGGCACGTAAAGGCTTCAAACGGCGCGATGAAACGAAATATGACGTTGGAAGCATGAAAAATGGCAGCAATGGCACTAAATTAGAGGTAAAGACGGAAAAAAGGTAAAGACGGAAAAAGCGCCACAACCCGAAGGTTGTGGCGCGGTATGACTTGTTTTTCGCGGTCGATAGCTTCCAAAACCGTAATATGTACACAGGTAATGAGCGAATCGATAATAAGTATGTTGATAATCTGCAACCCGGGAATTACCAAACCGATAATAAGTATGTTGATAATCCGCAACCCGGGAATTACCAAACCGATAATAAGTATGTTGATAATCCGCAACCCGGGAATTACCAAACCGAATTGTCTCTTGCACGAGGTCCGTAGGCGTATTCTTCGTACTCGTGCTCGGGGAGGGGTTCGGAGAAGGCGAAACCCTGGATCATGTCACAGCCCATCTCGCGGAGGAGGATGGCCTGCTGCTTGTTCTCAACACCCTCGGATACAACGTCGATCTTGAGACGCTTGGCCATCTCGATAACGGACTGGATAACGTTCTGGCCACGGTCTGTCTTCTCGGCGTTGAGGAGGAACTTACGGTCGATCTTAAGCTCGTCTACAGGTACGTTGTAGAGAGTGTTCATGGAAGTACTTCCTGTACCGAAGTTATCCATTGAAACAACGAAGCCGTGATCTTTCATCTGTTCCATGATCTTGTTGAGGATGTTCATGTTGTCGACAACCACTTTCTCCGACATCTCGAAGATGATGAGATTCGGGGATACACCGTATTTCTCGGTAATGGCGATAGCGTCATTAACAAACTCGGGGTTCAAAAGGTTTTGCTGCGAGATGTTAAGTGACAAAGGCATGGGTCTGTAGCCCTTACCCGTCCAAACCTTGATACGGCGGCAAAGCTCTTCGAGCATGTACATGTCGAGTCTTGTTACGAAACCGTTCTTCTCGAATGTCTCGATGAAACGTCCGGGATACATAAGACCCTTGACGGGGTGCATCCAGCGGATGAGCGCCTCGGCACCGGCCTGAAGACCGGTAGAGAGGTTGAATTTAGGCTGCAGGTATACGAGGAATTCCTTGTTTTCGAGAGCGTCATACATGTCTCGCTCGATTTCCTTCTCGTCCACGATACGGGACTGCATCTTCTCCGTATAGAATTCTACCGCACCTGCGCCCTTGCCCTTTGCTTCCATGTGAGCCATGTTCGCACGGGACATGAGTGTATCGAAATCGTGTGCGTCCTTACCGCCGAAAGCAACACCGTATCGGAAGGTAAGCGCATATTTGTCGGAACTGCCTTCGCTCTTGTTCACCGATTCAAGCGAACCCTCGAGGAATTTAAGTCTTGCCACGAGCTCATCCCTGTTGTGGTATGAAAGGAGAAGATCATATTCTTCACCGAAGTTGTGGCAGAAGTATTCGTCGCGCTTTACGTTTGATTTAAGGATCGAAGAAATATCCTTGAGGATCCTCGAAATCTCATCTTCACCGAAGAAGTCACGCAGGTACTCGTATTTTGCGATACCCATGAGAACGAATGCATATTGTCCCGAGTTACTCTTCGTAAGGGTCTGGTTTACACCCTTTCGGAAATAGTTAATGTTCATGGTTCCCGCAAATTCATCATAATATGCGAGATTGTACATCCTGTTACGCGACAGGGTCTCGAGGAATCCGTAGATTCCGAGTCCGATCGCACCCGCAAGAGCGATAGCGAAGAGGATGATCGCGGTTGTTGCATTACTGTCGACATGTTCATTGGCATAGAACTCGAAAAGCTTTTCTTCGTTCATGACCATCATGACGCCCCATTCACCGGTTCCCGATACACCCTGGTATGCGATGTAATAAGGGCCTTTGCCGAATATGTCGACCGTAAGATTCTCTTCAACTCTGAGGAACAAGCCTCTGCCCTGTCTGATGACGGATTCGAACTGGGCGCGTGAATCGGAATTTTTCTCGAACATATCAAGTATCGTCTTAAGTCTTGATGTGTCGGTTCCCGATGTAACGCTTATGATCGAGCCGCTTCTGTCAAGAAGAAGGATAACTTCTCGTCCACGGTAATTACTGATGGTCAGGTTACCTTCAACGATGTTGTCGGAAAGCTTGGCACGGAGAGCTCCGATGATCCCGTTCCCACCCATTACGGGAACGGTTGCCATATATGCATCATCGTCTTCCGTACGGAATCCCGATCTCGTGATGGTGCTGTCACCGATCAATGCTCTCGTGTAATAAGGATCGAACATGACATCGTAGGTGGAACCGTCACTTCCGGTTGCTTTTCCCGACGCGTCGACAAAGGCAATATCATCGTATCCGCCTTTATCTTTTAATTGAGCAAGCGATGCTTTAAGCTTGTCTTTGTCGGATGTTGCCGTAGCGGCAATAGCATCCGCCGCACCCTCAAGGTTCTTGATGACACCCTGAGTGTAGACTTGCATTTTTGAAGCAAGTGTTTGATCAAGAATCTCAAACTCCCTGCCGGCCTCTTCGACCCTCATTACCCCCTCGTTGCTGCTTAAGAAGGAATACCCTACGGCAACGCCCGCAAGCATGAGTACGGTTACCACCGCAAGGATCAGGTATCTCCTTTTCATTTGCTTCCTTCCTTTCTCTTTTTATAGATCATGGCCCAAGTAAGTCCTCCCGCAAGAAGGATAGCTACAAGAACCGCTATAAGTCCCCTGTAATCACCGGCGGGCTTTTCTGTGCTTACTCCCGACTTGTAACCGCGGGAGGTATTGATGAACTTGCCGTTTTCCGCAATTCTCTCTTCGATCGACTTGATCTCGCTTTCTTCGCCCATCAAAAGTTCGTTTGTTTCGAAGAGTTCATATTCGCCCGTTTCGGGGTTATAGACAGGAACAAAGCTGAATGCCGACGCATCGATCTCGTGCTTTCCTTCCGCAGCATATCTTATTATTTCGATATCACGCAGATAATCGGGATCGGTTTCTTTGCTCAGCGTTCTTACCACAGGTGCTTCGATGTAGTCGTAAGGATTCATCACTATGTCACGATATGCCATTGTGATCGACTCTACGATCGAATATTCTTCCGACTTTTCCGCTATCGCAGCAGCGGCATTGTAAAGCTTGCTTGCTGCTTCGACTTCGGTTACACCGAGAACTTCCGTAATATATTCGAGTGAAAGGCTTCCTTCTTCAACCAGCGTTCCAACCTCTGCTTCAACACTCGCGAGCAACTCGGGATCCACACCCTCGTTTGCCGACGTTGTTACGGTCTCTCCGATCAGAACATTCGGATCACCTTCCCGAGGCTTTGAAACCTCACCGTCCTCGGAAGAATCGCCGTTATCACGGTTTGTTCCGTTTATGGTATTGCCTTCAAGTTTCGTTTCTTTTTCTTCACCGGCTACAGGAAGATCGCCTTCTTCAGGATTCGATGCTGCCGTCTCATCGTTGATAAGTGCTATTCCGGAAGGTCCGTCACCCGAATCCGATCCGTCTTCGGAAGCTTCGGGTTGTGTACCCTTTTCGGAAGCTTCGTTTTCGGAATCCGATGTCAAGCCCGATACAGCGCCTCCCTGAATATCCTCAAGGTTTTCGGTGGCCTGTCCGTCGACTGATTCGTCTCCTGTTTCCGTAGCGTTACCGTCTGCCTTAATGCCGTTTGTAACTTCGCCTGTAGGATCACCTGTACTTACGATATCTCCGTCAACAGGATCGCCCTCGATAAGTTCGGTTGCAACTCCGGACTCTCTGTTTGCGGCAGGCGATGTACGTACCAGACCGTTCAGGTCGACTGCTCCGCTTGTGAGCGCATCATTAAGTTCCATAGCGCGTGAGAAGCTGAGAGCTCTGTTACCGCTCGAAGCGTCTCCTCCGCCGCTTGCAAGACCTCGTGCGGCACCCTGCTCGAAGAGGATCTCTCCGGTTACAAAATTGAATGCACAAAGTCCGCCGTTTGCGTATCTAACGATGCAATAAGGTGTCCTGAGGTCGCGGGAATTGCTCATCTCGCTGATTCCTTCTGTGCTCACTCCTTCAGGAACTTTGAATGCACCGTCAAGAAGCACATTAAGTTTTCTGTCCGAACCGAGAGCTGCGAAATATGTATTTCCCGATTCACACCAAAGTATCACGGTATCACTTCTCAGTTTCTCACCTGTTCTGATACTCTGAAGAGTATTGCCGTCCGTGTAGAACAGGAATCCGTCTCTGTTCGTGCTTATTCCGGAATCAACATCGGTTGTTACCGAGTAATCCGCATATGTCTCGATCCGATAATTACCGAACTGTCCTTCATAGAGCGGCTCGGGTGTTCTCTGTTCGCCGAGTACCGTCATCCTGTCTCTTGCCGCGGTCACCGTACCCGTTTCAAGATCGATTATGCTTCCGTCTTTCTCAAGAGCCTTACCGCCGAAGATGTTCACGTATTCACCGTATCTCGTAGGCAAAGGATTCTTGCCGGTTCCGCGGGCAACGCCTTCGTTTGTAATGTAGTAATACGATCCGCCCGCTGCGCTCACGTAGTGTGCAAGGTCCGCTCCGGAGGCTGTATATACATTCTCTCCTTCGCTGCCCGATACAACAAGAGTCACATCCGAAGTGAAATCATATGTGAAGCTCAATGTCTTTTCGGTAATGCTTCCCGAAAGTACCTGACCTCCTATGGAGATCGTCCAGTCATATGCAGGGTCGATCCGGCTGAAATCTACCGATATTGTATCAACACCGGATGCATATACTGAAGCCTGCGGCATGCCGGAAAGGTCGATCAGCGCACCTCCGCCGGACGTTCCGCCGGAATTCTGGTTTGTATCCACACCGGGCAGATTAACCAAAACTCTTCCGAACGGATACAGATCCTTTATACCGTCATTGAAACTGTTTTGTACCGCTCCACCCATCGTAAGTGCCGGCATGTATCCGTCCGACAGCTTATCATATTTAAACCTCTTGGTTGTATAATTGCCGCTGGTCACACCGTTGAAGTCGGGCCAACTCATAGTAGTCACATAGGTAGACTCTTGCTTTAAATTGGCGTCGGTTACCTTATAAATCCTGGATTGGTTTTCAGTCGACAGCGAATCTATAAAATTCTGCGCACTCTGTGTCGCCAGTACCGGCGGCAACGGTGATTTCAACTTGTTGGTAGCGGTATCCACAGGATTGTTGATCACCATCAATTCAGATTGATCATAAACCGCAGCCTTGTTGACAAAACCCGAACCCGATACTCTGTTGAAGAGCATTCCTCCCTTACTGATGTCACCAGAATCGTTAGCATTAATGATAACATTTCCGAGCATCATCCAGCCGACATCGGTCTCATTTGTATAGAAGTCCTGCTCATATCCGCCGACAATACCGCCGACTTTATCTTTACCTACAACATTAGCGGCACTGATCACGTACTTGATCTGAGGCGTTTCGCCTGCCGAAGACGAACCCATGTAAATACGTCCCGCGATTCCGCCAACATAAGTTCCGGTGCGGCTTGTCTTAGAGAATGCCCTGCCTTCGACCAGTGTCTTGTCATCGATAAAGATAGCCTGCGCATTGTAACGCCAATATTCACCAATCGCTCCGCCGACACGGTCACCACCGATGATCGTGCTGCCCTTAACGATAAAGCTGTAGTTTCCGCCGAATGCGGTATAATTGCTGTCATATGCCGAGCTTCTGCCGGTGATTCCGCCGACATAAAGCGACTTGGGTGCATATACCATACAATTTTCTACGATAATGTTTCTCAAGCCCATCGCATAACCGACAGCTCCGCCGATATAATCGTACCTTGCGGTACTGATCGTATTATATGTCGTGTCGCTGTACTTGAAATCAATATGAGGACTTGATGACAATGCCTTTATCTTCTCTCCGTCCGTATGATACTTAATAGACTGTCCGTCACTCATCGCGGAGAGCTTTTCTCCATAGTCCGTAAATACCTTACCGGGACGACCGTGCGTACGCTCTTCCGCTCCGAAATCAGCATACCATGCGGTTATACCCCATACAGCCTCATCCCAGAAATTCTTTCTGTTTTCATCGGACGCTACATTCGTTGTAACATAATTCTTCCAAACGAAGTACTGTCCCTCGCCGGTAGCCTGTTCATAGTCATGCGACGTCGTATATCCGGTATGGTTTTTATAATTCGTATCATCCTTAAGGTATGTCTTTGCTCCGCTATTTCCGTATCCGGGATTGGTCTTGTAACCTCCCGTCGAAGCAAAACTGTCATAGATAAGTTGCCTGAATCCTACGGTTCCTCCACCCGGTCTGTAGAACATTGACGGCCATATATCCTGATAGGAGTTAGCAAAAAGCTTCTCACCTTCAACCTTCTCATGCCATCTGGAAACATATACATTTTCCGCCTTACAATCAATAGCCGCATATCGACCGATAACACCACCGGTGTAGTTTCCTCCGATAACGGTACTGTCTTCGACAGTAGTCTTCCATACGCCGCCGAGACCTACCGCACCGCCGACAGATTCTCCCGCGTAAGAGAAGATAAGTCCTCTCTTAACCCACGAACGAACCGAACCTGTATCTGTTGTTCCCAAATCCTGCGCGTAAAGGCTTATGTTGTCATTAACGGTTGTTCCCGTCGTTCTGCGGTAACCGTCGCTGTTCCAGCCGCCGATAAAGGCACGACCCGCGATTCCGCCGACATAGGAATGACCTTTGACGAATACGTTATTGACATGCAGTTTACCGGCACGCTGATATGTACCACGATCCTTGGCATTTCCGACGATTCCGCCGACAAAACTCGAAGCGGTTCTGTTATGTGCCACAATATCGGTCGCGTTGATGTTCCAAAGATATGTTCCGCCGACTTCGACACCTACTATACCACCCATGCAAGCTCCTGCCGCATCAACGTAGATCCTGTTAGCCGTAAGTCCGTCGATTCCGGCAAATTTGCCCATGAAAGCGGTATAACCGCCACGGTTCGAATAGTTGCTTACATAGCTGTTACCCTTCTTATGCTGGATTACATTGATATTCTCAAGAGCGATATCCTTGCTTACACTGTAGATAAGTCCTACAGGTGCCATGTTCGCGGATGTAAATCCGAGGATATTGATGTTCTTGAACGATACATGCTCGATCTTACCGTTTACGATACCGATAAGAGCTGTTTTATTTGATATCTTGTTCTTGTTTACGGCACTGTCATACGTTTGAGATACGGTACAGTTTTCAAAATTGATACCGGCGATCATACCTGTTGCCTGCTCGATGAAGCATGAGGAATTACCGTTCTCATCATCTTCGTAAAGCCTGATTCCGCTGATCGTAACAGTGTTCTTCTGATCATATACATAGTTGCCGTTTTCATCTTGTACTACAGCAGTCTCGCCGCCTTTTCTTCCGATCATGCTGTTGATGATAACGTTATGAGGAATGGCATTTATACTGCTGTCCGAGAAATTAAGGTCAGCTGCGATATAAAGATTATATCCCTTACCTCCGTAGTTTGCCTGAGACATTACGGTATTCCACTTAGACACGGAATCGATTATGAGCCATCTCGATTTGATCTTAAGATCAACGTAGATCAGTCGCTGCTTACCAACAGCCGTGCCCGCGGTGATCGCTTCTTCAACGGTCACACCGGGTGTCTCTGACTTCTTATAATTAATTGCCGTAATGAAATATTTATCTTTTGCGATACCGAAGCCGTCATTGGTCTTGATCAAGGGGGTACCGAAAAACTGAGTTCCCCTGATCGTCCTTCCGTCTGCTTCGAAAAGCGTTGTGACTATAGGTGTGCCATTCCATTCGGTTCCCTCAAAGTCAAAACCGGTAGGTTTAACGCTTGAGTCGTGTTTAAGAACGATCGTAAGCAAGATCGTATCATCGGCCACACCCGAGTCTTGTGCAACCGTAACGCTTTCAACCTCGACTTCGTTCGGCATCAACGAGAAGTCTCCCTGATCCGGAAGAAGCATCTTCTCACCTTTATCGTTTGTATAAGTGTAGTAGAGTTTGGGCATGATTCCCTTGCTCAGTTCGGACTGTTTGACCTCAAAACCATCCTTCCATGCAAGAATAGGACGGTTAAGGGCATCTTCCCAACCATATGTACTCTCATTTGTAAGATCTTCATATGAAAGTGTCTTGAAATATGCAAGTCTTGACGTTTCGGTTTCTTCACCGTCATGAGGAATGAAACGGTCTCCGTTTATCTCATAGGACTCATATGCATATTGATGCTTTCCGAAACGGATACCCTTCTTTTCGGGATTCGATGTTCCCGTATAGAAACCGATCACGGGACCGAGTGTTGCGGGATCGACTGCCGTACTCTTGGATACAATTCGTCCGAAATTCACACCGTAGTTATAATCCCAACCCGAAACCTTCGATGTATATCCGATAACACCGCCGATATTATCGGCCATAGTAACGAGCTCTACATCGGTATAGTAATTTCTGATGAAATATTCTTCGGTATAATAATTACCTTTGCCGGATGTCGATACATCGTTCATGCTCTGTACCGATCCGATAAGACCGCCCGCATTTGCATAGTTGGTACTTATTCTTCCGTGAACGGCATAGACATTCTCAATCTCGATACCGTTTACGGTATATCCAACAAGACCGCCGATACCATATACATCACCGGCCTGATCGGCACGGATCTCGAAACCGTCGATGAAGCAATTGCGGATGATCAAACCAAGGTCATTGTTTCCTACAAGACCGCCGACCGATGCCGCTGTCGAATTGTCCGCGGGCATACCGGTTGTAATGACCGCATTTCGAACAGAACAGTTCGTGATCTCATTCTCAAAGAAGTTACGTGCGAGAAGGACACCGCAGTACTGGGTAACATTCTCGAAGCGCGCTCCGTTTACATGGACGTTGTCGAGTCCGCCGCCTTCACGCATGGTCGCAACAATACCCATGTATTTCGCTGTTGAAAGATGTGCTCCGAAAATGTTCTGATCGGCGGTATGAATGTTCTCCACCTTGAAATCTTTAAGCTTTGAAGCTACCTTTCCGAAAAGGAATCCGACATCACCTACATCGATGTTGGACAGCGTCATGTTGTTTCCGACAAATTTACCGGTGAAGCAGTTGTTGTTGTCATCGTCGTTATAGACTGCCTTAATGGCACCGTTGCCGTCACGCGTACATACCGCGAAGTCGTTTATATTGTAGCCGAAGAAATCGATATCGTTCGCAAGCATATAGTTCTCATCGGGGCCATAATTAATGGATGCGAAATCGCTTACGTTACGAACCATCTTGTAGAATTCGGCGTTAACGGTCAGATATCTGTTGCTGTCAAGCTGTTTATCGATAACCGCCGTTGATGAACGCGATGTATACCTGAATCCCGTAATATTATATGTACTGTAATATTTTACCGGAGCATTAAGCCTTACTCTTACATAATAGAATTTACCCTCTTCCCATTGCTGGACTACCCTTGACGAAAGGTATTCAACAAATACATCGGTAACGATAAATCCGTTGGGATTATAGAATGTAAGTGTCGCATATGCTTCAATATCATTCTGTTCTGTAACAAGAGCAACGAGAGGAACAATGTCTGTGGAAGTCTGGGTAAGTGCGGGCAGCATGATTGAAGGCTGCGCAGGCATGCATTCGCCCATCTCAACCTGAGGATAGCATCCTCTTGTAATGAACTCATAATTCCACTGTCCGGGACGTGTGATATCCGTCGAATCGAACAATGCCGAATACCAGTTCTTGTCGTGAAGAAGTTCCTTGCGGACCTCAACCGAATCGTATCCTCTGGTAACCTTGTTGTTGTTGATCGTCAAACATTTTCCGTGATCGTACATCGAATAATGGAATATGTTCGAGGAGTGACCGTATACGTTATTATTTTCGAAGAAGTTCTGGTTAGCAGGTGAACGGCCGACCTTTGCTTCGTAATAAGGCTCTGCACCGTTACTGAGTTCAGCCTCTCTGTATGTCAATACACTTGCGGCTGAGAAACTGTTACGTACATAACCTTCATTCAAACCGCAGATAGCTGCACCCTTCTTGTATATACTGTTTGTATCATTGTTTTTGAGTTTCATATCGACAAGACCGAAAGTGCTCTCAACGATACCGTTTACATTACGACGGACCAGACCGCCCGTATAGTAATTGCCGGTATATTGTGTCTTCGCGGTCGTCTTATTGGTGAAGAGCTGTTCGAAGTCGGAATACTTCGCAACCTGACGGATCTCCGAACCGTTAGAGCTGCACGAATAGCCGTTTCTGACCATACCGTAGTTGGTATATACAGCGAGACCGACACCATCTCCTGCGTAGAAATGTATATCCTCCTGCACATCGATACAGAAATTCTCAACTACACCCGTCGGATAATTGGTCGAGCAAATAAGACCCTGAACATATTGCGACTCCCTGAAATTGGTGCTGTCGCGATTTGCAAAGTCGATAGTCTCTATCCTGTTCTTGTATCTGACGATTATGTTGTCCAGACGTCCGTAATTCTCGTATGTAACACCACGGATGTTCTTGTAGTTGTTATAATTTACGCCGTCACCCTTTTCAAAGACAAGATTTCTGATCTCACCGTACGCACCGAGTGTATAGATGAGATAATCATTTGACATGTGTGTAAGGGTATGGCCGTTGAAATCGATAACACCGTCAAATTGCTTGGTGTTAAAGATGTTTGCTCTGGCTACCCTGAGGTCGCTTGTAACGATATAACTATCCGAGGGGTGACAATATGCATCGAGAAGGTCATCCACGTTATCGATCGAATGGATGATACGTTCCGACGTGAAGTTAACCGTACCGACACGGATACTGTAATTGTTGAGCTTGATCCACAATTCCAGTCTGTAATACTTATTCGGCGCAACTCTTACACCGAAGTTCGTATCGATCTGCCTTGAACCTCCGACAAACGTCTTGGTTCCCAGACTCGGTCCGCGTCCTTCTTCACCATATTTGTCATATTCATACATTTCGAGCATACAATTATCGTCAGCATGCTCACGCGGTTCGTTTGCTGCAAGTTCTCTCCACTCATGAAGTCGTTCGGATACAAGACGATATCCTCCGCTGCTTGAGGTTGCCTCGCCTTCTTTTTCGTATACTCTTACATAATATTTCGAAACGCCGTTTGAACCGAGCTGTCCGAATTCATCTCTAAGGATGGCATTGATGTTCGCCGTATATGCTTTTTCTCCGAACCTGTGGAAGGAGAGACCGCAGAACATGTAAACACCGCTGTTTGCCGTACTCTTTCCGCCGAGAGGATTATCGAGATTGAGCGCGGTCGCAAGCAGATATACCCTTTGCTGGCCCGTAAGGTATGTATTGAGTCGGATATAGTTTCTGGTCCAATAGCACCTTGAAAGGGCGGCATTTGTGCCGGCATCCCTGGCTGTTACCTTTACAGAAGCGTTCGGATCGCTCGCATCGGAAAGGGGTATCGTGCAATCCTCATCCGCAAAAAGCTGGTAATGCGTGAATCTGTTCCTCGTAGGATAGATTCCGGGCTCGATTATGTTATAAGATTCACTGCCGAGATTGACATCGATCGTATAAAGAGCCTTATGTACATAGTACGTCTGACCGCCGCCTGCGACGTAATAGCTTCCGTCTACGCTCAGGCTGTTCTTGCCGAGGACATAAGCAAAGGATCCTGTCGGTGATGATGCATACTTACCTGTGATCGGTCCGACAGATGCTGTTTTATCCTTCGCAACCATAACCCTGACTTCGGGCGCAAGATCGTAGGCATCATTTATACCCATAATGGAGATATCGGCCTTTATCGACTCATGGGTCACGACCTTCAGCGTCTCTTTAAGATCATTTACAAAGATCTCCTTGTTGATCTCTTCCGATGCTTTCGACCAACCCTGATTATATCCCTTGGCGAGGAAACGAAGTGTATATTCCTCTTCCGTGGCAAGGTTGTTAAAGCGCATCTCGTCATACAATTCTTCACGACTGTTGATCGTACGTATTCCCATGATGCCGCCGGTACGGTTTGTAACGGTAAGCTCAACAGGGAAATTCGTGATGGCTTCGTCCGGATCATCGACCCTTACTCCGAAGAGCGAGATGAACGTCGATGATGCGTAATAAGCATCCATCTTAACGATCGCACGCTTACGGTACGTCTTAAATGACGAACGTGTAAGAATGGTACGTACGCTGCTGGGAGATCCGCTGTTTCCGACAGTTGCTCTTGCGCTGCCGCGGATCTCGTATGTGGTATTTGTTTCAAGACCTGTGACCGCAATTCTGAGTTCTTTCTCGTATTTGTATACGATCGAACTGCCCGATGCGGGATCGGGGTTATTGTTCTTGGCCTTGAGTTCGGAAACAATGTCTTCTCCGATGGTAAGCTTGCCCTTGACATAACCGGTTTCGGTATCTCCGCCGGATTCCTCGAGATATTTTGCCTTATATGCTGCATCTCTGGCTTTTTCGGCGTCTTCACGGGTCTTGCTTATCGCCTTTTGTTCAACTTCGTCCTTGATCAAAGCGAAATCTTCTATGATCTTCGTCAATTCGGCATATTCTTCACTCTCAGAAGCATATCCGCCTGCGTTGAGCCTGTTCTGTGCTTCAAATGCAAGATTTGCAAAATAGTCATAATTATATGTGATCTCATTTCCTTCATCGTCAAAGACGGTCACTATATATTCATTCTTTGCATCGCCGAGATTGCTGTTGAAGTTTTCTTCAAGGACTTTGTCATAAGCATTTTGACCTGCCAGAGTGGCATTGTTTTCCCATCTCTCGAGGTCTGCGGGACGCGTTCCTTCAACAACGGACCGGATGTCCATGTACTGCGTATCATCGCCCGCAACACACAACATATATGAAATCTTTGCATTCTCGTCAAGGACGTAATTGCCGGTTTCTTTTCCGTCCGCGTCCTTTGTATTCTTCCAGAAACTGATATCGAAATCATCGACCAGATCGATGAGCAGCTCATTCGTCCTGCTGTCGAGTCTCAGGTTCATATAGAGTTGTCCCTCGGTAAGGTTCTCGTCCGTGGCCGGGATCACGTTTTCAATAAAGAAATTACCGAGAGACGAGATGTTTGCCGTCGTAAATTTCGTCTCACCGATAACGGCATCCGTGATCCACTTATCTTCTTCGGGCACGATACCGTCAACATAATCTTCTTCGTCATATGCATAAACGTCGCAGTCCGATATTACCTGAAGGACGTATACGCTCTGGTCCGAAAGATCCGAGAATTTTGTAACGACTTCGATAAGTCTGTTGGGATCAACACCTGCAGCTCCCGTTGCCGGATCATAAAGTTCCCCTACGAATGACTCCAGACTGTGTACATCAAGTTTTTCTTTATCCGTATACTCAATAGCACCACCCGACGCTGCGGTCAGATATTGCGAGGTCGTCCATACAACATTGCCGTCCATGTCAAGAACACGGTATTTCAAATTGCGCATGCCGGCATTACCGGTGTTTGCAATACGCATGGCAACGGTAAAATCGAAGATCTTGTTGTTCTGTACTCTGAAAGTTGCTCTGGGCATTTCCGTACAGGTCTTGAATTTGCCGGTGAGCGCAGTCTTTTTGTTACCGTTCTCATCGAGGAGATTTAATAATTCACCGGTCTTATCATAGATACGGATCAGGTATTTATATGTCGAATTCGAACGGAATACTCTCGAACTCTCGAATTTAAACGTTTCGCCCTTTCTGAGCTTATTAAGTTCCGTATTGGAGAAGGTTACGATACGGGTATCGTTGCTGTCGCCTTCGTTTGTTACTTCAAATTCAACACGTCCGAGATATTCAACCGATTCGATGAAACGTCCGGCAGTATTTTTGACCGCCAGGCCGATTCCAACATCATTGAGTATGAAGGAATTGGATGCTTTAATTCCCTTGGTGTATCGGAAATCGAGACTCTCAAGGAAGTCACGTCCCTTAGTTTCAACAACGACCTTGCCGTACTCAAGAACTGTTTCGGTCATTGTCTCGCCGTAGGCATTGATGTAATTCAAAATAACTTCGAGCGTATACTGCGTGTTGGGCTTAAAAGGCTGTCCGAGCCTTAAAGCGCCGCCTCCGGTAACGTTCTTGGTGTATACGAGCTTACCTGTATCATCCGTTCCTTCTTTTACTGAGAACTGAACGCCGTAACGTTTATAAAGGAATTGAGAATTTTCGATATGGAAATTGTCAAGGAAGATCGTATATGTTCCCGTGGTGATATCGCCAAGATGAACGATGGGTTTCTTCCACTCTTCAAAGTATAAGGGGCGTTCGGCTGTTCCTACGTATTGTGTGGGAATATGTTCCGGTTTTTCCTTTGCGGGCACGGGATCTGCGGGTGCCGCAGCTGCGGGTGCTTCGGGCACGGCAGGATCACCTCCGCTTGCTGTCTGCTCGATAACAGGCATCATTGTAGGTGTAGGAAGAGGTGTAGCTGTAGGACGGGGAGTGGGCGTAGGAAGGGGAGGCTGCTCCTCTGCGGGCAGGGGATCTCCTGCAGGCTCAGGCATAGCAGGCTCGCTTGTGGGACGGGGAGCTCTTGTGGGACGCTCGCCGGGATTGGGAGTAATAAGTTCATGACCTCCCTCGTCATCCCTCACGTCCTCATTAACAGACTTGTTGTCGTCTGTTTCCGTCGGATTGCCCTTTGCTGTTGACGTCGATACAGTCGTAATACCCTCAGACGCATCCGATTCTTCGTTGTCTGCGGGAACATAATTGGGATCTGAGAAATTGTAATGCTTTCTTTCTTCGATAGCGGGTTCGTCTTCGCTGTCACGTTCGGGAGCGGGCGAAGGAGTGGGAGAGATCTTCTCCTTTGTCTTACGTTCGGAATAAAGACCGAGCTTCTCAAGGAACTCGATGTAAGTGTAATTATAGTTGCCGAGCGTTATGGAAGCCGTACGTGAAACGGGAGCTATCCTTGAATAAAGCAGGGCATCGTCTTCATAATAGTAATAAACGATCTCATTATCGAGGAAACGTATGAACGAATTGACGGGGATCTCTGCAGCAGTGGTAAGCGCTCCGCCTACGGAAAGCTTCTCGGCATTCATGTAGATACCGTTACCCGTGTCGACAAGTATAAAGTCTTCACGATATGCTCTTTCCATATCGGAGTTAAATGTAACGCCACCGCTCATATAGAGATTCTCGTATGAATCAACATATTCGAAAGTTCCCGTGATGAGCTTATCAACGCCGCTTGTGAACATAACCGCCGAAGCGTTGTTGATGACATAGGGGAAATTGAGAGATACGGGAGTATACTCGTTTCCGATGTAATACTTACCGGACTTCTCATAAAGAATGTCGGACTGTGATGCACCGATCGCAGGGAGGGTTGTAACGATCGCATTCTCATCTGTCTCATAGAGGCAATCGTGAACCTGGTCGCCTACAAAGAAACCGTCGTTCACAAGAACGAGCTTAGCCTTGTAGCCGCCCGAAACGATCAAAAAGATAGATGCAATGATAAGTACAAGAGCGATACCGCCCATGGCAATAAAAAGCCCCATGCCGCGTTTCTTCATCCTGTAATCCTCCGTTTTCTTGTTCTGTCCGAATAAAGATCCGGACTACCGGTCCCAATACCCGGCGCTCAGTCAAAGTAAGATCCGTACATTCCCGGTTCCGAAACGATGACCATCGCAGGCTTGCCGTCTATGATAACCATCCTCGAAACCATATCGACACCGTTTCCGTTGTCAAATTCCGCAACGATCGAATCCACATCCAAAATATAGGAATGGAATTTATCTTCGCCCGCATCGTAAAACTCGAGTCTGTCCACTCCGTCATATGACGCATATGAAAGAGGGGGAAGAACAAAGGACGAATTCTTCCATTTGATTGTCACTGTGTCCGTAAAGAGATAGTTCTCCGTCCCGTCATAGATCACGGCCTGCGGTAACAGCTTTTGTTTTCCGTCGTCGGCCGGGTATATATAATACCCTTCTTCCGATGCTTCCCGTTTGATCCTTGAAAAGGCCGGAACACAATTCTGTTTTCTCGCATTCGGATCGACGATCCCGAAATCACCGGGGAGGTAAATATACTCCTCTCCGTAGATCGGTATGCTCTCGATCGGGGATGCAAGATCTTCTCTCTTTTGATACCATATGCTCCCGTTTTTATATACCTCAAGCTTTTCCGGAAGCTCATAGCGGTGCCCGAGGAAATACTGGAAAGTAGCCTCGGGGATCGTGATCATTCTGTCTTCTACCGTTTGAACTTCAACTTTCAGTTCCCTAAGTTCCTCGAGAGCATCGTCATCGATCCTGTCGAGACCGCCTTCGGTACTGTCGCGTTCAACGCTCAGCCCGAGCACGCCGAGGAAATCGCTCATAAAATATATATGATCGTTTACGGTCACAAGGCTTTCTTTCGTAATGCCGTGCGAAGAACGTTTAGCTACGGTTTCCGCTACAGATGCCGTTCTTATCGAATAACCGTCAAAAAGAACGAGGTCCATGGGATTTACGTTAAAGCTCTCTCCGAGCGCCGTAACCTTAAAGGGCTTCAATGCCACGAAAAGGTTTTTGGTACATGAGAGCATCAAAAGGTCGTTTCCCGAATCGCGGAGCGTATAATCATCGCCGAAGAAACCTTCTTTGATCAGGAATGCATTGCCCTCGGCAGATCTGACTTTCAGATCCGTTGTGAGGAATACGGCCTTCTCCCACGGAATGTAAATATATTTGTTATCATCAAAAAACAAAGGCAGTTCGGAAGATATCTCTTCTCCCTTATATGTGATCTTATCGCCTTTTACAAAAATCGTTTCATCGGGAGAAATGATATTTACGATCTCGCTTATATCGGCTTCCTCTCCCGACACTCTCATTATTCTGGTCAACCTTCCCGTATTCGCAAAGCAATATCCGAAATCCTTAAAGGCTACTTCTTTGCCCTTATCGGGTAAAATTGCAACCATGATCACCGCCGCAAGTACGACGAGTCCGATCACGATCATCAGAAGTTTTGTGTTTTTTTTCATATTAACCTATAAACTCACTGAGGTTGGCCGGATTCATGAAGAGCATCTGTTCCGTTCCGTCAGTTTTTATCAAAATATTTGTTCCGACATCGATCTTAGTACCGTCTCTCATGACCGCATATGCGTCACGGCCTATGAGACTGTATGTCATACATGATGCCGAACCCGGATCGAATAAGGTAAGCGATCCGTTGCTCACCGCGGTAAGATATGAGAAAGGCGAAACCCTGATCTCGTTATCTCCGATGGTGATGGGTGTTTCTTCAAAGAAGATGTATGTGTCACGTCCGTCATAAAGGAAGAAGTCGGACGCTTCACGTGTTCCCGATTCGCTGCTCACATTGTAGGTGCCGTTCTTATACTCTATGATGCTGAGATTATCAACCCTCTTCGTGGATGATATCGCGGGCTGCAGGAGCGCATATGTTCTGGGAATGAGTATCTTCTCCGTAGCGGTATCCTGACCGAAATAAAGAGGAGTTTCGGCCAGCGCCTTCTCCTGATCGTTCTTGTCGGTGATGACCGTGCCCGTTCCCTGCTTACGTACCGTAGCAGGATAATCATACAGAACATATTCCGACTTAACGACCTGATATATCCTCGTATCAACCTTCACACTGTCGAGACTCGAAACAATGCTTCCGATCAATACGGAAGGTATCGTAAGCAGACAAAAACAAAGGATCATACTGATAAACTGTACCTTCGGACGGATACGCAGCTTAAATTCCTTTGTTATGGTCTTGCGGTGCTTTGAGGTCGATGCCGCAAGCATTACATCCAATGCAAATACTGTTCTGGCAGTCTGCGCTATAACGAGCAGGATATTGAACACCACCAGCATAACGATGACGCTTTCGCGCTTTTGAACATCCCTCAGGTATTCAGACACGATGCCGTTTACCCAAACGACCATGAGTCCGGCTCCCGCAAGGAGCACTTCTCCGATAAGTCTGATAACACTGCTGATGATCACATCGCGTTTGAATGTCTTTACAAACGTCAGGCCTGTAACAGCAGCCTCTATAAATGCAACCGCGATAAAGAGTTTTTCGTCATAGTCGTGATAAAGTATCGCGGCGCCCAGATAGATCAGGAAGCGAAGAACGATCGTCGACAACGTCAACATGTCAAGCTGATCGAAACCCGCAACCGCGGCTTTTATTCGACTTGTACGGCTGTTTAAGTCAAATCCGTTAGCCAACCTCGCTGTCCTCCTTCAAAAGAAGTTTGAACACATTATTCTTTATGCAATAAAAGCCTTTTACGCCTTCGAGCTTTCTTACATCATTATCGGTTACGATCTCAAGTTCTCCGTCCATCTCACCGAGTGTGGGCATGTAATCTACCATGATCAGAAGGTTGGATTTTTTATCCTTCAAACGTACCATATGTACGTCATGGAAAACCTCGTACCCCGTAGCGAAGCTGATGAGGATCACTTCTATATACTTTTTCTGAAGTTGCTTTTTCATGCGATGATCCTTTCCCGGATCCCGGCTGTTCTCATGCCGGATCCTTTCTCCCTATCAGGCTCTGTCCTTCTTATAATCATACAGGTTACTGATGTAGAGGAACCTGTTCTCGTCGGTTGTATCGTACTTTCCTGCGAGAATTGCTTCAACATCATCGAGAACGTCTTCGATCTTTACGAAACGTCCGGGAATGTTCGTGAACTGCTCTGCAACGAACATGGGCTGTGTGAAGTAATTACGAAGCTTTCTTGAACGATAGAAGATGTTGTAATCTTCCTTTGAAAGCTCTTCGATACCGAGTACGGCAACGATCTCTTCAAGCTCTTCGTAACGTGTCATGTAACGGAGTACTTCCGAAACAAGATTGTAGTGACGCTCGCCGACTTTTTCGATATCGATCATTCTTGATGATGTACGGAAAACGTTTACTGCGGGATAGATACCTTTCTCGGCTACTTTACGGTCAAGAACGATCTGTCCGTCAAAGTGCGATGTGATCGCATGAACCGCTGCATCGTTATAATCATCGGCAGGAATGAAAACTGTCTGGAAAGAAGTGATAGAACCGTCTTCCGTCGAGTTGATCCTTTCCTCGATCGATGAAACATCAGACAACAATGTGGGCGGATAACCGTTATCGATGGGCATGTTCTCAAGCTCTGCCGAGATCTCCGAACTTGCCTGAACGAAACGATAGATGTTATCTACGAACAGAAGCACGTCCTGCTTAAGCTCGTCACGAAGGAATTCCGCCTGTGTAAGACCCGAGAACACGGCACGTGAACGTGACATCGAATTCTCACCCATCTGTCCGAAGGTGATGGTCATCTTCGAAAGCAGATCGCCGTCGATCATCTCGTCGTAAAGTTCCTTACCTTCACGGGAACGCTCGCCGACACCGATGAATACCGAGTTACTTTGAAGGAATTTATATACGTTATGTATAAGCTCCTTGATAAGGACTGTCTTTCCTACGCCGGCACCGCCGAGAAGGCCCATCTTGAAACCTTTTTGCATGGGTGCGAAGAAATCGAGTACCTTGATTCCTGTCCAGAGGATCTGTCCGTCGGTATTGATCTCCTTAAGTGACATATTCCTCTCATAAACATTCTTTGTATGGGGATTTTCGATCACGTTTCCGTCGATAAGACGTCCGTATGAATCGAATACTTTTCCGAGGATCTCATCGGAATACTCCGTGCGAAGACCGCCTTCAACACGTGCTACTTCTACACCCCTTGTAAGTCCGATAACGCTGTCAAAAGGAACGGCAATCGCAAGGTTGCCTGCGATCTGTGCGATCTCGAAGCGGTTCTTGTGCTCGCTTCCCACGGTCTCTACGATATCCTTCACCCTGACATCTGTTTCGTTAAGCAGTATCTCGACCCTCATCGATGAAACCGCAATTATTCTTCCAAGACTCATTTCCTAGTGTCCTCCTGACTTCGCCATCTTTTTTGTAAAATTGTCAATTACCTTCTCAAATTCTTTTGCAACTCTCTCCTTGCGGATCTGTACGAGCTGCTCTGCCTCGATCTCATCGATCTTTTTGAGCGATTCCGATGTCGAGTTCTGACGATATATGTTCTCCGAGGCGTAACTGTTAACTTCGGCAATCTTTACTTCGTAATTTACGTAGCTCGTAAGCAGATTGTAAAGAATGCGGTTTGCGTCACCCTCAACGAAGAAATCTTCGGTATAAACCTTGCTTCCTACTTCAATATCGAAGGGGAAGATCTTTTTCTTCATGATCTCGATCCTTGATGTATTGTAGAAATGGTTATATATCAGGTTGATCTGCGAATGCTCTTTGCCCATGATCGTTCCGACGAGAAGCTCATGGATCTTGTCATATCCCGAATAGAATTCTTCTCTCGGTATCGAAAGGACTACCTTTTGAGCACTCTGCCGCAATTTTCTACCGATCAGGATCTTGTCGGCTTCCACGTCCTGTTCAATATACTGATTGACAGTGAAATTAATGTTGCCGCAGAATCCGAAATCACTGCCGATGTAGATATTGAGCGGCGGTTTGGTTTCGTCTATGCTCCACAGCTTTTTGTCGAGCTGGAAGTTTCTGTTGTTGGCGATCAGGTCGATGATGTCCGATGCTTCTCTCTCAAGCTTCAAATACTTTTCGGCTTTCTTACGCGCTTTGTCGACACGTATGAGGGCATGGAAATTCATGACCTTGACTATCGGCTTTATCCTCATAAGACGTTATCCCCCTATCAACCCAAGTCAACGAGTCCGTCAAACATATGCTGCATCTCTTCGGGCGGGATAGGTGAGAATTTATATTGACGAAGCTTATTACGGATAGCCTTTCCGTTACGCATGCTCTTTAAGAGCTCGGGGCTCATCTCGTCCTCGTTTGCAAGCTCGTAAACATCACACTTCTCAAGGTATGCGAGAAGTTCACGACGAACAACCGCACCTACCGCCTTCATTTCTCTGGTCTGAACGGCACCACCGAGACGTGAAACCGACAAACCGTATTCGATAGCGGGTTTATTACCCTTCTCGAAGTTCTTTGTCGAAAGAACTATCTGGCCGTCTGTGATCGAAATGATATTACTGGAGATATAATCCGTAATATCGCCGCCCTTGGTTTCGCAAATAGGAAGGATAGTTACGGAACCTCCGTCCTTATGCTGGCAGCCTCTCTCGAGGAGACGTGCATGTGTATAGAAAATATCCGAAGGATATGCGTCACGTCCGGGAACGGTTCCTGTAAGGAGACCGATCTCACGGCAAACATCGGCATGACGCTTAAGGTCATCGATAACAACAAGTACATCCTTGCCTTCAAGCATGTATTTCTCTGCAACCGCAAGACCCATGAACGGTGTGGTCTTGATAACGGGAGGGAATTCGTCGTTAAATGCGCTTATGATGATGGTATATTCCATCGCGCCGCGCTTTAAGAGCTCATAGAATACGTTCTTGATCTCTTTTTTTGTCTTACCTACGGCGATGTAAATGCAGATCATGTCACGACCCTTTTGGTTAACGATCGCATCAAGACAAAGCTGGGTCTTTCCCGTACGCTTATCGCCGATGATGAGCTGACGCTGACCTTTTCCTACGGGATAGATCATATCGATACCCGTAACACCGGTCTGCATGGGACGCTTTACATTACCCCTGTCCATGATGGGGATGGGGGGTGTCTCAATGGCAAGCTCTATCGTATTGTCAAATTTCTGATCGTTCATACGGTCAACGCCAAACATATCAACGATATGACCGATCGAGTCAGGTGAGAAGATTCCTTTGAATTCAACACCTGTTGCATGAACGGCATCGCCGACATAAATCTCTTCGGTCTTACGGATGAGCGCTACGTAAATACGATTACGTCCGATAGTGCTGACATAGCCCTCCGCCTTACCGTCGATAATGATCTTCTCGAAATATCCGGCTCCGTCAAGTCCTTCAACCTCGATGATGTAATTCTTGATACCCGCTACGCGACCAACCTCGTGGATATTCTTTCTGTCCACGATCTCACGGCACTTACGATCTACGAGTTCCTCAACATGCTTGCTCATAAAAAGTATTACCCCCAATTAATAATCTGTCACTTCGTGACGTGTAATAAATCAATTCTAAAAATATTTCCGGCGTTATCCGAGTTCGGAACGGTGTATTCCGAAATCATAGAGCTGTCTGCCCGCAATGATCTGGATACCTTCGCAAAGTCCCTTGTCATATACGGTCTTGACAAGCGGCGAAAGATCCGAGAAATCATCATCCTTTTCCGCCGTACGAACAACGACCGACGGATCAAGGCGATCCCTGCGGCACGAAAGCCAATAAACGAATCTGTCGGTAGTATCAAACAAGCCTTTCTCATCTATATAAGTCGAAAGAAGCTTTTTGCCGTCTTCATCGAGCGAATCGTTTAATGCTTCAAATTGCTCGGCACTCTCAAATGCCAGAAGTCTGTAGCAAAGATCACCCGAAAGCATCTTGCAGAGATCATCGATCACTTCGTATTCGTGCTTTGTGTCGGGCACCTTGTATGATGCAAGGAAATCTTTTACAAGACCGCGTCTGTCAAATGAGAAATGCTCTCTCATGTCTCTGTAGTCCCTCTTAAGATCGGGGCTGCAATATCCGGTCGTTCTCGTAAAGAACATCTGTCCCGTCGGAACGGTTCTGAGTTCTTCGCTTTCCTCAAGTTCCCTGAGTCGTTTCTCGAGCGTATCGACACGATGCTGAACCGCTTCGAGCCTGGCCTGTTTTTCCTCGATCAGGTCATCGTAGATCATGATCCTGTCACTGACGTTCGACTTCAGGTTTTTTTCGGCTTCTCTTGAATAAACAGACAGTATCATGAAGATCACTGCGATTGCCACAACAAGAAAAGCAATAACCAAGATTATCTCACTCATTCTTTTATACCTTCCGTTCGATCTGCCCCGTGATATCAGGGGCCGTCATTTCTCAGATAGCGTAAGGATTGAAATAAAGAAGAAGGAATATCAATGCAAATAACACAAGTAAAAGCACTGTCATGACAACCGCTATGATCATAACGGAATGCACGATATCATTCTTTGTTTCGGGGTTACGTCCAACCGCTTCGGCAACCTTTGATCCGAGAATTCCAAGACCGATCCCTACACCGAGGAATGCGAGTCCGAGCATGGTTCCGATTGCGCTCATTGTTGAAGAAAGTATTGATTCCATAAGTATTTCTCTCCCTTTTTATTCATTTTTAAGGCCCTTAGAACAGCCTATTTACGTACAATTCACTGTTGAGCGGGTAATCCGAGCCGCCGTACTTAACATCTTTGATAACGATCCTTAGATCTTCATCATTCCTAGAGTAATTTAACGTGTAAACATCACCTGTCTGGCTTGCGGGCAACATGTTTACTTTCCATCTTGCCTTATTCGGAGTTTCGCCCGCGGGATTTTCTCCGCTTATGTTGATCACATTGCCCTGACTGTCAAGGACCTCCACGTAAGCCTCATCGATCAACGAATCAAGATTTACGATAAATTTCATCGAGATCGAACCGCCTGTTGCGTTTCCGACAGGAGTAATGCTGTCAAGCGTGATATTGCTGTAAAGCTGAGGTGCTCGCACGGTAATAAATTGCTCAAAGTCTATTTCCGTACTGTTTGCGATATTGTTGTAATCAAGGAATCCGAGACCAACCTTGTATGTTTCACCCGGAACAATATTTACAGGCTGTTTTGTGACTTTATCAATTCCGCCGTAATATGAGATCGCATTGATCTGTGCTCTGTCTACAGGGAATATGTATCTGTCGTATCTGGAATCTTCCTTGCCGTCATAATCGAGATGGATTACCATAAGGTAGATCTGTCCGTATGAAAGCTCGGGGTCATCTACACCGTAGTCGATCGAAAGTCTGTTGGCATAAGGGTCGACTCTTCTGAGCTGGAGGAATTTGTAAAGCGTCTTGGTTCCTTCGACACCGCCGCCGTTACCGCCGTGTCCGCCCATGCCGCCGTCGCCGCCCTGGCCGCCGTTTCCACCGGCACCGCCTGATCCGCCCGATCCACCGGTTCCACCGGTTCCACCGGTACCGCCCTGGCCGCCCTGGCCACCCTGGCCGCCTTGACCGCCTGCTCCACCGGCACCGCCTGATCCGCCGCTTCCGCCGTTACCGCCGTTACCGCCGGTTCCACCGATACCGCCCTGGCCGCCCTGGCCGCCCATGCCGCCGTCACCGCCGTCGCCGCCTTGACCGCCGGTTCCGCCCTGGCCGCCCTGGCCGCCGTTTCCACCGTCACCGCCTCGACCGCCCTGGCCGCCCTGGCCACCGTTTCCGGCATGAATGTCGACCGTATAGATCGGTGCACGCTCTTCGGGCGTCATTTCGGATTTATTTCTCTCATTATATTCGGATTCGTTATAAATACTTGTTGTACCCATGATACTGGCTGTATTTATGACTCTGTCTCCGAGTACAAAATCCTCTTTGGCCACATCAAATTCGTAGCCACCGACGTAGATCTTTGAGGGAACAGCCGTTTTCACCTGTGTAGTGTCATTAAAAAGGATCGCATTTCCCGCCGTATCAAGTATCACATACAGGAATCTGGTCGTGTCGACAAGCTTGTCTTCCGTGGAGATTTCAGGCCCCACGAGGAGATACTTTCTGTCGGCGAGCTTGTAAAATCTGGGGTTTGTGAAATCTGAGATGTCCATCACACCCTCAACGCTCTTTATGCCCTCTTCGGCATCAACCTCATAGCCGCCGCCATAGGTTCGAACCGAACCGGAATTACTTTCATAAAGTACTACCTGTTCTCCGAGACAGACATCCTTTCCGTCCGATTGTTCAAGATAATACTTTCCGTCCCACTTCTTCTCTATGACAGAATCTTCGTCCACGACCATTGCTCTGTTGTCCGCGTCATAAACAACACTTGACGCGCTGATGGCGAAGGGATCGCTTTTATTACTCATCCCCATCGTCATCATCACAACAACAATTGCTCCTATCGCTACGATTGCGATCGCGAATGCATAGAAGGAGAACATGCTTTTTTTGTCAAGCTTTCTCATGTCTTTGGTTCCTTTCTCCGTCAGGCTACGGTGAAGTTTATAAGCTTGTCTATAGTCTCGGTTTTATAACTACTATTACCATCATAGTAAGTTATAGTCATACGGATGGCTATTATATAGTTACCTGCTTCATAGAACTCACCGCCGGGGATACCCGTAAACCTGTATGTTGTATCTTCACCGACCGTTACCGGAGGCTCACTGCACGAACTGTTATCTGTGAACGGATTAGAAAAGTCAGTCAAGCTGGTCGTGTTTCCCGTCGGATAACTTATATCGATGTGCATCGATGTCATCAACCTAATGTTGGAAGGGTTAACGAAATCCAAATATGCACTGTTGGGTAATGTTTGTCTTACAGCTTCGATACTGCCTGCCGAGAAACCACTCTCGCCCGTCGACCTTTCGGTAGCGGATCTCATATTGTATTTTTTGGCGTTGATACACTCCTGTTCGGTATTGCCCGGACTTGTCGTATTGCCGAACGTACCTGTATAGAAGGAAATACCGTTCGTCGGCTCGATATTACGATAATCTTCCACCGCATATACCTTAAGAGTGATCTCTTCGTTGTCGGCCAGATTATCGATCATTACCGTCTGCGAATTGGTGGATGAAAGGATTGCATTATCATAATTAGCCAATGCATACGCTGTCAATTCGGTTCCGTTCTTTTTGTAAGCTCTTACCATGTATTGGTTGTTGTAAATAACACCGTCAGCATCAACGACGCTTATTCTAAACTTGATCTTGTTCTTTTCCGAATATGCTCTGATATTGTAGAAAGGTGAAGCAAGATCTTTAAGGTTTCCAAAGCTTACAAACGTTGCAAGGGAGGGATTGTTATGATCGACACCGAGCGAATAAGCGCTGAGCCAGCTGTTATAACTGTTTCTGAAAGTTTCCGAATGGTATAACTCATTGGGCGCTGTGTCAGCTGCCTGCGAATAGCTCTTAACCGCGGAATCACTCATCGGTATGATACGCAATCTATAGTTACGTACATCTCCGTCGGTTCCTTTACCGTTAAAGTTGAGAGCCACATCCTCATTACTCTTATGTCCGACTATTGTCTGTCCGGGGTTGACATAAAGAGTCGCCATGTTACCATGTCCCTGCTCGAGATATCTGCCCTCGGCCAATTCCTTGTGTGTGAGAACAAGCTCATCGCCAAGGTACAAAGCATAGATGAAGTATTCATCGGGTTTAAGCTTCGGGCTGGCCGACGAAAGAGCATATTTGATCTCAAGTCGTTTGTCGTTGTAGCCGTTTGCCTTATACATTACAGACGTCATATCCTGTGCAAGCTGAATTGTCTGCGTGGTATATATCTGATAATAAAGCGCTACCGTTTCGTTTAGAGGATTTAAAGCATCCTTGGGATAAACTCTCTTCGTCCATGTTTCGGTTCCCGTATCGTCAAGATAATCTTCTTCTGTTTTATAATATACAAGCTGAACGGCATAATGAGAATTTGCTTCCAGGTTATCTATATTTACCGTATACTCTCCGTCACCTTCTGCGCCGGATGTATTATGAGTAAGTACCGTTTCAAACCTCTTCTGCCTTCCGTTTTCCTGGATCGGCACATAGGTACCGTTTACAACCTGATAGAGAAGTGTGTAAATCTTACCGAACTCAGTCGTGCCGTTATAGCCGTACAATCCTTTTCCTTGCGAATCAACGGCACCCTTAACACCGGTGATGACGAAATTGACTCTCGCATCATTCTGACCCGGGTAAATGGTGAAAGCGGTACTGCCGGGCTGATGAAGATTGACGAACGGAATAACGGCTCCGAGTTTAAATGTAGCCGATGCTTCGTTAGTATCTTTCAGCTTTAAGCTGGTGGAATTTGCAATGACCGAAACGGTAAAGGGAACTGACGATTTTGTTATTCTGCTGTCTCTTGCACCATTGAGCCCTGCTCGTGCACTCGAAGAGGTATCATAATACCATTCTCCGTTTTCCCAGTTTCTCAATTGCAAAGCGATAAGGCCGGGATTCGCATATTCTCCGGCACGTGTTCCGGCAATATCCTGGTTCTGGGCTCCGACTGCGGAAGGGTTTTTTGTGATCTTAAAGATCGAATCCTGTGCCCTGAGCTCCGTTTGTGTCAAATTCTTATTGAGGAAATCGCCTCCGCCGACTCCCTGCTGAACAAGATACTGGCCCTCATTGTTTTCTCCGGCCTCACGAACAGCAACAAGTCCGTACGGGTCTGTTGAATCGGGATTCGCCGGAAATGCATATCCAAATCCCTCTCGACCCGTGTCATAGTATACTGTAAACGTTACGGTTACATCTTCTCCGTTTTTTGCTATAGAAGTCAGATCGGAATACTGTGCATATGCCTCAATATCAGTTCCGTTAACATTCAATATCTTAAGCGTTACAGGTTTGGGTGTTCCGCTGCCTTTGCTGAAGCTACCGACTATGGCGGCAACGCTTTTTGCCATTTCCGCATTGTCAAAAACAAATTTAAAGTTTACTCTTGAAAGAGTGTCCTGAGGGGTAACCGTAAACACACCTTGAGGTGCTATGTTATTAGACGTAAAAAGCCTCGTAAATGTTGTAACTGTCGTTTCTCTTTGATATTTGGTCAAATACAGGTTCTCCTGCAGCGTCACAACCACATGCATGTTCCGAGAAAGAGAATCAATCTTAATCAATGCATCCTGATTTACATCAATCTGATTAACCCAAGTGCCACTACCTTTTACCTGAGACGAGGCGTTTCCGTTAGAGGTAACAAAACCCTTACCTGCAAATATCTGGGTGGCATCAACAGTCTTTATATAATATCCATATATCAGGGTTGAATCGTCACTTGTATAAGGATAGAAATAATACGTGGGTTTTTCATAAGGAGCTTCAACAGTGAAGGGGCACTTTAATACACACGCCTTATCATCACCGAGTACTTCGGGATAGTATTTTGTTTCACCCATTGTGGCTTGACTGCTTATCAGGCGGAAAGTAAATTCATAATCCCTGCCTCTGAAGAACAAGGTCTGAGTAGCATTATTTTCCGGCTCCATACTGCCATCGTTGACCTTAGCCTCAACTTCAAATCCGCTATGGATAGATTCATTGGTAGCCTTAACATTGGCCTCGCATGTACCTTTAGTACCGTTAAAGTCCTCAAAAAGGAAAATTCCGTTTACCGTACCTGACATGGGCGTACCGTTGGCAGTGTCTTTTAACTTCAGCTTGAACTTAGCCATATAATTCTTGTCACTGAGCGGATAGAAATAATCCACACCGTTCTCCTCCGAACCGTTCGTCACATCTCCGCACGATACTTTGGAGAAGGTCGTTCCTTCCGGAGGATTGGATGATTTGAGCGTGCTTATCTTACCTGCCATGTGCTTACTGAAATAATCAGCATCATAAGCATAAAATTCTATATAATCGAAATAGCTGACCGTTCTTTCAAGTCCGACGGGCCTGAGCTCAAATCCGATAACTGTTGTAGGATCATAATCTTTATACTCTGCAGGCAAGCCTTTATTGGTTTTTAAATTATAATTTTCCTTTGTGATCGGAACAACGTCAAGTGATAACGATCCGGGATCGGGGTATGTTTTACCGATCGTCGTTTCGTAATCCACAGTATTTTCTATCTTAATAACATTCTTATAAGATGTTGAGTCATATGCCTCAACGATATGTACCTTATATTTATCCGCAAAAGAAGTGATCTTGGGATTTCCGGGGAAATCTTCAAGCGTGATATGCTGGTCATTCGTATCGGGAACCGCTTTAGTTCCGGACATCTTAAGCTTAATATCTCCCTCGCACACAAGTTCATATACTTCGGGATCGCTGCCGACCACGTTTGTAAGAAGCTGAACGCGCACACTACCCTGGAACGATTCCTGTGTGTCGGGGTCGGTAAAAGTACTTCCGGCCTGCTTAACAGCGTAACTGGGTTTGTTAGGACCTTCGCCGACATCGGTTCCGTCGAGACTGAGTGTGAAATAGATGGGATGGATATTACTGCTTCCGCCTTGAGTGGGGCCGCCCGGGTTACCGCTAACCGGTTTATAAGCCGGAGTCGTTACTATAACACTTCCGAGGCACATATCAGTATATATGTTCTCACCTGTAAGGTCGACCGTTCCGTAGGCATCGATCTTATAAGTGGTCGAAGCCCTGAGATTTCCGATAGTTTGATCCATCGGATATATTTTTTCTTTTGTATAATCGGTTACCTGCGCATTATGTATCTGTGTCCAGTCCTGAGTCCAACCAACCTTTATGCTTCCCGATTCAACAGCGTTCGAATGATACACGATCCTTACGGGACTGTTTTCCTTAAGAGTGGCTCTTGCAGGTATATGAAGTGAAAAATGAGCCGGCGCTCCGCCGCTCTCGGTTGTACCGATCGAATTGGGAGTAAGGCAGGCTGCCTTGTTATCAAGCGTGAACCATGTGTATTGCGTGACACCGTTAAGCGTAACCTGATCGGGGAAATCACATGTTGCTTCAATGTTCTTCCTGTTGTCAAAGGCTTCCGCTATGGCGCGAACAGTGTAGTACTCGTCAACATTAAGATCTTGTCCGTCTACATAACAATGTACAACATCGTTGTTCGGAGCATAGATCACCTTCTTGAGGTTGTTGAGAGTATCCCTTATTTCGTATCTGTACCTTGTGATCGCATGGTCGGGGTCGAAAACATCCGTAACCGACAGATCAAAGCTCTGGTTAACAATATTGGGAAGGACTACAACATTGGCTATCGTAGGAGTAGCCTTAAGAGTCCTGATAGGTATCTTTACGTAACGCGAAGGAATATTCGCAGAATTCGAATCAAGCGATGTAATAGAGAAATAATACATCGTATTGGAACTCAGACGCGCTCCTCCGTTATCATACGCATCAATATAGAGATGGTCCGAAGTTGTACCGTCACCGTGAATGACCGTAGGATTGCTCGCAGCATTGATATTGTTTGATAAAGTATAATTGCTCGTCGATGTAACAGTGTTTCCGAGTGCATCAACCAAAGCGTATCCGACACTGAATGTACGTGTAACAAACTGAGTGGTCGTATCCGCACCGGCATCACGGTTAATAAGTTCGATATCGATCTTGTCCTTCTCAACGTTATAGACATTTACCGACAAAGGGAAATCATCCGTAACAAGCGTTGTGGTGAAGAATGACGTATCAACCTTCTGCCCCTTGTAATCATACTGGCCTTCCACTGTAAGTGTATATGCATTGCCGGGGATGAGATGATCGAATCCCGAAAGCTCTGTTTTGTCGGAATTGATACCTGTAGTCATCTCGTCGGACACGTTCTGGACATGAACAACCTTGCCGGAAGAAAGATCGATCAAAGTAACTTTGATGTTTCTGACCGACATAGCGGCTTTGTCGTCTATACTTGTCTTAAAACCGAATGTACCGGTGATCTCAGAGTAATTTGCTACAGGAGCATCCGACCAGAAAAGGACGGGCACTTCCTTAAGAACGTCCGAAGGGTTTTTAAGTTGTACAGATTCACCGTTCGCACCGGGAGCACCGGGGTTACCCTGATCTCCGTCGCTTCCCGAAGGGCCTGAAGGGCCTGCTGCTCCGGGAGCGCCCGCACCGCCGGCTCCACCCGAGCTTCCCTGGGCTCCGCCGGGGCCTGCCGCACCCTGGGCACCGTCAGTTCCTATTGCGCCTTCGGCACCGTTTATTCCGCTGCGTCCGCTGGTACCTGCCTGACCGGGCTCACCGTTGTCGCCGTCGTATCCTATAATACCGGTACGTCCGCTTTCTCCGCTGACACCGTCTGCGCCGGAATCACCGTTTGCACCGTTAATTCCGTTTTCACCGTCTGCACCGGCTTCGCCGTTCTTACCGTCGGTAACATTGAAAATAAATTCAGGGATAACGATCTTGAGTTTGTCTTCGTCTGCAGGAAGTACATTAACTACCTGATCCGAATCGGTCGTGATCTGTCCGAGAGACATAAGGACATCTTTTCCCGTTCCCTCGGAATTATCCGTAACGATCATCTGGGTGTTAAGATTTATCGAAACACCGTTGTCAACCGTAACGTATGTATTTCTGGATGCATCACGGATAACTTCGTCTCCGTGCATGATACAAACCATACCGCCCTCCTGGTAAAGGAGCTCGATGTAGTCTTCGTAGTCGCGTGAGGTTCCGTCGGAAAACGTAACATTGATATTGTCCGAAACCATCATATATCGGTTGTCTCCAACCTTCCAAAGATATTCTGAGAGATCGACGGAATTGTCCGCATTATCGATGATGTAAGTAGAACCGCTTCGGCTTACGGTCGTACCGGAACTGAGTCCGTAATAATTCTGGGCTGAAGATTCAACCTCATCGAGGTTGACAAGAACGCTCTTCGAAAGAGATGCCGAATTACCGCTGTCGTAGTGAACAAAGGAATTGGAATCCGCAGTAACGGTATTGCCTTCCGTGTCACGGAATTGAATACTGCCCTCATACGTACGCTTAAAAGTCGTACCTTCCGTAAAGTGGTACGTCTTTGCCGGCTGCGCGGGATCTTTGTCGTTGAAGACGATTATATAGCCGTCTTCGGCGAATTCCTCCTTAACCGACTGATTGCTGTAGATAGCATAAAACATCGCCCCTGCCGCCAAAATAACAAGGACTCCAAGTACTATCATGACAAGTCTGTTTTTCATGTTCGTTCCCCTTGATCTCTCTAAAAGACTTACTTTCTTAGTAGTTTTGGGACGTAAAGCAGCAAATACGATGGTGTATTTTATGAAAACTGCCCAGATACCCATTCCCCATTTTAACCCATTTAAATTTTTTTGTAAACACTTTTTATCCTTTTTCGTGTTAAAAATTCTTTAGAGTTCATATTTTGTGGTTATTTTGTGAAATTCGCAGTTGCCCTTTGTTATTTGGTGTTGTTGCGTTTTTGTTTTTGTAATTTTGTGAATTGTATATAATATTTCAACACATTATTTTTGCTTTTTGTATATGGTTACATAACATTCTTTTTTCAGTGTAGTTATCTCGAGGTATATCCCGACATGCGTCATTTTTCGTCACCCCGGATTGAATTTCGTTCATCGTCTTGTTATGATATAATCATTGAAAACAATCCTTATATATTAAGAAGAATCAAGGAGCAAAAATATGGGCACGATCACTATTCAGGAACAGACTACAAAAGATCCCATAACGCTTATGGGCATGGAATCGGGGATTTGCTACAACAGCAACACTTCGGACCCCGAAAAGAATTATAAACGCGGACTTGAATGCGTAAAGACGAACCACGGACGCGTTCTCGAATACCCTCAGGTTTATCTCGTGATCGACGGCTACAGTGCCAAAGTCATCCGTGAGCTCTATACACACATCGGAGGCGCTCCCACACGTCTTCAGGCTTCTACCCGCTATATCGATTACGAACACGGCTTTGATTACGTGACACCCGCCAAGATCAGCGCAAGCAGCGAAGCTCTCGAGGTATACACAAATACGATCGATACCATTAAGGAAGCTCTTCTCAGGCTCGACGGCCTCGGGATCCCCCGTGAGGATTCTTCAATGATCCTTCCTTTTTGCATGACCACCAAAGTTGTCCTTCGAACCAACCTTCGCAACCTTAGCGACATGAGCCGTCAGCGCATGTGTTCGCGCGCATGGTGGGAATTCAGACAACTCTTCGGCGATATACGAAATGCCCTCATTGATTATTCGGAAGAATGGAAGACGCTCGTCACCGACGCTTCCCTCAATGTTTTCTCACCCAAGTGTGAAGTACTCGGCTATTGTCCCGAAAAGAATTCGTGCGGACGTAAGCCGAAAAAGGAGATTTGAAAGCATAAGCGTTTCGTTTACATCACTTTACATAAACCCGGTGATTATAGTATAATAGGCGCAGTTGCATGAAATAATCTAAGGAAGGAAAGGTCGGTACCATGAACATTACTGAGAAGAACGAAGGCGCCTCGAGCGTATTGATGGTCGAAGGAAGACTCGACACCACTACCGCCACCGCTCTCGAAGCCAGGATCAAGAGTCTGGAAGGAACCACGCAAAGCCTTATTTTTGACCTTTCTTCTCTTGAATACGTGTCTTCGGCGGGCCTCAGAATATTTCTCGGCGCCCAGAAGTATTTCAATTCCATAAAGGGCTCCATGGTTTTGCGTAACGTTAACAAAGACATCATGGAAGTCCTCGAACTCACCGGATTCATCGACATTTTAACGATCGAGTGAGCTCGGGACGCACATTCTGTCGCGCCTTTAATATTCTTTCACATCCTTCGGAGAGTTCCCCCGTGAGCGCTTATGCATGCGCCTTCGGTTTCAGATCTCGTATCCTTCGCAAAGCTCACGCGCGAGTGCGTCTATCTGCTCCTCGTTCACCTCGTTCATGGCCGAGAGGATCGAGACGTTGTTCTCGGTAAAGGTGATATCCCTGCTTCCTTCGAACATCTTCTTAATGACCTTAGTCGCCATGGGTGCCCAGGATCCGTTCTCGATCGTGCCGATCGTCTTGTTCTTGTATCCACGCTCGGTGAGGTGGTTGATAAACTCCCTCATGAAGGGGAAGATCTCGCCGTTGTAGGTGGTGGTAGCAAGTACCATCTTGCCGTAACGGAATGCATCCTCGACACACTCGGCCATATCGGAACGTGCAAGGTCGTTCACAACAACCTTGGGTGCGCCGTAATCAAGGAGCTTGTCCGCAAGAAGGTTGACTGCCTTCAGGGTGTTGCCGTACACGGAAGTGAAGTTGATGAGGATGCCATCGGTCTCAACTCCGTATGAAGACCATGTATTATAGAGGTCGAGGTAGTAATTAAGATCCTTGTCGAGCACGGGTCCGTGAAGCGGACAGATCACTGCGATATCAAGTGTCTTTGCCTTCTCGAGGAGCTTCTGTACCTGTGCGCCGTACTTGCCCACGATACCGAAGTAGTAACGGCGTGCCTCACATGCCCAGTCCTCGTCCTCACTGTCTAGCGCTCCGAACTTTCCGAAAGCATCAGCCGAAAAGAAGATCTTATCCTGTGCGTCGTAGGTCATGATAACCTCAGGCCAGTGAACCATGGGCGCTGCCACGAACGCAAGCTTCCTGCCGCCGAGGTCGAGCTCCGCTCCGTCACCGACAACTACTCTTCTGTCCTCAAATCCGGTCCCGAAGAAATTCTTCATCATATCAAATGCTTTTGCCGATGAAACGATCTGCGTTTCCGGGAAAGCTTTCATAAATGCGGTGATGCTTCCGCTGTGGTCGGGCTCCATGTGCTGAACCACAAGGTAGTCGGGAGCTCCCCCGCCGAGTGCTTCCTTAACGTTCTCGATCCATTCCTGCGTAAAACCCTTGTCAACAGAATCCATGACTGCGGACTTACCCGCACGGATCACATATGAATTATAGGCCATCCCCTCGGGGACAATGTACTGACCCTCAAAGAGGTCAAGCTTGTGGTCGTTAACGCCCACGTAGAAGACGGTGTCTGTAATGTTGTTCATTTCGATGTCCTTTCGTGCCCGCCCATGATGGGACGGACGATATTTTTACAAAACAAAAATATCACTTTTTAATCAGATTTTATCTATAATCTGCTGAAAGTGGTCTTTTTTGATATGTTTCAGCAGATTATACGCAGTTTTTGTGCTATATTCTGCTGAATCCACTTCAAACATAATGTCACAAAGCTCTGAAGTCAAGTTTTATTTTATTATTTTACCCGGAAACCACCGTTGCTCAACGCCTCTGCGCTGCTTTAGCAACCGACGATCGCAAGTACCATAGCTAAAATGATCAGGAATGAGATAGTCTTTTTCATAAGCATTTCCTTTCCAAAAAAAAGCCACCGCCAAATGATCTTCGTTGCTTTTTGATCATTAGACGATGACCGGTCGGATTCGGTTCCGTTATACAATCTCCTATAGTATTTTCCTCGCTTCACCGCCCTTATGCTCACCGGCGATATATCTTCTGCAGCCATCCAGCCATTTATCATAATCCGGTTTTTCAAAAGCTTCTGTAACATCAACATAATCTATAGTTTTTATAAAACCTTTGGCAAGTTCAAAGCCATTGTCAATAGTAATGGTTTTGTCTTTGATATAATGGCAAAATTCAGCATAATACGCCGGATCTGCCGAGCCTATGTCTTCCCACAAAAAAGGATTCATTTCACCGATTAAATTATTAATCCTGTCATCTGTGGTATCAGAATAATAATTGTCTATCCAAAAATACATCATTGTAAATAATTCAGATTCATTCATTTTTGCTCCAAATATATTTCATTTTGTTCATGCTTTTTCTTGCTAAAAGTACAGCATCGGCTAGTCTACACTTCTAACAACCTGCAAGGATTACCGGCCAATTCCTCTCTTAACATATCCAATACTCCTTCTCTCGACTCTAAATAGAGTTCCGTTTCCTCATCCATCAAAGCAGCATATACTGTTGTTTTAATTAAATACTCAACCGCCTCATCTCTGGAACAGTTTTTATCGATCATAATGTTTTCCACAAGAAATGATGCTATCCTTCTCATAGCTTTTTTCTGATCTGCACCCGAAATCATCATCCAATCACCTGCCTTTTTACCTTATCAAAGCTCAATGTGTTTAGCGCCTCTCTTGTTCCGAAAAAGTATTGTTCCATGATACAAAGGTTTCAACCAACTCTACCTCCCTGCATTTCAATATAATCTCGTAAATCATCTATAATGCCCTGATTGCCGGTAGAATTATAGTTTTCATAGCAAACATCAATATAGTTCAACACATCATACTCTTTAAACATATCTGACAGCTCAGAATATGTTTTCTTCCAGGCTTTGGCTAACAGCGGTATCAAAACCAGTTGCATATTAAGCACTTCTTTATCTCTTGTACTCATTACAGAAGTCCTCCTTATGTCTTGTTTTTCAGTTATATCTACCCAAAGAATCTCTACCATGCTACTACGAAGAGACTACATCTACCTCCGTATTACACCCAAAAGTGCCTCATGTTTCAGAAAGCCGGCTCATGATCTGCTCATACTTCAACTGATATGCAATCAAGCGTGGTACATATTCAGGAGGTGTTCGCCTTCCGGCCTCCCAGTCCTCCAAGGTTCTAATAGGGATCCCTGTGTGCTCTGAAAACTCTTTACGTGACATGTTTATACTTTCGCGTAGTTCACATATTATCTTAGATGCTTCCATTTCAATATCCTCTCGTAATGTTTATTTAAGTATATCACATTTCACTTGTCCACGCAATGCGTAATGAATAAATAATAAAACAGAGGCGAGCTAAAGAGCCCGTCTCTGTATCACTATGTAGTGTTGTAGATGACCCACAACCCACGTCCCCCAGGAGTCATCCTCAGAATCTTAATTATCCGTGTAGTGGTATTTCTTTAGTTTTCTGCCTGTGAAGAAGCACAGGAGCGTTCCGGCGAGCCCGAGGATGAACATCATGAGCGCTGCGCCGGAGCCTTTGCCGCTGCCGAAGAGTGTGGTGAGAACCTCCGAGAAGCCGTGCCCCTCCGTGAGAGGTCCGCTCATGTTTTCCGCCACTCCGGTCACGAGAGATCCACCTGCACTTCCGGCTGTCACGGTACTCATAAAGGGCTCACAGACATTATCGACCATCAGGCCGCCGAGGAACAATCCGATGGGGATCGTAAAGAACTGGAGCGAGTTTCTGCACGCATATACCCTCCCCTGCAGTTCCATCGGGATCGTGTTCCGCAGTATCACCTCGAGGTTTGCGCTCATAACCGGTACAAGGATCCAGCCGATCACCTGTCCGATGCACCAGAGCACGGGCTCCCTCGAAAAGGCGAGGAGGAAGTTCTCGGTTCCGAGTGATATAAGCATTGTGATGTAGACAACCCGGACTCTGTCCTTCGGTTTCGGAAGCACGGACACGAGAAGGCTCCCGGCAACCATCGCGATGCCTGCGGCGGACGTCACGATCCCGAGCATCGCCGTGCCGCCCTTCGGATTCGGGATGACATATCCGGGGAGGGTTGCGTCAAACGCCGAAGCGATCAGGTTGACGCCGGACATGAACAGGATGAGTGTCAGGACCATCGGTGTTTTTTTGAGGAACGCAAGTCCTTCTTTGGCAAGCTTTAATGTGCTTTCCTTCACTTTGCCGGCAACTTCGGGGATCTTTATGAACAAAGCGAGAGCCACAAATGCGACCGCGAATGTAAAAAGGTCGATCGCGATCACGATATCAAGACCCGCGAGCGCGTATAGAGCTGCGGCGATAAGCGGGTTAAGGACAGAGTTGAGCGACCTGGAGAGATTCTTGAGGCCACCGATCTTCTGGTAATGCTCCTTGGGGACTATAAGCGTCATGGTCACCTCGGACGCCGGCTGCTGCACCGTGTTCATGAGACCGGAGAAAACGTTTATGGCGTAGAGGTGCCACATCACGAGGCTGCCCGTCTTGTAGAGCACGAACACAACAAGCGTGCTGAGGGCCGCAAGCGTGTCGCACACGAGCATCGTTTTCTTCTTGCTGAAGCGGTCTGTCAGCGCGCCCGCGAAAATGCTCATGACCACGTACGGCGCATATGTGCAGATCGTGAGCGCCGCGGTGCTCAGGGCCGAGCCCGTCGTCTCGTACAGCCACAGCGTGAGCGCAAACGCGGTAATGCTGCTGCCCAGCTGCGACAAACTCTGCGTACTCCAAAGTATGTAGAAATCTTTTAATACATGTTTTTTCGGTTCCATTTGTTTACACCTGTTTTATGTGGTCCACAACCCCCGTCCCCCCCGGGTCATTCCATTAAATGCCGGTCTCATATTTTCTATTTGATTGTGCGATAAGTCGTACCCTTTTGCTAGTTTTTCCCAATTATCCTCAACGATCGCCGATATTTCCTTTGCATATACATAAGCTTCTTTTTCTGAGATTCCGAAGCGTGGCGCAGTTTGAACCGCCAGTTCTACAGATATGCTGTTGTCCCGGTCATCTACAAGGAGTGATAATCCGTCACCGTACGGTACCGGATTAACATCGAACAACGGAGATAACGCCCATCCTTTGGAAGTAAGTACAAACGCATGATTTCTTAAATGATCGTCCGTATTGGAAACCGCCATATTAAATACAATTCTTTTCCATAATTCAACAAGATCCTTCTTGGGATTGGCTCCATAAGCTTTAATGAATCCGGCTATATCAAGATAACTCGTACCATCGGCAGCTGAAGCTCCGTCTTTTTTATGGAGCAATGTCATGGCAGAAGCAAAATGAATTCTTTTATTTCCGTCCCTGTCAAACCGTTTTACCAAAAAAGTACTTCCGAGTTTGGAAAACCTTTCCAGCTTAGACTCCGGTTTGTTCAATCCACACATACCTGCCAGGTCATGAACCGTCTTTTCCCAAGCACCTGTATCGTTTTCATCGTTCTTGGACGGAAACTTTGCGATCCAGAGATCACCTTGGGAATCAACAACTGTTGCCTTGGGTCTTGCTCCTCCAAGAGAAGACCCCGGCTTGATCAACTGATTAAGCCATTTATCCGTGACAGTGTTTTCATCTGTTTCAAAATTTCTCGAAGCCTCTTCCAATGTTCTGAGTGAGGTCCACGGTGGAGCAGCCGTCTCATTGTCATCAGACAAAAAAGGTCCGTTCTCATCCAGTTTTAACCGTATGCCACCCATTCGTGTTTCATCACAAACCCCGATCAGATAATCACTGTCCAATAGTTTTGCCGGTTTTCGATTTTCTCTTTCCGCAACAATGCGTTCCCTTTTATTCATCAAAAGACGTCCCCATCTGTCAGGCGACGAATCCGCAAAAATACCGAATATATTCCTGTCTTCAGGAAACTGCCTGCCTGCGAACGGTAACAGTTCGGGATCAAGATTGATCTTTAATCTGTTATTAGCCAGCCATTTTTTATCATATTCAAACGAATAGATTTCCCCGCCTCTGATAACACCCACGTTAAGCTTTCCAAGAAAAACAGGCTCTATGCCTGAAAAATCATCATAGACATATATTATTTTTTCTTCTCCGACCATAAATCAACTCCTTGAAGCTCTTTTCCTCGTCAAAAGATTCAGGTCTTGCATCTCTCTTCCCATGACATCATCTTTTGCAACAAGAGCCAAATCTTTGTCCATGTTTCCAAGTGCATGCAGAACTGCCGCATATATTCCGATAGCTACTCCGGGGTTTCCCGATTCGACCTTCCACAAGGATGCCCTGCTTATTCCGGCCCGCTCTGCCACCAATTCTGTCGACAGATCACGTCTTAGTCTTGCAAGCTTTATCTGTTCACCCATAACCTTCAGTGTTTTTTCTGTTGCCGGAACTATGTTGTAAGATGCCTTTTTCATGATTGTTGCCTCTTTTACAATTTTGTGTGCATTATTATAAACATTACACTTGTTATTGTCAACAATAATATACATTAAAAAGTAGTCTCATCTTCTCATCTTTGAAACTGCTTTCCGATAAAAATATCTCTGTTCATGATTATCATCCTTTCATTCCGTTTTTGTATCGGTGCCTTACAAAAGGAATGATAACAAACATCCCGGGTGTGTCATATAGAAAGAATCGTTATAACGGAATCTGGCATATATTCGTCTGAATCAGACAATTACTCATATGCTCCGCAACGGTGGAAGTGCTTGCACTTCCACCGTCTCATTGGATACAACATATTTCCAGTTGTTTCTCCGCGTTATATAAGGCAAAGCTATTCATCAATCGCTGACTTCAATTTCCTAATCAGATCCATGTATTCATCCTTTTCCTCGGGATACCCCCATGTAACACTGTTCGAATCTTTTATTGCATCTGAAACAATCAGATTTAATTCCGGCTTACGCTTTTTCAACAATTCTTTATCTGCTTCCAAAAGGCTTGACAAAAGCTCGCCTGTATATAATTCACCTGCATAAGGATCAGCTTTCAGTATTGCTATTGCCCTATCCATTGCTATATCCATATACTCTCCCTGGCGAAGCATGCGAGCAACATCAGCGTATGTCAATTCGCCCACGGATTTATTTATTACCTCATTGTGCCATTTTACAAGTGAATAATTTGCATCATCCAGTTCACTTTCTCCATATATATCCTTTATTTTCCTCTCATCCATCACTAACCTCCATACCCGTATTCACTAAACAGATCTGTAATCCTGCTAATATAGTCGTTTGCCATATTTAATGAATCTTTGATTATTTGTCTCTCATTTTCACTAAGATAAGGATTTTGTAAGGTTCCTTCCAGTGATTTCGCAGACTTAATCAATGCTGTAAGAGACTGTCTCATCTCCTTGAGATGGTCATAGTATCCTCCCCTACCATTCGGAACCGGTGAATTTTCTAAATCACGTCTCGTTCCACTAAAGTCCTCTTCCGTCAGATTGTGCTCTATCGTATTTTTTATCCTTGTCATGGAATTTTTCTGAGCCACTGTGAAATTATAACTATCATAAACATCAGCATCCTGTTTTTTTGACAACCAGTCCTTTATATTTCCCTCTGTCGATTCCTTTGAAATATTTCTGATTCTGTCCCCGTAGGTTCCAGAATACAAATCGCTTTGACCTGCCCCCATCTCATCTTTCCTCTCGCACCGTTGATGTCCAATCAGAATATTCAACAAATCTTGTGTCCGGATACATCTGTTCTATTTCATCCGGCATCTTACCATAAACAAGCACCACCTGTGGAGATAAGGTATCCATCATAGCCTTCATCCCCTCCACAAAATAGTATCGATTCAACTTGTTCTGAAGCTGTCCATACGATCCTACCGAAACGATACTTTCTTTCTCAATCCCTGAAAAAGCAATTCTTTCAGGGAAAAACATTGTCGTGTAGGTTCTTTCATCACCCCACCTTACACATGGGATAACATACACGCCATGCTTTTGAAAACAGTATCCAATCGCCCGACTTCTATAAATGTTCGTAATCTGGATGGCAAGTGGCATATCACGATATACAGAACAATCCGGTGTAATAAAACCTTGGTATTTCTTCAATATATCAATATAATCATCAGGATGTACAAGCAAATCTTTAAATTCTGTATCATTCTCATATTCACAGACAGCAAAGGATTTCTGATCAGCTTTATTCATCTTGCTAAATGGAACAAGTTTGTCCGGTATGATGATCTTCTTAGGTTTTTTGATGATCGGCATCTCAAAAATACCATCGAACTCTGCTCCGATGACTAACTCCGGATTACATCCATCAGAAAGTGATGCTGCATTCCTGACTGCACTGTCTACTACGCTCCTCTTTTTGTAGGTTCGCCGTTTTTTTCTTGTCTTTTTGACTTTATCGTCCGACATTTATACACCCCCAAAAAGCAATCATTTTATTCTCCCCAATAATCTATTGACTCTTGTGTCCGTCCGGAGATTCCAAACAGCTTCATCATATAATCTTCACGTTCATTGAACACCTGAACAATTATTACTCGTTTTTCTTCAATTCTATAAATGAAGTAATTATGATTTGAAAACAAATACCAATAATCAGTTTCAATATCATACATTCGAGATATGCAGATCCCGCTTTTTTCATGTTGACCCAGCTTATCGATGCGATTTGCCATAGTCGTCAGAATCTCTTTTGCCTTCTGCTCCCCATATTCGTTGGTAAGTTCCGTTTTTAGTTTTAGAAGCTTCCTTTTTGCAATATGCGAATATTCAACCTTTTTCATCAATCATATCCCCAGTTCTTTTCTGAGTTCCTTTGAGGATATTGTACCCTCCTCGATTATAGATTGCTCTCCCTTTTGCATCTCTAACTGTAATCTGTATAATGCGAGTTGCTTTTCCAAGTCATCCAACTCCTGCATATTTATCATGGCAATTTGTCCGTGTCCGTTCTTTGTAAGATAAACTCGGCTACCATAATTAACTTCTTTGACAACACTAGTGTAATTCCGAAGATCGGAAATCGGTTTTATGTTGGGCATTTTAACGCCTCCTTTCTCGTACTCTTATGTCAAGAGTATCATCAATCCCTCTGATTTGCAACATTATTTGTATGTAAATTATACTGCAGAATTTGCAGCAGTGTTACTCTTTTTTAATATTTTCGGATTTTCCCGACTTCCTCCGCTGAAATTCATCGATGGGTACCCACTCCAGTTTTTCCCCTTCGTCATTGACACTTTCGAACGAAGCAGTCCTCGCTACATTCAACTTTCTTGGGGATACGGACAAAAAAGTGACCTTCATCATCCCCGACAACCTTGCCACCATTCTTTTGCATAACCTTAAGCGAAGCTGGATTGTCCTTGTTAACTCTCAGATATATTTCATCTTCCGGGACAATCTGTCTTGCTATCTGTAGCGTCTGCTTAAGCCCTTCTGTCCCATAACCCTTATTTCGATACTCTTTAGCTATAAAATACCCTATATGTCCCGAACCATTCTTAAGGGCATCCGTCAGGTAGTGCCTGATACGAAACTGCCCGACAATCTCGTTTTCCTTCCATAAATACAGCATGGTCTCCGGAACCATCCAATCCGGCAGATCCTCTCCCCTTTCATGTTTCAGCATTTCGGGAAGTACCTTCTCTTCAAATTCCTGTTTCGAAACTCCATTATAAGAGTTTGTAAGTCCGTTTTCGTTCTCGGGCATGTCTCTTACAAATGCCCATTCTTTCTCCAAATCTGTGTTGAACTTCTTTAATTTAAGCATGTATCGTCACTCCCCTGAGTTGCTTTTTTGCTATCGCGGTAAACTCCCCCGGAAGCTTCCCATTCTCCCAGGAGGGATGTTCGTCAAATCGTTCAAGAATAAACCCATTTCCGATTATGGAATTGATTATCTCGCTGATGGTGTACTTTCTGTAATGACACTTGGGAATCTGCTTGCGGACCTCTTCATCATAAAACCTTGCGTGTGCCATCTCACCCTCAAATATATCCGTTGAGAAATAGCTCATGGTGGGTTGCTCCAGTCCCAAAATA
Source organism: uncultured Clostridia bacterium (assembly GCA_946403295.1). Lineage (GTDB taxonomy): Bacteria > Bacillota > Clostridia > Lachnospirales > Lachnospiraceae > RUG11977. The sequence continues at coordinate 13,998 of CAMIZL010000008.1, read as the reverse complement.
TCAGCAATCTTGGTAAACGGATGAAAATCACTGCAGATCATCTTCCCACCGGGCTCCAGCAGACCGTTCATAATGCTCATAAAAGCATCTATATCATGGAAATAATGAAGAATGCCACCCTCTATCACTCCCTTTAATTCTCCCTTCAGAAATCTCGGGCGGATATCAGCGTTTTGAAATTCATCGAGGTTACCCACTTGTCCAAACATTAAGTACATTCTATCAAAACCTGCACTTGCTTTTCCATAACACTTTAAAAAAAGTATTTTTTTATAACAGCGTCAATCTCATTGGTCCCCAAAGGAAATCAGAGACGAGCTAAAAAGCCCGTCTCTGTATCACTATGTAGTATTTATTTCATCCGATGTATTCTTCTATGATACGTACCAACATGTCATTGAGATGTTCAACTTCATAGTCACCGACTGTGGGCTCGAGGTGAGAGCCGCCGATACCGCTGTCATCAGTGAGGAATGTATAGGTTCCGCCTGTTGTCATGGCGAAAGCCCTCAGAAGGAACTCTGTGTCTTTATCAACACCGCTCGAAGCGACGGGGATTATCCTGATACCCTTCTTTGATGCCGCCATGATGCTCTCGTGCAGTGACTCACGGATCGAAGAAGTATTGTGAGGCGGTGCGTCGAGGACCATAAACATTAATTTGATGCTGTCTTCGTCCCAGTCATGGTCGCAGATCGAGCTCTCAAGGGCGAGTTCAACCGCTTCCTCGTAGTCTCCGCCGCCGTCTGCGTACTCGCGCGCAAGGCAGGCAAGCGCTGTATCGATGTCGGTGGTGAATTCGTAAGGCTTGACCACATAGGTGTCGCCGTGATCTCTGTAGAAATTGACGCTGAGTCTGACGGGTATGTTGCCGCAGTCGTTCTTCACGCGGATGATGACGTTCTCGAGCTCCTTCTGGAGGTAACGGATCTCGTCGCTCATCGAACCGGTCGTATCGATGGTGAACATGAGATCAAGCTTCTTGGTCTTTTGGTCACGGTTCTCAAACGCGATCTCAACATTCTGTTCGCCGGTAAGCTCCGAAGGGGTGATGTCGGCAACCTGTGTGTCGCCGCCGTAGCTGACTGCGACATGTGTGGGCGAAGCGTCGCGGTCGATCACCGAATAGTACACGTAGCAGATACCGTCATGATCTGTAACACCCTCGTAGATCGCGCTGTTCGTTGCGCATGTTACCGAAACGTGTGCGCCCTCTGCGGGTGCGCCGGCTGCCGTACACTTAACAACAAGCCTCGTAAAGGGTGAAAGTCCCCACTTCTTGAAGAAATCGCTGTAGTTGTAGTTCTGGCCGTTGGCAAGAAGATTCTGTATGAACCCGAAGTTCTTGTTGTCATTCCACTCGCCTGCGGTGAGCAGACCGGAACTGATCTGATAAGGAACGGGATCATAAGGCTCGTACGGCTCTTCGATAAAGATGGGGTCAACGGGGTCAATGATCCGGATCTCGCTCGATAAAGGAGACTCCATGTCACGGGCTGCGCTCTTTGACTCTTCCATGTCGTACATTGCGAGTCCGCCGTATGCTGCTTCGCCTTCCGCAACTGATGCGGGGGCGCTGTCGTCATGGTTTATCACGGCGGCTTCTGTCTTCGATTCCGCTGCGATGCCTGTTGCAGGCTTAGCGGTTTCCGTACTTGCTCCCGATGCGATCCCTGCTGCGGGACTTTCGTCGGATGTGATCCCCGCTGCGGGACTTTCGTCAAACTTTGTTCCTGTCACAGTACTTCCTGTCGAAGAGCCTGCTCCGGATACACTCCATGAGGAAGACTTCTCCGCAGATGAAACCAAATCTTCTTTTCCTGTTCCGTCGACTGCTTTCCCGGGGTGTGATACGGAACCGAACGGAGGCTGATCCGAGCTGAAATTTTCTTCTTTTACAGGGTACTCCCTAATCTCGGTTACTTCGCTTTCACAACCGACTGCCGCAAGTACCATAACTAAAATGAGCAGAAATGAAATAATCTTTTTCATAAGCGTTTCCTTTCGTAAAAAACGGCCACCGCCAAATGATCTTTGTTGCTTTCTGATCATTAGACGGTGACCGATACGGTTCGGTTCCGTTATTTCACTTCAATTTTTTATTTACGACTCTCTCGTTTTGGCGCCCATGGACTTGAGTTCTTTCTTGCGGTCGTACATCAGCTGGTCGGCTCTGGTGAATGCGTCGTGGAGTTGTTCGTCGCCGGGTTCGAGGGTTGAGCAGCCGATCGAGATAACAACCTCGTCGGTGCTGATGTTGGCCTCGACCTGACGGTTGAGATCACGCATCGATTCTTCCCTTGTTTCATAACCCTTCCCGACAAGCAGGACAACAAACTCGTCGCCGCCGATCCTGAATACGGAGCCGTTCTTAAAGTGCTCGCAGAGCAGGTCGCTTCCGTCCTTAATGAGCTTGTCACCCGCCGCGTGTCCGAGGGTGTCGTTAACATGTTTGAGTCCGTTGATATCACAGACCACGACTGCGAGTTCTTTTAGCTCTCCCGACCTGATCCGGTCATTGAGGGCATTCTCCATCTCGGTGAATGCGTGCTTGTTCCTGATCCCCGTGAGCGAGTCTGTGTTCGCCATGCTGAGGAATGCGCGGCTCGTCTCTTTCTCGGCCTCAAGCTTTGTTGCAGAGATGACCTTGAGCTGCCACAGGAGGATAGCTCCGAAAACAAAGAGTGCAACGAGTGTGAACGTGATCTGATACCTGCTGAAGGAGAGATTGCTCTCGCTGATAGCCTGGATACGGTCATGGATAACGCTGCCCCTGATCAGGATCGCCATCTGCCAGCCCGTACCGGGGATCGGAACATAGCAAAGAGTTTCCTCCGTTTCATCGAATTTTAACGTAAGTGTTCCGTCGACCCCGTTGACAAAATCACGCTGCATGCCTTCCCAAATGCTCTTGGGGATCGCGATCCTGGTTGCTTCAAAAATGTTGTTCTTTAATATATCGGGGCCGAGTTCCGTGTCCGAAAGGTTCCCGCCCGTGCTTGAGTACAGAGCAAAATGCGTTCTTCCCTCATCGTCAAGAGCCAGAAGATCCACGATATCATCAATGTCTATCTGAACGAAGCAGGCCTTGAAGGGCTTGCCCATAAGCGTCAGACCCTTAAGCGGGATCGCCAGGCAAAGCTGACGCGAGGAGCCGTACACGGACACCGTGCTTATGACGCGGTCCTTCATCTTCTTGTCTGCCAGGAACTCGTGACGGCTGCCGCCCGTGTAAGTCGAATACTGCGTGTACACGATATCGTCCTCGTCAACGAGCGCCAGGCGGTTCAGCGAAAGGAGCGATTTCATCCTGCCGAGCTCTCTTCGGAGGGCCTCCTGATCCTCGATACCTTCCTCTTTGATGAAGTCGATCACCTTCTGCATCTGGTTGAAGTTGTTGTTGATCAGGTTGGTGATGATCTTTGCACGACGGTCCGCCATCGCCTCGAGATAGAAAGAGCTCACCGCCGAAACGGCCTCATTCGTGCCCGTGACGGTCTGACGCGACGCCCATATCGTGTTCGCGATAACGGTGACCATGATCATAAAGCTGCCTATCGCAGCCGTAAGTACAAAGGTTTTATTAGTGATTCGTGATTTCATACAAAATCTCCGTATTGTTTTTTCTTACGAAATATCTCCGTATAAAAGCTCCAGCATGAGCGGAGCGTCGTTCTGGTAGATGATCGTCGTGGGTTCGGCCTTTTCCTCGGGGAAGAGTTCGCCCGGGAGGTTGCCGTCCGCGATCTTGACCGCCAGCTGAAGCGTATCAAATCCGATTGAATAGCAGTCCTGCACTCCGAGGCAGTAGATCACGCCCTTCTCGAGATAATGAAGCGCCTCGCGGTCATGGTCCATACCGACGATCACGGCGCCGCTCGACTTCTCCGTCACAGCCCTTGCGGCTCCGACAGGATTACTCATGTTACAGCAGACGAACCCGGCGAGATCCGGTGTTTCGTCGAGGATCTTCAGTGCGAGCTCATGGGCGTTATCAACGGAATCCATGTCGTACTCGACCGCAACGATCTGCATGCCCTCGTACTTCGCGATCGTGTGTTTCGCGCCGAGTGCCCTGTCCTCGTGGCAGGGAGCGCCCTTACTTCCGACCAGGATCGCCACCTTGCCCTTGTACCCAAGCTTTTCGCAAAGCGCCTCCGTCAGATCGACGCCGTCCTCATAGTTGTGAGTGTTTCCCACATACGCGATGCGTTTGCACCCGCTTGCCGCGTCCGAACTCGAGAACGTGATGACCTTCGTGCCCGAATCCACCATCTCGTCAAGGACGGGGGATATGACGTCTTCATCGGCGACATCAACGCCTATGACATCGTACCCGGCTTTCTCGGCTTCCTTTAGCCTCCGCACCTGATCCTCTGCGGAAGCGGAGGTCGGAGCCATGTACTCGTATGTAATGTTTATGCCTTTGTTCAGGAACTGCCGCTGCGCATCCTCCATTCCGAGTGCGACCGCATCCCACCAGGGGTGTACCGTCTTGTATGTGAAATAGAATTTATAATCGTTTTTGAGCGGCTTGTACGAATCGAGCTCATGGTCAAAATCGACGGCAGCGCGCACAGCCTCCTCGAGATTCTTCGGTGCCTCTTCTTCCTTTACGGATGCTTGCACATCATGCTCAACGTCCTCAACAAAAAGGTATTGTGCCCATCCCGACAAAAGGAACGCAAGCCCGCAGACCAATACCAGGAATCCCAGCAATCCCAAGCCTTTCAGAAATGTCTTTTTTATTTCTTTTTTCTTCATCCGCCACCTCACTTCTGTGTTGTCCGCAAACCCGGGGGTTCTGTACGTTTCTCGTGTTTATGTCCTCTGTACGGGTCTCTTGTCTGAGCCTTCCGTACGGGCTCCCCGTATTCACGTTTTGCATTTGTGTGACGTGTGTTTCACACAGCGTCACATCGACAACACAAAGAGAATATATCTTCTATTTACTATACGCCTTGTGGATTCTCATGTCAACAATTGAGCGATGCTTATGCCGACCGGTAAGAGTCGGCTTATTGTTGACTTATGATCGGCTTATGGTCGCCCGGTCTCGTTATCTCCCAATGTCGGGAGCCGGGAAGCATACGCCCCCGGCTCCGTCATGTAAGTATTGTCAGCACGTTATTCGGAGATATCGCCATACTGTCCGGAACGATATCTTTATACTCCTGTCTGCGATGTTTTCAGCTGCAACAGCTCCAGGTTGATCTTTTTGAGCTGCGCCCTGTAGGAGATGAAGAAGCCGAGCCAGATGCAAAAATATACAACGGTCATGGCTCCGAGCATGACAGTCAAAGGGATCATGTCATCAATCGTATACCACCTCAACGAGAACGCGGTAACACAGTACGCGATCATCATGATGAAGTAGTGTATCAAAGTGCATCTCGTGACACCCCACTCTTCCTTTCCGTAGACCGCCGATGCGCCCATGACTACCGCACCGTAAAGGCCTGATACGAACGCCTGGATCAAAAACGCGACGAGCGGGTTGCCCACCGCTTCGATCAAATCTCGGGACGCGACGTAGAAGTTTCCGTCTGCAGCGCCGGCAGTCGTGATCACAGACGTGATCGTCACTCCCGTGATCACACCGAGCCCGAAGCCTATGGATGCAAGTAAAGTTACCTTTTGTTTGAAATTCATAAATCCCCCTTTTCTTTACACCTGATTATCTTGCGCTATGCCTTAAGAAGCTCTTTGATCGTTTTCACGCAGCTTCTCGACGCCCACGACTTTCTGCCGTTCTCAAACTCAACTCCGATCGTTCCGGCGATATTGATGTCGAAGCTCTTCACCTTGTAGATGTTAATTATCTCCGACTGCGATATCCTGATGAACCGGGACGAATTAAGCTCTTCCTCGAGAACATAAAGCTTCTTTCTCACTTCGTATTGGCCGTCATCTGTTTCTATCATGACCTTCCGTCCGTGAGTGAACACCCTGATTATGTCACGCTGCGAAACAAACACCGTTCCTTCCCCGTTTACCGCCGGGATCAGAGGATATTCGGTCTCCGAAACCGTTTCAACCGCGTTTATTATGCTCTCGACAAAGTTATTCTTTTCCTTCGTCGTTATCGTAACCTTCGGATCAACAAAGCGCTCATCGATCACGACGTCTATATCAACCGCGTTCTTCATGCTCCACTCTCTTTCGTATTGTTTTGCAGATCCAGTTTCCTATACATTATATAATATCCTTCCCGGATAAATGTGTATAGTACCAAGATGATCATTTACGCGGTTTTCAACACAGGCTTCTTTCTTCACCTCTATTTCGGAACGATCTGTGCGGTGATCACGCCTTCCTTGTTCTTTTCTTCATCATAAACGCCGTAGGTTACACTGAGGGTTGCAAAGGAGCTTGCCGCAAATGTACCGGCGCTTTCCTTTCCGCCCTTCGCGGTAGCCTTCAGACGTATCGTAAGCTCACAGGATTCAGTGATCTTGGGGCACGACCCCCACTTATCCTTCGCTTCGTTATATACCTCGTATTTCTTGTCCAGAGTGAGCTTTCCGTTGCTGACTGTGACGCCGTCGGTTCCGACCGGGGCACGTGCGGCAAGCTCTATCACCTGAGGCTTTGAAGCCGGCTTCTTTGCCGTAGCCATCGTCCACACGATGATCTTATTCCTCGTATTTGTGATGTACGGTCCGATCGCAAGACCGGACTTAGGTGCTTCCGCCGAATCGGCTCCGAAGATCCTGCCTGCGAAATCGCTGTAGGTCTTCGCGTTCTCCGAAAGAGTCTCTGTCTCACCCCGGGCAGGGATCTCCTCACCGAAGAAGATCACCATGCCCTTCTTGAGCTTGATCACTTCGTTTTTATAATCGACTTTGATGTTCGGTGCTTTCGAGAGGCCTTTGACCTTAACCTTCGATTCCTTGCTCGCCGGCGTATCTTCAGTGGGTGCAGTCTTAACGAGATATACCGCTGTTTCCTGCTTCGCGCCGTTTCCTGTGGGGATGTATACTCCGTCCGCAAGGGGCCACTTTCCGAATCCCTTTGCGTCAGCCTTCTTACCGTCAGCCGAAACTGCGATCGCGTATTTCTGGATGTCGTTCTGCGAGAGCGCTTCTCCGCTCTTGTCTGTCAGGACAAACTGCCCCGCCGTTTTACCCGTGTTATCGGCAAAAGTCAGATAATCAACTCCTAATTTGGGCGCCGCAGGTCTCTTGTTGGTCGTTGTGAAAACATAAAGCTTCGCCTTGTCCGTGGGTGCCTTTGTTTTTTGATCATAGTCGGTAGCAAGTACAAGGGAGATCCCTTTGTTTAAGAGTTTCGACAGGTCCGATCCGATCGAGCCCTGCTTCCATTTTCTTCCGCCGTCGATGCTGTAGCATTTATAGGCTTTGCCGCACACAAGCTTTTCATCGGTCATATCGATATACACGCTTCCGATCTGCTTGTCGCCCACCTTCGCATAGTTCTTCACATGTGCTTTGACGGGATATCTGAGTCTTCCGTAGGCGTCCTCATCCTCGTCTTCCTTGATCGGTTCTTCTGTGAATTCTTCATCATCATCTTCGTCATTTCCCGAAGAACCGGAGCCCGAACCTCCTTCACCGCCGTTTTCATTACCGTCCGGAGGTGTAGAGGTGTCCTTATCCCAGACCTCGTATTTGATCCCGGTCAGGCCCACAACGTATTCCTGCTTCTTCGCCGTAGAAAAGTTTTCTAACTGCGAGCACTTAAAAGCAACGGGGATATATCCGCTTCCCACCCGGTTGGGCTTTCCGGTCAGTCTGACGCTTATGGAATGTGAACCACGGGATGCCTTCTCTCTGACTTGAATGCCAATGCCATTGTAGCTCGTTTCTTCATGAACCACCTGAGTTATGCCCCCATTGATGATCGAATACCCGACGGCAAGATCGGTTCCTTTTGCGATATCTTCCGTCAGATAATCATCGCCGAGATTGATCACAAAGGAATCATATACAAACCCGGCTTCCTGAATCGGACATGAAACCTTGATCACCGGAGTTGTGGTCACATTAAGCTTAGGCTCCTCAAGAGTGAGTGTTCCTATCTGTTCGGTCTTGAGATTCAGTTCTCCCGTGTGTGCTTTCGGGAGCATCTCAAAGCTCACATACATATTTTTCGGATAACTTCCGTAGGAATCCTCTTTCGGTTTTCCCGAGAGTTCGATATCAAATTCGGTTTCTCCGTCGGTCCAGTTCCGTATGACCCCCTCAACTCCGTAATACTCTTTAAGGCCTCCCATCGTGGCATTTTGTGTTATCTCGGAAAGCTTCTGTCCCGAATACGTTCCGCGTAACTTGAGCGGATTGCCGCTCTCATCGTTTCCAAAGAGGGTTGCGTGGATCATAACCGGGTTGTTCGGATCTATCGGGACCATGGCATTCAGATGTGTGTCCCCGCAATCAAGGACCACGCCCTGCCTCAGGTAACCGTTTGGTCCGGTGATCGAATACCTGTACTTGTTGTTTGTATAGATAGGAGTTGTAAACTCGCTTTTGACCTCGGATTTCCTGCTCTCATCCTTAATCGCCGCATATCCCGCAGGGATCGTGAAACTGATCGCATCTATCGATGCCTCGGTGGGTTTTCCGGAGAAAACAAGAGTCATGGTGTTGCTGTAAACCTCTACTTTATTTTTTACTTTAACTGTGATCCCTTTCGGAATAAACGAAAGTATCGTCCCGTTATTCGTTATAATAGTCTTTCGTCCCTTAAACCAGTCGGTAATATCTGTTCCGGCACTTATGGATCTGAAGAATACTCCGTTCAGCGTAACGGTAAGCTCACGAGCCGAAACAGCTGTTCCGACTGTGCCGCTCAGGATAAGTTCATCGGGAGAGAATGTCACCTGTCTGGCCCCTGATGTACCTTCTCTCACTATGTTGAACTTTCCTTTGACAGAAGGCTCCGCATCATAATAATCGTAGGCCGACCCGTCCTCAAACAGATAATTTTTGGGGATCATGAACCGGAATTCATCCCAGATCGCGGTGTAAACAGTACCGTAGAAGGTCACGTCTATCCATGCCGAACCGGCAGGCACATCCTCGGCCACCTTGATCTTAAGACCATCCGGGACCGCTGCGTTCATACAGGCGATCCAGTATGTGGCTTCCGTTCCCTTTGCGATATCCCGCTTCGTGGTCGCGCCGTTAAGTCGGATCCTTAAGGTCTGCGATGCAAGCGCTGTCCCCGGAGTGCCGGAAACAACACCCTGCTTTCCGGTTTCGATATTGATAATATCAAATGAATAGTTGTAGTTCGCGGGAACATCTGCCGAAACCTTAACCGTTCCGAGTCCCATGATCACGATCAGCACAAGAAGCGCAAGTAATCCTAAATTTGCTTTTCTCATACGCAACCTCCTATTGCAGAATTTCTTTCTGTCTTTTCCCGTACGGGGCACGGGAGTTACATATCTTTAATCTCAGACCACGATCTCCGCTGCCGTGATACCCTGCTTTCCTTCTTCGTATTCACCAAAGGTTATCTTCAGGGTCGCAGCTTCGCTCGCCGCATATGTCGAATCACTCTCGGCTCCGCCTTTCGCGGTTGCCTTAAGTCGGATCTTAAGCTCACAGGTCTCCGTCACCTTGGGCATCGATCCCCATTTCTGTTTGTCTTCGTTATATACTTCGTATTTCTTGTCAAGCTTTAACTTACCTTTTGATACATCGAGCTTTTCCGCAGCGATCCGGGCGCGTGCCGCGAGTTTTACGGTAGCAGCTTCGGTGGCCGCTTTCTTTTGAGTCGCTCCGACCCATACAAGCATCGTGTTGCGTGAATCGGTGATATATGCGGAGATATCAAGACCCTTCTTTGAGGTCTCGCTGTCGATCTCGATGAACTTGCCGGCATAATCGTTAAAGGTCTTGGGCTCCGGACCCAACTCTGTTGCCTCTGAGTCGGGAGTCTCTCCGAAATAAACGACCGAGCCCGCCTTGAGCCTGATGATCTCCTTCTTGTAATCCGTCTTTGCCTTGGGAGCCTTTAAAAGGCCCTTGACCGTAACTTTGGCCGCCTTACTTGCGGGCGTGTCGGCAGTCGCTTTGTATCTGACCATATAGACGGTGCTTGCGACCTTTCCGTTGTTGAGGCCGAGCATGTCGATGCCTTCGCCCGCGGGCAGATCGCTCCATGCGGAAGCGTCAACTTCTTTCTTTCCTGCCGCAAGTACGCCGATCTCAAGCTTTGCGAGTTCTTCCGCGCTCAAGGTTTCCAGACTTGCATCGGCGAGCATCCACTGACCGTTTGTGGCTCCTGTTTTATCGGGGTATGCCGCGTAGTTGACTTTGAGCTTGGGCGCTGCGGGCCGCTTGTTTATCGTAGGGAAGTTAAGTATTACGGCACCCTCTGCGGGTCCTTTTGCCTTCTTGTCATACTTGTCGGCGATCGAAAGCGTTCCGCCCTTGTTTAAGAAACCTGCTATCTGCTTATCGGTCAGCGGCGATTTTGCTTCCTTCCATTTACTGCCGCCGTCAAGGCTGTAGCACTTATAAGAGATCGCGGGAGTGAGCGTTTCTCTCGTCATGTTTATATAGGCGCTCCTAACCGTTTTTCCCGAGGCGTCTTTTGCACAGATCACGAGGTCCGGTCCGCTGTAGCCGGGACCGTCGAGCACGCTGCTTCCGCTTCCGGAGCCGCTGCTTCCGCCGTTTCCTCCTCCGGTTTCAACCTCTACCGATCCCTCCTGCACCGAATCTCCGTCCGCGATGCTCGATCCCGCAGCAAGTATGTTGTAGCTTACATAGGCAGGTAGTATCTCAACATCCTTAAACTTCGGATCGGCCCCCTCTTCTTCCGAAAACTCCGAGATGAATGCCCTCAGAGTAAAGTTTCCCTTTGTGACCTTAAGGGCATGGATCATCTCCAGATAAAGGCTTCCCGTGCACGAATAATATGACGGGCTCGTAGATGCCTGTGTGAGATTCGTCCCAAATCCGATATTTTCATCTTCCGAAAAATCTCCGTTGACGGGAATAAACTCAACATTCAATGCCGGCTTCGTGTAGCCTTCAAGGAGATAGCCCGGAACATAAACAGTAATGTATTCCGTGCTCATCCCGCTGCCGATGGGGTTGTTCGCGCTGTAAACGCCTTCAAACTCTGTTGCCGCCACCATTACCTTCCCGGTATAGACAAAATCCGAGGCTTCCATGATGCAGTATCTGGCATTATCGTTCACCGCCGCAATGATAATCCCGTCAACATCGGTATATTTCGCATCCGAAAGAGCCGAGAAGGGCACGGAAACATTAATAGCGCTGCTGCTTGTCTGAGTGGGTGTAACCGTACCGATCTTCCAAGTCCGGGCGTTCAGCTTTCCAAACCTGATCTTCACAGTCGTGCTTCCCACAGGCGCGTCTTCTTTAACGACAGCGCTCATACCGGCCGGAAGGTTGGTAAACCAATCGGTGACATCGTTGCCTTTGTGAAGGAGCTTGAAGGTCGCACCGTTTATGCTGACCTCAACACCCTTCCTGTCCATCAGAGTCTTATATGAGATACCGTTTATGGAACAGTCGGCGATCGATGCTGTCAATCCGTTAAAGTCACTTGTCTGCGGTGATACCGATCCCGAGACGACTTCACCGATCTCATAACGCGAACCGAGTGGCATTGTGATATTCTTCCATGAACCGCCGCTGTAGACCTGCAGTGCAAGCCCATCAAAGCACTCAAGAGACGAAGTTGCTTTTCCTTCGATATAGAGTAACAGATTGAGTCCTGTCTGCGTTCCGCTTGCTATCGCGGTTTCGGTCCTGATGGTATAACCGTTTATGGGACTGTCCAGGACACTTCCGCTCTCGCTTAACCTTTTCAGGCGGAACAGATCGTTTACGGCTGCCCCCGCACTGTAGCTTTTTCCGGCGTTCAGCTGCGGCATATAGACCCATATGTTCATTCCTGTTCCGGTATAGACTGACTTTGACCCAATGGAAGCTGTCCCGTTCTGAACCTGCACGAACTGCTTGGTCGACTTGCTTCCTCTGAGGATCACCGGCTCGGAACCGGCGACAGACTTAAGGTCTTCGTAGGGAAGTGATGATACCTCACCTCTGCCTTCGCTCGTTTCGGGGTCTTCCGTTTCCAGACTGTAGTTGTAGGCAATTCCGCATTCCGACGCGGTCGTTATGTTAAGAGTTACCTTCGTTTCGGTATAATCCGATGAAAGATCCGCGTTTCCCGAGCTTGATGACCAGCTGCCTCCGTGGGTTCTCGATGCGTACTCGGTGCCCGAAAGCGACACCCGGATATACTTAGTGCCCGCTGTTTTTGCGACGCCCTTAAAATATACAAGAAGCGATGAGGGCTGCGAGACATTGTTTTCCGCACAGTATGCCTTTATACCATCCGGCAGACCGCTCACGAGTCCCGAAACATCCTGATCCTTTTTAAAGGTTCCGTTGAAGCAGTAATCGATCGAATAACCCTGTGAGATCTCTATCAGCACGGGTTCATCCGATGTATCGATCATAAAGCCCACTTTTGCGTCATATGAAGTGTTTGTGATATAAACATCAGCGGAATTGTTCGGTGTAGAGAACCCGAAACCGTTCTCCGCCGGAGCCGTCGAGCTCATCCTTACTCCTGCACTCGTATGCTCTTCAAAAAGTTTCACCGTAAGTCTTCCGCTTCCGTTCTTACAGGGAGTTCCCACGATCCTGCATGTAAAGTAGTCGTGGCCCGTAACGAAATCAACCGCCTCGACCCTGACTCCGAGGTTTTCAAACGCAAAGGTCTCGTAGGGATAAGACCACTTGAGGAAGTATCCGGTGATGTCATGTCCCTCAGCATATGAGGTCGCGAGAGTACAATTCTTCAGTCTGTAGGTGATCAGGTTTTCTTGAAGTGCGGTTCCGACCGTTCCGGTGATGTTGGACTGCTCTACACCGTTTGCAAGGATCTTTTCGAGGGCAAGTCCCGGCTTGTTCGTTTCTCCGCTGATACGGATCATATAATTGTTGTCACATGAGAATCCGACATCCCCATATCCGTGCTCGCGTTTATCTGAGCCCGCAATCGAGAGAACACCACCGGGGAATTCGGGAATAAGATACTCTTCGGCACCGTACGTAGGGGTGCCCGAAATAACAAATGTACAGGATTTGTCGCCGATATGTATATCATTCTTAAGCTTCGCCGTCATCCCCTCGGGGAGCTTTGCGGTCATATAGACGCCCTCGTAGTTGATGCTCCACGTCGAAGACCTGAACCAATTGCTTACATCGTAATTTTTGGGATATTCGGCAATGAAATTGCCGTTTGTGGTGAAGGTAAGCTCTTTCGCAGAAACAGCGCTGCCTGCCGTCCCTGTTATCACCAGGGAAGAAGGCGAAAGCGCAAGAGGCTGCCCGCTGCTTGCGGGTCTGGTGATCGCGAGCTGCAGCCCGCCGTCTTTTTCAACTGTACGCTTATGATTGTCATTTCCATCAAAAACCGCCTCAGAGAAATTAACCTGAAGCCAGTTGGAAGATGCCATGTAGGGAGTTCCGGATATCATGAATCGCGCGGATGTGTCACCGATCTTGATCTCCTCGGCAACAGTCACCTTCAAGCCGACCGGAAGACGGTTGAACACGTTTTTGGAAGGGTCATCCACGCCCTGAAAGATGTCGGTAACAGTGCTTCCCGCAGCATAACCGCGTGAAAATGCCGGCGTGGCAGAGTATCCCACGTCACCGTTATTGCTCCTGTGAACCGTCATCGTGAAGTAGTAGGGAGTGATAGCGCTTCCGACGCTGCCCGTGATCTTACCGTCTCCCTCAAGCGTCACATAGTAATGACAGTTGTTTGAAATCGCCTGAGCTTTAAACGGCGAAAAAAGGCACAGTGCGCCAAAGGTCAAGGCTACCGCCATCATGATCTTTACAACAGTGAATCTCTTCATAGGCATCCTCCGGGAATATAATATCCGACAAATCGTTATATCGTAATCGTGTAGTTTCGTGAGTATTCCGTTCTGAATTGACACCCTTTTCGGTAAAAAGTGTCAGGTAATTT
>CAMIZL010000007.1 GCA_946403295.1 uncultured Clostridia bacterium | reverse complement strand
GAAGCTCGTCGGGCTCATAACCCGGAGGTCGTAGGTTCAAATCCTTCTCCCGCAATTATTGGATGGTATGATGCCATTTGATGTATATAATGTTCCTTGAAATTGCAGTATTAAGAATGGTTGCATTTTTTGGGTTGGACGAAAAAGCCCATCCGAAGAATGCGTTGCATTCTTCGGATGTACGTTTGCTCATAAATGAGCAAACTGTTCTGAATACGCTCCTCTCGCCCAACTGAAAGCGAGCTTTCGTTGGTCTCAAGAAACGTATTCATAACTGCTTTTTCTTTTATTCACTATTCGCCCAGATAGCTCAGTTGGTAGAGCAAGGGACTGAAAATCCCTGTGTCACTGGTTCGATTCCGGTTCTGGGCACTAGCTTCAGGTTTGACCTGGAGCTTTTTCTTTGCAAATCTTTATCGGTTGGGCAGAGATCGTTCGGAGCGTACATATAAGCGTACGGAGAGATAAACAAATATATTCTTAAACATAAGAAAGGCATATCATGAAAGAATTAAAACCCAAGCTTTTTGATGTGATGAAGTCGTATTCCGGCAAGCAGCTCGTGAGGGATATTATCTCGGGAATCATTGTTGCGATCATCGCGCTCCCGCTTTCGATCGCGCTTGCCATCGCGTCGGGAGTCAGCCCTGAGCAGGGTCTTTATACCGCTATCATCGCGGGATTCTTTATCTCGTTCTTCGGCGGAAGCCGCGTTCAGATCGGCGGACCGACGGCGGCGTTTGTCGTGATCATCTGCGGTATCGTTACGCAGTACGGAATGAGCGGTCTTACGGTCGCTACCATCCTTGCGGGTATCCTGCTTGTGATCATGGGAATCTGTCATTTCGGTTCTCTTATCAAATACATCCCTTATACCATTACGACCGGATTTACGTGCGGTATCGCCGTAACTCTGTTTGTCGGTCAGATCAAGGATTTCCTTGGCCTTTCGATGGAGAGTGTTCCTTCGGATTTCCTCCCCAAGATGATAGCTTACGGAGAGAATATCACATCCGTGAACCTCTGGGCACTCGGGATCGGTGCGCTTGCGGTCCTTATCATGATCTTTTGGCCCAAGGTGACAAACAAGATCCCCGGTTCCCTTATCGCCATCGTCGTTACAACCGTGATCGTTACGGTGTTTGAGCTTCCGGTAAACACGATCGGAAGCGTTTACGGTGAGCTCAACTCATCATTCCCCA
Organism: uncultured Clostridia bacterium; assembly: GCA_946403295.1. Lineage (GTDB taxonomy): Bacteria > Bacillota > Clostridia > Lachnospirales > Lachnospiraceae > RUG11977. The sequence goes on along the minus strand of CAMIZL010000007.1, from coordinate 73,946 downwards.
CGATAACCTTCCCTGATATTTCATTCGATCTTATAAAACAGATGCTTTCACCTGCATTTACGATCGCGATCCTTGCAGGTATCGAGTCGCTCCTCAGCGCCGTTGTTTCGGACGGTATGATCGGCGATACGCACAAATCGAACGCAGAGCTTGTCGGACAGGGACTCGGTAATATCTTCTCGGGTCTTTTCGGCGGAATCCCCGCAACGGGGGCGATCGCACGTACCGCAGCCAACGTCAGAAACGGCGGAAGAACTCCCATCGCCGGTATCGTTCACTGCGTTACGCTTACTGCCATCCTGCTTGTGTGCATGCCTATTGCCGCAAAGATCCCGATGACTACTCTTGCCGCAGTACTTCTTGTGGTCGCAGCGAACATGGCTGACTGGAAGAGCTTCTTCCATCTCTGCAAGACCGCTCCGAAGAGCGATATCATTGTACTTGTGATGACATTTGGTCTTACGGTATTCTTTGATCTTGTTATTGCGATCGAGGTCGGTGTTGTGGTAACCGCGCTTCTTTTCCTTAAGCGTCTTTTGGACACTTCACAGATCAAATCATGGAAGTATGTCGGGGAGCCCGATATAGCAGAAAACGAACAGGAAAAAATCATGGATCTTCCGAAGGAGATCCGTGTGTTTGAGATCTCGGGGCCGCTTTTCTTTGCGGCAGCAGACAAGCTTCTCGGTATCACGACCAAGTCATTTACTAAGGTTGTCATCATCCGTATGAGGAGCGTTCCGGCCATTGACATAAGCGCTATGAGACGACTTGAAGAACTCCATCAGAGCCTGAAGAAAAAAGAAATCACTCTTTTGCTTTCGCACGTTAATGAGCAGCCCATGCATGCTCTTGAGAAGGAAGGCTTCGTGAAGATGGTGGGCAGGGAAAACTTCTGCACAAACATCAACGAAGCTATCGACAGAGCAAAGCAGCTGATCGCGGAATAATGAGAATCTGACAAAAGTAACGATCGAAGACGGACCGACGTATATCGGCGGCGGTGCATTCCGGTTTATGGGCGTTATTGCACAGGGAAAACACTGTTTTTAGTGGATTGAATATAAATGAGTCCGCCCTCTTCTATGGAATCAAAACCAATCTCATAGGTATTTCCCGGCTCAACCATACCTTTCATGAGAGACAGCAGAAATGTACCGTCTTCATAGGTGTATAGTTTATCGCCTTTAGATAATGATGAAGCTTTACAGGTATAAATATTTGAATTATCATTCATTTTTTCTTTCGTTAAAGAAAGTATGTCAACAATACCGACAAAGTCAGACTCCTCCATCATTTCTTCGCGAGAATCGGCATATACTTTATCGGATTTTGGAGGTTCCTTTTTGTGGGGAACTGAATTATATATGGAAAGTATGTATTCTTTTAAATCTTTGCCCTCAGGAATTACAATAGGTTCGGAAAACATAACATATTTTCCTTCGGTTTCATTTAATATGATATCTGCGGCAAGAAGGTATCTGTCATGATCATACATGATTGATTGAAATCTTTCTGTTACAAGCATGTAATCATTGCCTTTCTTATATGTATCTTCTCCTGATTTGTAGGAATATGTACCATCATCAGAATGGCGGCTTGCTTTGATTTCATAAAGAAATATTTCTTTATCGGTTACATCTCCATAAAGACAATCCTTAACAAGAAACTTGTATTCGACGTAGTAGTCATGATCGATCATTTCTACATACTCGCCGAGAACAGCAGCATTACTGTCTAAAACGAGTTCTTCAAACGAGAATTTTTCAAATTCGACAGTGATGATCCTTCCGGACTTTGGTTCGCCGGTAGGAGATATGGAAGGTGTCGGATTAATAGTAGTTGTATCAGTTTTGACAACCTCTGAATTAGTACAGGAACAAATAAATAGGAAACAAAAAAATAGAATTAAAAGAGTCAATGTATTTTTCATAAAAGACCTCCATATCAATATACTTGTGATAAATGTTGTCAGATACTCCATTGACGTCGTTAGTAATCTGATAATCCCAGAAAGTGTTGATTGCAGCAAGACTACCACCATAGTAACGGATAGGAGCATCTGAATATGTTACACTCGAAGAGATATTAAGTGATAAAGCATTTCCACATTGGGAACAAGCGTGCGTTATACCGCCTAAATAATAGAATAAATTAGATAACATAACCCTGTCAACAAGAAATTGTTTGCGCGTTTACAATGTGGCCCGCAAGGGAGAAATCATAAACTGTAAGTTGTAGACGGATAATTCAAGTAGGAAGCATGTGACAATTGTCATGGTCTCTCTTTACATTGGTAACTTGAATAAAACGATATGCTGTGGTAAAGTTTGATATACATCAAAGGCGGTCGGAAGATCGTTTCGGAGCATATGGCGAGAAATCAACGGCTGTGATCAGCTGTTTAAGAGGAGGAGTGACATGAGAGAAGTAAGATTTGGAGCAACCGATTGCAGACCTGAGGAGACAGGGTACGACTCATCAAGGCTTGAGGTGCTTCACAAGCATTTTGACAAACTTATTGATGAAGGCGTAATTAACGGAGCGCAGTACACTATCGCTCACAAGGGGAAGATAATTGCCAATGCTGCGATCGGCGGGGGAAGCTTTGTTGATGATAAGGTCCTTATGCAGCCCGATCAGCCGTTCCATCTCGCATCGCTGACAAAAACGTTTGTTGCGGTTGCGATCATGAAGCTCGTGGAAGATGGGTATATCAGACTCGAGCAGAGAATGGGAGAGTTCCTGGATGCATTCGCGAAGCCGCCCTTTGACGGAATAAACATCTGGCATATGCTTACACACACATCGGGCCTTTATCCCGACGGCGGATGCTTCCCTGAGGTAGCGCCCAGGAATCATTGGGAAAATGTATATAAGGATTTTACGTTGTTCCTCAAAAACGGTGGTAAGGTAGATGATTTCGACTGGATTGCTGCGGGTATTTCGGGAGGACTCAGAAGACCCGTCGGAACGGAGTGGGCATATTGCTCGTTCGGATATGCCATTCTCGGAGAACTTATCCGTAAAGTGAGCGGGGTTCCTGCTGAGGAATATATTATGAACAACATCGCCAAGCCCCTCGGAATGACTGATACGGGATTCCCCGATGTCATGGAACTCGATGAACTTACCGAGATCATCAAAAAAGCTTATGTCAGGGGCGAGAGATATCAGGAATTCAAGAACATCGTTCTTAACGAACACAGGATACCGAAATCGGATGACGAGTGCGAAGCTATTTTTGACCGTATTCCCAAAACAGCGGGCGGCATGACATCGACCACACGTTCACTTTCAATCTACGGCAGAATGCTCCTTGGAAAGGGAACATTTAACGGAACCAGGATCCTCGGAAGGAAGGCTCTTGAGAAGATGACCTCGCATCAGCTCTTTAACATACCTGACAGATGCTGGGGTGCCAATGAGCCCGACAGAGGTTACGGTATCGGATTCGATATGAGAAAGGGTCTTCCCTGGACGTATTCGGACGGAACGTATATGCATGAAGGTGCAGGCTCCTGCTCGATGGACTGCGATCCGGTTGAGGATCTTGTTGCGGCATGGTTCGTGCCGTGGACGGACGGCGAGACATGGAACGCAAGAGGACTCTACAACGTTCAGAACATCATCTGGTCAGGTTTAAAGTGATATGTTTAAAAAGATAAGACACATTTTTGGCGAAGGCAAAGCAGTTGCCTTCGCCACTTATAAAGAATGGTCCGCCTATAGGACCCACTCGCTGGTGTCAGTATTCGTGGGACCGGCTTATTTTATTGTTCAGTACTTTGTCTGGAAAGCGGTTTATGGCGACACGGCTATGATCGCGGGCATGAGCTTCGAGGCCATGGTCAGATACTACGGCGCTTCGGCATTGATCGGTTATCTCACGATGGACTTTGCGGACTGGAACCTGCAGATGCTCATCAGAACCGGCAAGTTCCTGACCTTCGTCCTGCGACCGATCAATCACAGACGATTCGCGCTCGAGCAGAAGCTCGGGCACAGGGTTCTCGGGCTCATCTTTGAGTTTATTCCCTGCCTTTTGATCCTGTGGCTGCTGTTCGGCGTTGACATGCGACCTGCATACATCGGCTGGACGATCCTCTCGATCGCGATCACGTTCCTGATGAATTTTTATGTCAACTACACTCTCGGAATGACGGCATTTTTCCTGGTGAACGCGGGAGGTATCAGAGTCGTTTATCAGCTGTTTGCCAACGTCCTTTCGGGAGCGCTCATCCCTATCAACTTCTTCCCTGAAGTTGTGAGACGCATCATGATGTTCCTGCCCTTCCAGTACACGAACTACATCCCGGCTATGGTCTGGACGGGAGGCGCCGATATCGCAGGCTTTGGACTCTCCGTTCCTGAAGCGGTCATGTTCCAGGGTATAGCACTTGTTATCATGATAGGATTCAGCGAGCTACTCTACCGAGCCGCAATACGAAGATTTACAGCCGTAGGTGCATAACAGTACGCTACATATGTGCGGGAGCAGAGTCCATGACGGACTGTAGTCGGTCGCACCCGGAAAAGCATTATTATTTTGGAGGAATCCACTTGAAACTTAAGGTATATCTGACCTGTATAAAGATTTCGATCGCGCAGGCAACCGCCTACCGCGCGGACTTTATCATGTCGACATTTATAACACTTCTCTCGAACGTGTTCTTTCCCCTCGTCACGATCGTGATCTACGCGAACGGCCTCGAATTCCCGGGCTGGACGATGTGGGAGGTGCTGGCACTTCAGTCGATCTTCTCGCTTTCGAGAGGTATCGCTTCTATGTGCCTTTCGTCCGTCATGTGGGCGACGATGGATCACGTCAGGGGAGGAAGCTTTGAGACGGTGCTCTTAAAGCCCATCTCACCGCTCTTTTACATCATGACCACCAATTTCTCGGTTTCACAGATCGGACTTGTGGTCGGTTCGGCCATAGTGCTTGCGATATCGCTCATAAACACGGGAGTTTCGGGATTGCTCGGGGTCTTGAGCGCGATAGTTCTTTTTATCGGAGGAATCCTTGTGGCAGCGGGACTCTTCCTGATCATGGCGGCCATCAGCTTTATCTGGGTCGGCAATTCGAGACTCGATGAGATCTCGTCGAGCGTGAGCAACTTCGGAAACTATCCGCTTCAGATCTTTGGGTACGGGCTCAGGATCGTGATGGCGTTTGTGATCCCCGCGGGGATGATCGGATCGCTTCCTGCCGAGGTACTCTTAAAGGGAGTCGAGCCGCTTTACTTTCTGGGACTCATCCCGTGCGTACTTGTGCTCATGTTCGGAATCTGGATCTACAACCGGATGATAAAGCGTTATGAGGGCGTGGGAGGATGATAATTCGGAAATAAAGCCGTAAGAATGCAAAAGCTGTTATAGCAGAAGGAAAACTGACAATGGAGATCATAAGCGTTAAAGACTTAAGAAAAACATACAAAACATACAAACGCAGTGAGAAGGGCTTTTTTAAGAGCTTCATTAAGAGGGAAAAGGTCCTCGTGAACGCAGTGGACGGGATTTCGTTCGGTGTTGAAAAGGGAACGATAGTCGGAATGCTCGGACCGAACGGTGCGGGAAAATCGACGACCATAAAGATGCTGTGCGGCGCCCTGTTCCCCACAGAGGGTGAGATAAGCGTTATGGGCTATTCTCCCGCTAAGGAGCGCGCGAAGTACGTAAAGAAGATCGGAGCGGTGTTCGGACAGCGCTCGCAGCTTATCTTCGATATCCCGCCGGTCGACAGCTTCGCGATGAACAAGGCGATCTACGGGATCCCCGACGATGAGTACAAGAAGAGACTTGACGAGATGGTGGAGCTTTTCGGGATCGCGGACGTCATCAACAAGCCCACGCGTGTCCTGTCGCTCGGTGAAAGGATGAAGTGCGAGATCGTAATGGCTATGCTGCACAAGCCGGAGGTGGTCTTCCTCGACGAGCCCACCATCGGACTCGACGTGATCGCGAAGGCTACGATCAGGGAGACCATCAAGAAGATGAACGCCGAGGGCGTGACCTTTATCCTCACGACGCATGACCTTGAGGATGTGGAGCAACTCGCGGAGAGAGTAGTCGTCATCAACCACGGTAAGAAGATCTTTGATGACAGCCTGAAGGAGCTCAAGCTCCTGCTCGGAAACAAGAAGATCGTGGACATCTCGCTCAGGAAGCCCTTTGAGGGTGACGGGATCGACGGAATCCCCGTAACGAAGAACGAAGACGGAACGCGTATCAGCGTAGAGCTCGACCTTGACAAGACCGAGATCAAGGAGTTCATCAGCGGACTCTACAAGGTAGTCGATTTCACGGATATCGTCATCAAGGAGCTGCCGATGGAGGAGATCATCACCAGGCTTTATACCGAATAAAAACGTGAAGGAAGGATCCTTTGAAGCAGGTAAGAGATATGATGATCGGGGCCTCATATATTCCCGGTGTCTTCATGGGATGAGTGCCCAAGAAGCTGAGAAGAAGGAAGAAGTGAAAATGGTTTTTAATTGACATTTCCCCTCTTACAACATATAATACCGAGTAGTTTCGGCGATGAAGATGTGTAAGTAGTATCTTTGAAAACCTTCGACAGAGAGTTGCGTCAAGGGCTGAGAGCGCGGTGGAGAAAACAGAGATATGAATTTCAGCATCAGAGCCTTCCGGCGAAAACAAAGACGGATCGCAGTACCGCAGTTGACAGAGGTGGTTTTACCCCGGAACAGCGGGATCCGTGAGATGGTTAAGCGGGATGCAGGCGCAGCATTACGGCGCACAAAAGAGCGGATGAGGTAAGGATCTCGTGCCCGGGCATCTACAGGAGAAAGGGTCTGAGAACGTACATCATCCGAAACAGGGTGGTACCGCGGATTTAAAGATTCGTCCCTTCAGGAGTATTCCTGAGGGGATTTTTTTGTGCGATAAGCGAAGGCCGTCTGTTGCAAGCTTGTTTGTGAACAGACGGCTGAGTGAACGGACATCGAGCGGACTTGTACGCGAGATGTCCCGTCGCATCGAGTAGGAGTCAGCCTACTCGATTACGCATAAACGGATGCCATCAGCAGCAAGGTTATCTGTAATTGACCGGAAACAAAAACTATCAAGGAGGAACGATCATGGATATGAACGAACTGACGGCGAAGCTCTCGGCCATTAAGGACGAAGTGATCGCTGACATCAAGGATCTTGCAAGTTCGAGGGGCGTTTATGAATACAAGAAAGGTATCATGGATCCCAAGACAGGTAAGATCGGAACGCTTATGCGTGAAATGGGCAAGATCCCGAACGAGCTTAAGGCTGAATACGGCAAGGCCGTAAACGAGATCAAGAACTGGGCATCGGAGCGTTTTGACGAGCTTGACGCCAAGCTCAAGGAAGCTGAGATGCGTGCAAAATACGACAGTGAGAAGATCGACGTTACACTTCCCGCCAAGAAGCAGGCCAAGGGCAATCTCCATCCCAACACACAGGTAAGGAATCAGATCGTTGATATCTTCGGCTCGATGGGCTTCGAGATCTACGAAGGAACCGAGATCGAGACGGATCACTACAACTTCACGGCGCTCAACACACCCGCCGATCACCCCGCAAGGGACATGCAGGATACTTTCTACCTTTCACCCGAGTTCCTGCTCCGTACACAGACATCGGCAGGCCAGATCCATGTTATGGAGAACAAGAAACCTCCCATCAAGATCATTTCTCCCGGTAAGGTTTTCCGTTCGGATGATGATGCGACACATTCACCCATGTTCACCCAGATGGAAGGTCTTGTTGTGGACAAGGGGATCACTCTTTGCGACCTTAACGGCATGCTTGACGAGTTCGTTACCAAGATCTTCGGTGCGGGCACAAGAACAAGGCTGAGACCTTCGTACTTCCCGTTCACGGAACCCTCTGTCGAGGTCGATGTGAGCTGCTTCGAGTGCGGCGGCAAGGGCTGCAGGCTTTGCAAGGGCACGGGCTGGATCGAGGTTCTCGGTGCGGGCGTGGTAAACAAGAAGGTGCTTGAGGGCTGCGGAATCGACAGCGACGTGTACAGCGGCTTCGCCTTCGGTATCGGAATCGAGCGTATCGCAATGCTTAAGTACGGTATCAACAACATCAAATTACTCTTCGAATCGGATCTGCGCGTTCTTTCGCAGATCGATGACTGAGAGAAAGGAAGGTATAAGACATGTTAGTACCGCTTAGTTGGTTAAAAGATTATGTTGATATAAACGTTACTCCGGACGAGCTTGAGGAAAAGCTTTTCTCGTGCGGATTCGAAGTAGAAGAGAAATATGAAGTCGGAAGGGACATCAGCAAAGTAGTCGTCGGACTTGTTAAGAGCTGCGAGCCCATCGAGGGTACACACCTTTCGCTCTGCAAGGTTGACAACGGCACTGAAGAGCTTCAGATCTGCTGTGGCGCCGATAATGTGGCTGCGGGAAAGAAGTTCCCTCTCGCGCTCGTGGGCGCTACCGTATATGCGACCGCTAAGGATCACAAAACGGTTGAGGGTGTCATGACGATCGGTCAGGGCAAGCTTCGCGGATATGATTCCTTCGGTATGCTCTGCTCCGGTACGGAGCTCGGTGTGAGTGAGGACATGTACCCGGGTGCAGGCTACAACGGACTCCTTGTGCTCCCGGACGATTCACAGGTCGGAGCGGATGTTAAGCCCATCCTCGGCATTGACGATTATATCTTCGATATTTCGATAACTGCCAACAGACCCGACTGCCAGAGTATTTTCGGTATCGCAAGGGAAGTTGCGGCAGTACTCGGAACAACCGTCAGGACTCCCGACCTTTCCTATACGGAATCCGGCGAGACGATCGATTTCAGCGTTTCGGTTGAAGCACCCGATCTTTGCCCGAGATATTCGGCACATTACGTAACGGATGTAAAGATCGCGCCTTCACCCGCATGGATGAGACGCAGACTCGCGCTTGTGGGATGTCAGGCTATCTCAAATGTGGTAGATATCACAAACTACGTGCTCAAAGAGCTCGGACAGCCCATGCACGCATTTGATTTCAGCTATCTGAGGGGTGGCCGCATAAACGTCAGACGCGCCGCGGACGGTGAGAAGATCGTGACACTCGACGAAAAAGAGTTCACTTTGACACATGACAATCTCGTTATCTGTGACGGCGAGAGACCCGTTGCGCTTGCCGGTATCATGGGCGGTCTCAATTCCGAGATCCTCGACACCACATCGGCTGTCATGTTCGAGTCGGCAAAATTTGCCCGTGACAATATCCGTAAGAGTTCCCGAGCTCTCGGCCAGAGCTCGGATTCGAGCGCAAGATACGCCAAGGGTGTTGATGAGTACGCAACGGTTATGGCCATGAAGCGCGCTCTTCATCTCATGGAGGAGCTTGGCTGTGGTAAGCCTTCGTCTTCTCATTTCGATGTTAATGTCGGTAATTCCGTTGAGCCCTCGAAGCTCACGGTCAGCATAAAGAAGGTAAACGGAGTGCTCGGCATCGAGGTTCCCACCGCCGAGATCGAGCGTATCCTTAAGGGCCTCGCTTTCGACCCCGCAGTGAACGGCGACGAGCTCACTCTTTCGGTTCCCGCGTACCGCGAGGACATGGAGTCTTACCAGGATGTTGCCGAGGAGATCATAAGAATGTACGGCTACAGCCACATCGTGCCGACACTCATGCCCAGCGCGCAGGTTACTCCGGGTGGCTTAAACCTTGAGCAGAAGACCGCTCTTAAGATCAAGAACGCTCTTTGCGCAGGCGGCGCTTATGAGGGGATCCATTACTCGTTCTTCTCTCCTTCGGACCTTGATCTGTTAAAGCTTCCGTCCGATGCACCGGAGAGATTTGCGATCAAGCTCATCAATCCCATAAACGTTGATCTCTCGCTTATGAGAACGACTCTTGTTCCCCAGATGCTCGCGGCCATGGCCAGAAACCAGAAGAGGGGAATACTTTCCGGCAGGATCTTCGAGCTCGGAAACAGATTCTTCGCAAAAGAGCTTCCTCTTAAGGAATATCCCGACGAGAGAGAGACGCTTTGTATCGGTGTGTTCGGAGACGATGAGGATTTCTTCACGCTTAAGGGACTTGTTGAGATCGTTGCCGATACGCTCGACATCGATTTCAGATATGAGGCTGCAACATATCCGTTCCTTCATCCCGGCAGAAGTGCAAGCGTAACGTTTGAAGGCAGGGAGATCGGTTTCCTCGGACAGGTTCTCTACGAGATCGGTGACGAACTTGACGCACGCGTGCCCATGTACGTTGCGCAGATCGACATCAAAGCACTCACATCGACCTACGGAAAGAAGAGGACATTCGTTCCGCTTCCGAAGTTCGCGGTTGAGAAGAGAGACCTCGCGCTTGTTATGGACAAGTCGATCACGGCAGGTGCGGTTGAGGATGTTATCAGAGAAGCGAGCGGCTTCGTAACGGAAGTCAGCCTCTTTGATATCTACGAAGGAGCCCAGCTTCCCGCAGGCAAGAAGAGCCTTGCGTACAGCATGGTATTTACGCCCGGGGATACGGAATTTACGGACGAGATCATCACCGCGGAAGTAGGCAAGATACTTTCTGCGCTTAAGGATAAGTACGGAATCGAGATCAGATCATAAAACCACTACGGGGACGCATTGTTTCGTGCGTTCCCGTGATTTTACATACAGAAACCCGCAGAGAGAGCGGCATTTAAGTAAAGACAGGAAAGGGAAAGATATGCGCATAGGTTCCGGTTATGATGTACACAGACTTGTTGAGGGCAGGGATCTGATACTCGGAGGAGTAAAGATACCCTACGAAAAGGGACTGCTCGGTCATTCCGATGCGGATGTTCTCGTGCATGCCGTTATGGATGCGCTGCTCGGCGCGGCGGGCGAAAGGGATATCGGATATCATTTCCCCGACAGCGACGACCGCTACAAGGGGATCTCGAGCATGAAGCTTCTTGAGGAAGTGATAAAGATCCTGGCGGCGAAGGGACTCAAACCCATAAACATTGATTCGACGATCGTCGCGCAGAAACCGAAGCTTTCTTCTTATATAGAAGAAATGCGCGAAAACATCGCGCGGGCGACGGGACTCGAAAAGGACTGCGTGAATGTCAAAGCGACCACACAGGAGGGACTCGGCTTTACGGGAAGTGGAGAAGGCATGGAAGCAAGTGCGATATGCCTTCTCCGCTAATCGCGATGTGCGTTCCGGGTTAATCGTGATGCGCATTCCGGGCTGACCGCGATATGCCTTCTCCGCTAATCGAGCTTTACAGATCAAGCAGATATGATATAATGATTAACATGAAATTATTTTACGCTTAACAAAGGGAAAGTCGTCAAAACATGAAGCAGTTGCGAATATGTGACGATTGAGAACTTTTTGGGGCGGGAGTACAGGATAGGATAGGAGACAATATGAGATTAATTACAAGATCAGATTTTGACGGACTTGCATGCGGCGCACTTTTAAAAGAAGTCGGAATAGTTGACAGCTGGAAATTCGTTCATCCCAAGGACCTTCAGGACGGTCTTATCGAGATCACGGAGGATGATGTCCTTGCCAACGTACCGTTTGTTCCGGGATGCGGATTATGGTTCGATCATCACTCAAGCGAGTTCGAACGCAATCAGCTCGAGGGCAAGTACAAGGGTGAGAGCAGGATCACGCCTTCATGTGCGAGGATCATCTATGAGTATTACGGCGGAAAGGAACGCTTCCCCCAGTTCGATGACCTCATGGAGGCAGTTGATAAGGTTGATTCCGGAAATCTTACGATCGACGATGTAATGAATCCGCAGGGTTGGGTACTCGTTGGATTCCTCATGGATCCGAGAACAGGTCTCGGTCGTTGGAGACAGTTTACCATTCCGAACTATCTTCTTATGGAGAAGCTCATGGACGCATGCCGCACCATGACAACGCAGGAGATTCTGGACCTCCCTGATGTAAAGGAAAGAATAGAAGTTTATAACGAGCAGACCGAAAAATTCATTGAGATGGTCAAGGCTCACACAGAGACAAGAGGAAACGTGATCATTTCCGATCTTCGCGGAGTTGATCCCATTTACACGGGAAACAGATTTATGATCTACAGTCTCTATCCCGAGCAGAATATTTCCGCATGGATCGTTAACGGCAAAGGCGGAGCGGGTTGTTCGGCGGCAGTCGGATACAGCATCCTTAACCGTACAAGCAATGTGGATGTCGGAGCACTTATGCTTAAATATAACGGCGGCGGTCACAAGGCTGTCGGAACATGCCAGTTTACGGATGAGACCATGAAGACCGATCTTCCCAAGATGCTCGAAGAGCTCTGTGAGATGGCAAACAACTAAAGGTTCTGACCGAAACTCCCGGAAGACCGGCGGAGTTTCGTTAAACGGAAGGAGGGTCACGCCCTCCTTCTTCGCATATATTTGTAAAACAGTGCGGAACAGCGCGAGGTTGGCAACAGGACACAAAGGAGGACACATGATGAAAGAAGGAAGTGTAGAAGAGTTCGTTCAGATCATTAAGGAAAGTGACAACATAGTCTTCTTCGGCGGAGCCGGTGTTTCGACGGAGAGCGGGATCCCGGACTTCAGGAGCGTGGACGGCTTATATAATATGAAATATGATTATCCGCCGGAGACTATAATCAGTCATTCGTTCTTCATGTCGCGCCCCGAGGAATTTTACCGCTTTTACAGGGACAAGATCCTTCTTTCCGGTATTGAACCCAATACGACCCACAAAGAGCTTGCAAGGCTCGAAGAGATTGGGAAATTAAAAGCTGTTGTTACGCAAAACATAGACGGGCTTCATCAAACGGCCGGAAGCAAAACGGTTCTCGAGATCCACGGAACGGTTGCGCTTAATACATGCACGAAGTGCGGGAAGAAATTCGATTCTGCCTATATGATCGACGCGATCGACAACGGAGTGCCCGAATGGGAGAAAAAGCATTACGGCACCGTTCTTGAAAAAGGGGACAAAAAGTATCACCTTCCGTTGTGCGATAAATGCGGAGGACTCATAAAGCCCGACGTAGTTTTATATGAAGAAGGACTTGATGATTATGTCTGGGACAGATCGAGACGTTTTATCTCGGAGGCCGATGTCCTGATAGTTGCGGGAACTTCTTTGGTAGTATATCCGGCAGCGGGACTCGTAAATTATTATAAAGGTAACAAACTGATCCTTATAAATCTTTCCGAAACCCCTTATGACGCTGAGGCGGATATGGTGCTCCATCGCAGGCTCGGCGAGGTATTTGCGGGATTATGCGATAAGCTTTCATAAACAATTTAACAGGTAATTCCGGGCGAGGATGAAATTCGGTTTCATCCTCGCTTTTTGTTCATGATACGAAAATTATACGGAAACCTGCACATAAAACGACATAGCCGAGTAACATTTTGCAATATTTTTTGCAAAATTTTTATAAATGCTTGACAAAAAGCGAAACAGGTGTTAAATTATACTCAATCAGCGATTTCAGAAAAACAGGAGGCACATATATGAAGTTAAGAACCCTAAGTTCACGAATTATCATTTTTGTTACAATCATCGCCATCGCAGGCAGTCTTACCCAGGCGTTGGTATCCATGAGCAACATTATGGGAACCATGGAAGTCAGTGCAGAGCAGTCTCTTCAGGGAAGACTCGAATCCGCTACTCATCAGCTCACTTCATGGTGTGATACGCAGTTTGCATACCTTAGTGCCTACATGGCAGGAACAGAGATGAAGGAGATGTATCCTGTAGCGAACACCGCAACGATGGATGAACTTGCAAACGCGCAGAAGTACACAGAAGAATTTGCAAAGATCATTCCCAATTTCGACAGTATGTGCTTCACGAATTACAACGGCACATGTATATTACACAATGATCCCACAATGGTAGGCTTCCGTAATCCGGATGATCAGGTTGCGATGATCAACTCGATGTTCTTCCCCGAAGGCGGATCCGAGATGCAGATGACGACAGCCCTTGTTTCCCCCGTAACCAACAATGTCACCATCATGGTTACAAAGACTGTTTGGACTGAAGACGGAAAACCTGCGGGATATGCGTCACTCACACTTAACAATGAAGGCTTTAACCAGGTCCTTGACGGTATCAGTATGGGTGGAAAGCAGCTGGTAATTCTTACATCTCCCGCTAATGAAGGTGAGGCAACAGCCATTTATCACAGCAATCACGATCTGATCACTCAGGTTATGCCTGAGGCTGAGGTTCAGCATATTGCCGGAGAGATCTCAAATTATGTTACCGCTACATCGGTGGCTGAGATGGCAGAAACACTCGGACCCGAAGTCGCAATGTCGATATACGGTCTTGAAGAAATGCCGGAGATCAAAGAGGTTCCTATGGAAGCGATCTCTCATTTCAAGGATAAGGCGACAGGAGAGCCCAAACTCAGCTACTATAAATACCTGCCTGATGTAAGATGGCTTATCTATATCGCGGTTGATGAAAAGTCGCTTTATGCTGAAGCATTCTCGACAAGAACCACGATCATGCTTACCGGAATTATTTCCTGCCTCCTTATGATCCTTGTTGTGTGGCTTGTGGTAAGATGGCTCACAAAGCCTATCACAAAGGTTCAGAATGCACTTGTTAAGATCAGTAAACTCGATCTGTCCGAAAGTCCGGATCTGGGTAAATTAAGCGATCGAGGAGATGAAGTCGGAAGAATTGCGAAAGCGGCGACGAATGTTACAAACGCTTTCCGTGAAACGATCGACATCCTTCGCAATTGCAGTACATCGCTTAATAAGAGTAGTGTGGATCTCGAGAGCACAACCAAGGAACTTGTTCAGGTTACGCTTGATAACAACAGCACTGCCGGAAAGCTTTCCGACGGTGTACAGAGTACAAATACTTCGATCACTTCCGTAAACGAAGAGATCAGCAAGATCCTCGGTCTTGTGGAAGAAGTTTCGAACAAGGTACAGAATTCCGAGAACGATTCGGCATCTCTTATCAGAGATACACGTGCTATCAATGATAAGGTTGAGGCTGATATAAAGGCTAACAACGAAACACTTGACACTGTTGTGGCTGACATGCAGAAAGCACTTAAGTCACTCGAGGCTGTTGAAAAGATCAACGAACTTGTTGAAGCTATCATGGAGATCACTTCACAGACCAACCTCCTTTCACTCAACGCTTCCATCGAGGCAGCAAGAGCGGGAGAGTCCGGACGTGGATTCGCGGTTGTTGCGGATGAGATCGGCAAACTTGCAGACCAGTCACGTCAGACGGCAGAAGATATTCAGGTTATCGTTGGCGACAGTAACAATGCGGTCAACATGGTACGCGAGCATGTCGGAAAACTTCTTGATTACGTCAAGGAAGACGTTGTACGCGACTTTGAAGACTTTGCATCACAGACCAAGCAGTACGGCGATTGTGTAGGTACCATCAAGGCTTCCGTAGCAGCTATCGGAGAAGCAATGACGAACCTTAACAATTCGATCAATGAGATCGCAAGAGAAGTCGGAAGCGTGGCACTTACCGCCAGCGGAAACTCGGACGGTGTACAGGACATCGTCAATAAGAATGAACTTACGAGCAATGTTACCGAGCAGATCGGCAGACTTGCAACAGAAAGCAAGCAGAACGCCGGCGACCTCGAGAATGTCATCGATAAGTTCAGCCTGTAAGCAGAATAATAGTGGTGAAGGAAAAGGGAAACGCCCCGCGCGTTTCCCTTTTTCACGTTAAGCGGCGGTACCGCATAACTGCAGGTCAAATATAAAGAACGAACAAAAGGAACGAACAAAAAAGAATAATAAAATGAGTAATGAAAAGAACATCCGCTGCGGGACGATACCACACAGCGGATGCTCTGTTGGGGATATGTCAATGTCAATAAGAAAGAAAGCAATGTTTATGCCTCGGGACGGGCTGCGTCCGAAACGGGAGCTTCCGCCTGAGGATTCTTAAGCGAAGCGATCCATTCCTCGACCTTCTTGATGGAAGCGTCGATCGTGTCTTTCGAAATCCGGGGGAGTTCTTCGCCCCAAAGTTCCTCAGCCTGCTTAAAGCCTTTTTTGATGGCGTCGAGCATGCCTGCCGCGAGTTCGGGATCGTTTCCTGCGAGAGCCTTTGCGAAATCAAGGATCCTGTTTGAAGTGTTCTCGACACCCCAATATCCGTCTTCCGCTATGTCAGCCTGTGCCTGTGCTCTTGTCTCGGGATCGACCTCAAGACTTCTGTATGCACTTGCAAGTCCCTGCGATACGTCAAATGTGCCGCCCTGCTTAAGGAGAAGCTTCTCTACAATCCCTCTGAGCTGGGCATATCTTTCTTCAGCTTCGGCTTTGAGTCTTTCGATCGTTTCGGGATCGGCGGGCTTTCCGACAAATTTATTTGCCTTTGCGGAGGGCTGTTCCTCTTTTGATTTTGTGAAAACGGCTGCATCGGTGCTGCCAAGTTCCACAGTGGTCTTTTTGATGGAAATGTTTGTTTCCTCGTATTTAACAGAGGAAGCGTTGTTGTTTCCCGAGATTCCGTTAATAGCCATATATTCTCCTGTCCGGAGCCGGTAAAAAAGCTGTCATTTGGTTTTCCTGCCTTCCGTGGCTCCAATAAAACCGCCCCGCATCCGTCCGTGGATGCATACGGGCAACATACTCTTACTGCTAATCCTTATATCGGCACGAATTTCGAATAAGATAACCCCGTCTTGACTATTTCGTCGCGGAAATCTAAAATCTAATTACCGAAAGAGAATTTTTACAGGAGGAAAAGGCGTGCAGATTTACGGATATACCCAGCTTACACTTCTCGATTACCCGGGCAAGCTCGCCAGCACCGTATTCGTCGGCGGCTGTAATTACAGATGCCCGTATTGTCATAACGCGGATCTTGTGACGGGAACAAGCAACCTGCCGCTCATTCCGGAGGCCAGTATCTTAAGGCATATCCTGAAAAGGAAAAACGCGCTCGAGGGAGTATGCATCACGGGAGGAGAACCCACGATCTACAAGGATCTTCCCGGGTTCATAGAAAAGATCAAAGATATCGGTCTTCTTGTAAAACTTGATACAAACGGGACAAATCCCGCCATGGTAAAATACCTTCATGAACAGGGCCTTATCGATTATGTGGCCATGGACATCAAATCCTCCCCGTCAGATTACGCGGTTGCGGTCGGACTCGGTGAGATATCGATGTCGGAGATATTTGAAACCGCAGAATTCCTGCTTCACGGAGATCTTGATTATGAATTTAGGACTACAGTCGTAGAAGGAATCCATTCGGTTTCAGATTTTGAAAAGATCGGAAAGTGGATAAAGGGAGCCAAGAGATATTTCCTTCAAACATATAAGCGTTCGGAGAAACAGATCTCGTACAAAGGCCTCGATACACCTTCGAAAGAGAAGATGACCCAGATCCTTGAGGTCTGTCGGAAATACATTCCGTCGACTGTAATAAGAGGTGAGGGCTAAAAATGGACAAAGATCTTTATTATATGAAAAAAGCGCTCGCTCAGGCAAAGCGGGCTCTTTTACTCGGAGAGGTACCGATCGGTTGTGTCATTGTCTGCGGCGACAAGGTGGTAGGCAGGGGATTTAACAGAAGGAACACGGGGAAGACCACTCTCGCGCATGCCGAGATGATCGCCATAGACAAGGCGAGCAGGAAACTCGGTGACTGGAGGCTTGAGGGCTGTACGATGTATGTTACTCTTGAGCCCTGCCAGATGTGTTCCGGTGCGATCGTTCAATCCCGTATCGACAGGGTCGTGATCGGAGCGATGAATCCCAAAGCGGGCTGCGCCGGTTCGATACTTGACCTTCTTTCGATGAAAGAATTCAATCATCAGGTCGAAAAGACTCTCGGAGTCGGAAAAGAAGAAAGTGAAGCACTCCTCAAGGAATTCTTCACGGATCTTCGTATCAGGAACAAGGATCAAAAACGTAACGGTAATGATCCTTCATGACGCCCGAAATCTCGTGGGCGTTCGGGATGATACCGTCACATCTGAAGCCGAGCTTGTTGAGCAGGGCGATCGAGGGCGTGTTCCCGGGGAGAACATCGGCTTCGAGAAAAGGAAGTTTATAATACTTTACCGCCAGGGGCAGAAGGAATGACGCTGCCTCGTAGGCATAACCGCGACGGCGGCACATTATATCGATCTTATAACCGAGGCTCGGAGCACGGACCTCATCGCGCAGGTAAGCAAAGCTTATGTTGCCGATGACCGTCTTCGGGTCTTCTTTTTTGAAGAGATAATATCTTACCCCTTTTTTGGTCCTGTAAAGGTCGTGTTCGGCGCGAAGGGCGCTTTCCTGGTATATCGATGTGTATGTAATATCACCGTATTGTCTGTCGTAGAGTTCGAAGTCCCTTCGGTTCCGGGCCAGATAATCGGCAACGCCTTCGGCAAATTCGGGTCTGCTGACGGCAAGGAGCAGTCGCTCCGTTTCATATTCCGTTTTCATGTTCGATCGCAAAAGCATTTCCTTTCAACTGAATAATTGGCTTCATCGCCTATAGTATATACCAACTTGGTGTAAAACGCACCTGTTTCCCGGAAAGTTCACAAAAACGATAGAGAGGTCTCGAAAAATTCAGCAAATGGCGCGGACCCTACAAACAAGTGGGGTTATACTACATTTAGTGTCTGTTTCAAGAATAAAACCATATATTTTGTATTTATCCTTTGACTTTTGGCCCTATATGTGGTAGTATAGCAGAGGGTTTTGATATAAAACCCATGTTGGGATGTGTTTTTGTTACAGGCCAAAGGGTCAGAAAGAGGGAGATTATGAGACAACCGGCTAACATGTGCAGGATCTACAACCTGATTCTGAACAATATGGGAAAAAGGGTTACGGTCCGCGAGAACAGGGGAAGAAACAGGTATGACACCTCCGAAGGTATCATCACCGAGATGCACCCTTATGTATTCTGCGTAAAAGTTGAGGGAGATTTACCTGACTCATCCAAACAGGTATCCTACAGCTACACGGACGTCCTTATTAAGGATGTGGAACTGCAGTTCTGATAACAGGAACATAAAAGCTTGGAACAATCCGCTGCATGCGGATTGTTCTTTTATTATTTTTTAATGGTTTTTTTGGAACTTCTATGATAGCATTTACCCTAGAGTTAATGAGGTGACATAAGTAACGGTATGTCGGAAAGGAAGGTCATGGGATTTAGGAAAAGGCTGGTAGCGGCATTCCTTATAGTAGTGACGGTGCCGATCGTAATGCTTACGGCACTCGCCGTGGCATTCTTTGAGAATCCGGAAGTTTCCATAAAAGAAGCGTTTGATTCTCCTTCGTTCATTACCGACGCAGCGGGCGGACCGTCTGTCATGGTACCTCTTTTTGCGGGGATCATTTACGTTTCTTCCGCACTTTTGCTCACGGCGGGCGTTATGCTGCTGTGGATATACAGAAGCTTCATAAAGCCCCTTAATCTGCTTACCCTGGCAACCCGGAAAATGCAGGAAGGTAATCTTGATTTTTCGATCCAGGGAGACCCGGACGATGAACTCGGTAACCTGTGCGAGGATTTTGAGGACCTTCGTCTTCATCTGAAGGAGCAGACCGAAGCCAGATTGAAATACGAGAGCGATGTGATCGAGCTCATAAGCAATATATCGCACGATCTTAAGACACCGCTGACCGCCATAAAAGGATATGCCGAGGGAGTTCTTGACGGAGTGGCGGACACGGAGGAAAAACGCGAGAGGTATCTGAGGACCATATACACCAAGGCCTCCGACATGCAGGTGCTCGTTGACGAGCTTGCGTTCTATTCGAAGATCGACAGCAATATCGTGCCGTATAATTTTGAGATCCTTGACCTTAACGGATATTTTATGGACTGTGTTGAGGATTACAGCATAGACATGGAGATAAAGGGCATAGAACTCGATTATGTGCCCGCTGAGGACGGCGTTTTTGTGGTGGCGGATGCCGAGCAGCTCAGAAGGGTTGTCAACAACGTCATAGGAAACAGCGTAAAATATATGGACAGGCCTGTCGGCGCGGCGTCCTCCGAACAGGACAACATGACCGAAAAAACCGCGCAAAAGGGCGGAGGCGGAAGGATCACCATCATGGCAAGAAAGCTTGAAAATCTTGCCGAGATATCGATCAGGGACAACGGACCCGGAATTGCCCCCGAAGACCTGACGCGCATATTTGAAAGGTTCTACAGAGCCGACCAGTCAAGAAATTCAAGGAAGGGCGGAACGGGACTCGGACTCGCGATCTCAAAGAAGATCATCGAAGATCACGGCGGAACGATCAGGGCGGAAAGCGAACAGGGCGTTCACACCACGATAATATTTACGCTCCCGCTCTATAAGGAAGAGAAAGCGGACATAATCGAGCCGGGCGAGATAGTGACAAGGGACAAGCTGCCGAGTGTCCTTTCGAGAGCGATCGACAGTTCAAAAAAGATCATCGCCGCGGCCAGAGACAGAGAGGGAAGGGACAGAAGAGGATATCTGAAAGAACAGGATAAAAAAGCGTCTCCCAAGGCACAGGAAAACAAAGCAAACCAAAAGGAGCACGAGAAAGGAAAGTCATCGCATGTTAAAGATTCTCATAATTGAAGACGAACCGGATATCGCCGATCTTGAAAAGGATTATCTTGAACTTTCGAACTTCGAGGTTGTGATCGAGAACGACGGAAAACTTGGACTTGAAAAAGCGCTTTCGAGCGATGTGGATCTGGTCATTCTTGATCTTATGCTTCCGGGAGTCGACGGCTTCGAGATATGCAAACGCATCCGCGAGCAGAAGAACACGCCGATCATCATGGTTTCGGCGAAAAAAGATGATATAGACAAGATCAGAGGACTCGGGATAGGCGCAGACGATTATATGACAAAGCCGTTCAGCCCGAGCGAACTCGTTGCGAGAGTAAAGGCCCATCTTTCGCGTTACGAGAGGCTTTTGGGCAGTATGCCCCAGGAGAATTCGGTCATCGAGATCAGGGGCATCAGGATCGACAAAACGGCCAGACGGGTTTATATCAACGGAGTGGAAAAACCGTTTACGACAAAGGAATTCGATCTTTTGACATTCCTTGCCGAGCACCCCAATCACGTATATTCAAAGGATGAACTTTTCCGTGAGCTCTGGGATATGGATTCCATCGGAGATATCGCGACCGTAACGGTCCATATCAAAAAAATCCGTGAAAAGATCGAGGTAAACACCGCGAAACCCCAATACATCGAAACGATCTGGGGCGTGGGATACCGCTTTAAGGTTTGAGTGTCGGTTGCTTTTTTTGCGCAGAGAAGTTAAGATAGTCTATACCGATTTCAAAACCGCTTCCAAAGAGGAGGATGTCGTCGATATGCCCGAGGATGTTGAAGAGATCTTAAAAAAGATCCATATAATGTTTGCAAGATGCGAGTCTCTTGACGGCACGCCCGACAGGGTGATCGTGTCCAAGCAGGAGATGTTTGTGTTGCTTGAAGAGCTCAATAAGGCGATCTATGCCGTTCTTGACCGCTATGAAGCAACCAGCAGGAGCAGGGAGATGGCACTCCTTGAACAGAACAGAAAAGCAGCTCAGATAGAAGCTGACGCTCACGCGCGGGCAGATGACGTTCAGGCATCCGCATGTTTATATACGGACGGTGTCCTCGGACGTGTAAAGGACATGCTTGAGGATACAAAGAAGAGCCTTAAACACCAGCTTATCGAACTCATGGCGGCTATCGAGAGCGAGCAGCAGACGCTCGTCGACAACAAAGAAACGGTCAGGGAAGAGCTGTCGCAATACCAGGACGGAACCACATATCTCGAGCTTCTTGAAAAGATGCGCGATGTTCAAAGAAAGAAAGCATCGGCTGAAGGAGAAGACGAGGAAGAGCAGGAAGAAGAACAGGGAAAGAAACCGGGATTTGTTATCAGAGTCAACAACCCCGGTGAAAATACAGGCGTGACCTATTCAAAGAGAAAGCACGGACGCGCCGCAAGGGAAAACGGTCATGAAGCCGGACAGAGCAGCGCGCCGGCCGGCTCGGGGGAAGAACAGGATGCTGTCGTACCGGTCCCGAAGGGTACTGTATTTACCGCGGAAGATTTCAATCTTGACGCGGAATACGAGCAGTGGAAGGATTCACAAGGACAGGGTGAAGGGGAACCCCGCGAGACAAAGAAAGGAGTATTTGCCGGGATATTCGGCAAGAAAAAGAAATGATGAAAAAAAGGATTATGGCAGCGGTGCTCGCGCTTATGCTTGCTCTCTGCACTTTTACGGGCTTAACAGGGTCTACGGCGGTATCGGCGATCGACTATGTCGACACGTCGGAATATGAGAGCCTCGCAGAGCTTTATAAGGACTACTTCAGGATGGGAAGTGCCTGCGAAGCGATCTCGCACTGGAATGACAAGAGCAAAGAGATCGGAAACAAATACAAGGAGGAACTGATCCTCAACGTATTCAACAGTATCACATGCGGCAACGAAATGAAGCCCGCGTACAATTTTGACGGCAAGAGCCCCACACTCTACACACCCGACAGGGCAGCCGTCGAGATGATGGAATGGGCAAAACAGAACGGGATGAAGATGAGAGGCCATACCCTTCTCTGGCACAGTCAGAATTCTCCCGCGATCTATGCGATCGATTTCAAGCCCACATCGGGAGGAAAACCCACAACAAACGGCGAGGCAACACTTGATGCGGATTGCCTTGTCGACAGAGAGACTCTGATCGAGCGTATGAAGACCTATATCTACGGCGTAATGGAATTCGTTTATTCGAGCGGTTACGGCGATGTCTTCTACGCGTGGGACGTTCTTAACGAGGCAACCGATGACAGTAAGGGTGACGGACTCCGTCGTTCTCACTGGTATAACATGATCGGTCCCGAGTATATTTATTACGCGTTCCTTTTTGCAAGGGAAGCTACTGTTAAGTATGCAAAGGAATATGCTTCGCTTTACGGTCTTTCATCCGACGGAGATCTTTCTCCGATCCTTCCCAAGCTCTATTACAACGACTATAACGAGTGGTTCTCGCAGCGCCGCGACAATATCATCTCTTTCCTTACCGAAAGAAAATATAATGACGGTCATGCAATGGTTCAAAGTGACGTCATCAAGCCCGACGGCGACGGAACGATCTACGGAGACGGCCTTATCGACGGTATCGGAATGCAGGGTCATATCAATGACAAGCAGAACCTTGATTCATATATGCTCGCCCTCGAGAAATACAGCGATGCCGTAGATGAAGTTCAGATCACCGAGCTGGATATCGAAGCTACAAAGAATGACGATAACAGATGGCTTTTCCAGGCGAAATTCTTCTATGAATTTTTCGCAAGACTCATCGAAGAGAAGAAGAACGGTGCAAATCTTGTTGCCGTAACGCTTTGGGGTCTTACGGACGGATCGTCGTGGAAAGCGCAGACTACGCCTCTCGCGTTTTATGACGATCTTGAGAAGAAGCCTGCGTTTGACGCCATGGTTCTTGCCGCAAAGGGCGAGGAATTCAATATGACGCTTGCCTCCACCCAGAGGGAAGTTAAGGATTCGTTCATAGATTTTGAACCCTATGACAGCGGTAACGGTCTTCTTACACCCGTTAATCCCAAGACTGCGGGATTTTTCTCGAGAGGTTCGGGTCATACGGCAAACATCCTGCTTCAGATGAACACCAACCATACCGAAAAAGAAGAAGGCGTCGGATATGCGCTCAAGGTAAACAGAAAAGAAAACGATGCGACCCTTAAGTTTGATGCCTCGATGTATGCGGGAAAGACCGTCGACGTTAGATTCTATGTCATGACAAAAGACAAGGCGGTAGTGGCGGGAATCGACAGAGACGAGGCAATGCCTCTTTCGGCCATAAACGCTACGGGTGATTGGGACGAAATGTCCTTCAGGTTCACCATCCCCGAGGATACGCCTTCGGAATATATCTATGTGGAGACTGACGGTCATGCCGATTTCTTCGTGGATGACGTGAGCATAACGATCGTTCCCGAGGATGACAAAGCTCCCGATTCACAGGTCATCCCCGCCGAAAAGATCTTTGCACTTCTCGGTGGAAGCGCCGAAGCCGCCGAAGAAACAACACCCGCGATAACTGAAGAAGATGTGGAAAAGGCTGCGGCAGAGCCTGCATCCGAAACGGCAAAAGAAGAGATGACCGCTAAAGAAGACGGTTCCGAACAAAAAAATGAAGCCGCACAGGAATCAGGAAGCAATGCGATCGTGATCATCCTGATCATATGCGGCGCGGCTCTTGTTATCGGTATCGCGATCGGTATCCTGATCGCAAGGATCAAAAGAACAAAGCCTGTTGAGAGCAAAGCTGAAGATAGCAAAGTCGAAGAGAGCAAAGCTGAAGAGAGCAAGGAGGAGTAAACGGCCTAGCCGTTCTCCCGCCGGATCACTTCTTTGATGTTTTTCTCGGCTTTTACGCGGGGGGTCATTACGACATGGGCGCAGCCCTCGCATTTGAGGCGGAAATCTATTCCGATCCTCTGAACCTCCCATGTGTACGAACCGCAGGGATGAGGTTTTTTCATTCTTAATCTGTCGCCGACTTTGATGTCCATATTGTCCGACCTTTCGGATGAATTATTTTAACGTTTATGCCAAAAAGCCTCTGTTGCCGGAATTAAGCTCCGTTTCGTTTAGGGTTCCCTTTCCGTACGTGAGGCCGGCATAAACGGTTTCGGTATTCTCCATAACGGGACCTTCCTTGTCTAAGGAAGATATCTGTGAGAAGGAATCCTTAAGACGGGAAAGTATCCTTACAGCAACTTCAAGGTTTTCCGTCGTTCCCGCAACGTCGCAGTGAACAATGATCCTCTGCGCAAATTCATAAAGACGCAGAAGGCTGATCGCAAGCGGGATCTTTAAATCGAGAGTAGACATGAGCTCGCCTAAAAATCTTTGGGCGAGCTTTATGCTGTGCCTGAACCCTTCAATGTCTTTCTTCTCATATGCGGCGACGCAGTCGTTCAAGTGCTGAAGTGTTATGTCATAGACGATCACGGTAAGTTCTGTACGATTGGCCTGCGAGATGCGTCTTGTGTAATCTTTTGTCTGTTCCTGTGTCATCTTGTCCTGATCCTTTCCCGGCCGCAAAGGGAACCGTCAGTGTTCCCCGGGGCGCCGAAAAACACGGGTTAACAATGTGCGTAGCGGATATTATCAGCCGTTAAGCAATGAGAGGATGTTCTGAGGTCTCTGGTTGGCCTGTGCAAGCATTGCCGTGCCGGCCTGATCGAGAACGCTCTGCTGTGTATAAACGGTCATTTCCTCTGCCATGTCGACATCCTCTATACGGGACATCGATTCGGTCATGTTAAGACCGGTCACATCGAGGTTGGTGATCGTATGATCGAGTCTGTTCTGATATGCGCCGAGCTTTGCACGGATCGACGAAACTTCGTTGACCGCATTGTTGTAAAGGGAGATGGCAGCTTCCGCGCCTTCCTGGGTACATACGTTTATGGATGCGATACCGAGTGTGACGGGATCTGTACGGGGAATCCTTACCTGCATCGTCTGATCCTCGTTTGCGCCCACCTGAAGATACATGGGGCCTGCCGTAAGGAGGGTCGAAACTGCTTCCACATCGCCGTCGTCTGCCCAATACTGCTCGGCTGAACCGTCGGCATAAGCGTCGGAGAAATCGGTCTCTACCGTTCCGGGAGTGATCTGGTAACGCATCTCGAAATTATTGCTGTCACGAACATAAACGATATCGCCGCGTGCCGAGATCGTAGCTGTGGGAGAGAAGCCCTCTCCGAGCTCAACCTTGGCATCGACACCGTAAGCGGTAACGGTCTCTGTCGAGAGTCCGAATGCTTCGGCAAGGAGCGGATTGTTGCACTGGATCGAGATCTTGTTTGAAGAACCGTAGCCGCGTGACATAAATATGAGGTTTCCGTCTCCGATCTCGAGCTCTTCGTAACCGGCTGTCTCGGCGGGTCCGTCCGTCGAAGCAACATCGCCGAAGAAAGCTTTGATGTTCATCTTGTCGCAGTGATTTCTGAGGCAGGCGAATGCTTCCTCAAGGGTCTGGCCTTCCTGGATATAAACGGAATAACCGTTTATGGTGATGGTTCCGGATTCGTCTTCGCCGATCTCGGAGAAACTGGGCTCACCGCCGATGATAACCGCCTGTCTGGGATCACAGGTAAGTGTCATTTCGTATTCTACACTGGGCACAGTGTCCGACGCGTAGATGAGATTGAGACCGGGAACGTTTGAATATGAGTTGTTGTCGATATTACCGTTTAAGAGGGTCTTTGTATTAAACTCGGTTGTTTCGCTGATACGCTGGATCTCCTCGGTGAGCTGGTTGAGCTCCTGCTGGATCGACATTCTGTCCTCTGTCGTGTTTGTTCCGTTTGCGGCCTGAACGGCGAGCTGCCTCATACGCTGAAGCATAGCGGTCACTTCGTTTAAAGCGCCCTCTGCCGTCTGAATAACGCTGATACCGTCGCTGCTGTTCATGGATGCTCTCTCAAGACCCTCGATCTGTGTCTTCATCTTTCTCGAGATCGCCATGCCCGCAGCATCATCTGCCGCACGGTTGATGCGGTAACCCGATGAAAGCCTTTCGAGTGCGGTGTCGAGATTCTTGTTTGTCTTTCTGAGCTGGCTGTTTGTCTGCATTGCCGAGATATTGTGATTGATCCTCATAAGCGTTCCTTTCTGATGTATCTGCTGTGTTCTGTTTTTGTGTTATGTTTCGGAAGCGTCAGGCAAGTTGCGGATCGGTCCAGATTTCCACGAATATCCTTGCCGCTTCGTAAAGTGTTTCCGATGATGCGGGTCCGCCCGGTCCTTCCGGAGGGCTGTAGTCGGTCGGGACGAGTCCGGTAAGATCCGTGAGCTGCCGGAGTGTTCCGAGGCCGCCCGAGCGTACCGTGATGCCCGAGGCGTCGATGCCGTTTTCTTCCATCCTGGAGGCGTAAACCTTGAGACGTCCCGAGGTGCCTCTTATTTCTTCAATGCTTTCGCATGTGATGTTTCCGTAGATCACTGCCCGTGCTCCCGTGGGATTGTCCGGCGTGTTTTTGACGCTCAGGGCTGCGGTTGTGACGATCGTTTCGTCCGCAATGTGTATGCTCACCGTTCCGGCGTTCGAGCGGTCGTGTATGAAGGTGAGATTTATGTTGCTGCCCGTACCGTTATCTAAAGTGAAGCGGTAATGCTCTTTCTTTGTCAGATCCCTTAAGAGGTCGTAACGGGAGAGTGCCGAGAGGACTCCGGTCGGAGCTGCGGTCACTTCGCCGTCCGCGGGGAAGATCTCGTCCTTCGTTTCTTCCTCGGCCTTTAAAAGCTGCCTTGATGCATATGCGTCAAGAGTTTCCCTGCTCTGCAGAGCCGATGAGAGAGAGGCGCTGTCGCCTGCAGGGATCGAAAGGTCGCCGCCGTTCAGGCCTTCGATGAGTGCCACGGTGTTTTTAACGCTGTCCTTTACGCCGATCTTCTTTAAGAATCTTCTGTATTCGGGAGAGCTGTTCATCACGAAACGGACGAGCTCTCTTGTTTTGGAAGGATTTGTTGTGACCTCCTCTTTGGCCTGTCGCATCCTGAAAGCGACTTCTTCAAGAGTGAGTTCCTCGTAACGATTGTCTTCGGCGCTGTCACTTAAGGCTCTGTCGGTGACTTCGGGGTCGGTCTCGGAAAGGATCTCGTTTGTCAGTCGCTTGTTATAAGCGAAAGCGGCTTCAAGGTTTTCTGAGATCGAATTGATAAAGTCACTTTGTACTACAGAAGTAGAATCGCCTATCCTTACATCCATTCCCGAATCTCTGCGGGAACGCTGAGCCGTAAGCAGGTTCTTAAATGTCATCTCCCGGCCTTCGGAAAGTACCGAGGCGATCGCTGCGTAATCATCGCGGCTTATGGTATAAAGGAGTCTGTAAATGTTTATGTAGGCCGATCTTTCTGTCTCGGTGATATCGCCCTTCTCCTCAAGGTTTACGAGGAAGGAACTGATCTGTTCCTCACGCGAGAGGGGAGATCTTTCGGGGGCCTCGTCGAGAAGCTCCGTCAGCGAATCGATGCTTTCCTTTAAGGGGTTGATACCTCTTTTTATGAGAGAAAGGACGGCTGCGGGAGTCATTCGGTTAACCGCTTCCATGACCTTTGCGTCGTAATATTTTACATTCTCGATCGATTCGGCCGTAACGTCCATGCCGGCCGATGCAAGGATCCTGACCGCGCGCTTGTTGGCGTCGGTAACGGGAAGATCGTTCGCGGTAAGTACTTCGTCGAGGTGATCGAATGCTTTCTTTATCGAGTCGCCGAGGTCGTTGCGGATCTCGGTGGCGCCTGCGTCGTATGAAGCGATGGCGCTCATGGTCATTACCGAACGTGTTAAGGATATTTCTTCGTCTGCGGCGATATTGCCGAGTTTTTCGAGTGTGACGGTCGTACCGAACGAGATCGATGTACGGTAGAACGATGCGGGTGCGTCGGCGATATC
This sequence comes from uncultured Clostridia bacterium, assembly GCA_946403295.1. Lineage (GTDB taxonomy): Bacteria > Bacillota > Clostridia > Lachnospirales > Lachnospiraceae > RUG11977. The sequence goes on along the minus strand of CAMIZL010000007.1, from coordinate 45,546 downwards.
GGCAGCGGTAACGAGTGTATCGACTGCTATCCGGGCGGTCATCTCGTGTGAGAAGAATCCGCTTTCCGTGCCGGCATCGATATCCCATTCGCGGGAGAGGTCTTCCATGAAGGAACGAAGCTGCTCGCGAAGACTGTTTATCGTGTTCTGTACGGAAACCGCGTCAAAATGGGTTCCGAGGCTTTCTGCCGTCTTACCGGAAAAACCGTTCATGCGAAGGCGTGTCTCTTCGATGTGGATACGGAATGTGATCTCGCGCCAGGTAGACATCTGCGTTTTGTCCGCAGTTTCAGGCAGAACCGTATCGAGTTTGACAGAGACCTTAGGATCGTTATCGCTTGGAATCTCCGAAAGGTCATCCGAAGAAGCCTTGAGATCGTTTTCCGATGAGATTGTCTGAGTGTTGTTCGGAGCAATCGAAGAATTCTCCGGGGAAACCTTTTGCTCGTTTTCGCTTGAAAGAGTTGAAACGGTTTCGGGGGAGATCACGACGTCCTCAGATACCGGGCCGACATCCGGGACAATGGGGGTTGTCCCGGTTGCAGCGGGGTTGAAAGGAGAGGTATATGAAAAAGGAGTATTAGCAATGTTATCTGCCGCATCATGAGCGGCGGTGTAAGCCACGCCGGTTTCCGGGCCGAGGGGGTAGGTCCCGGAAACAGCAGGCTCGGGGGAGGTATACGAAACATGAGATGTGTATTCGGTTGAAATGGATACACTGTCTCCGAAGAGCCTGTCGGCCATGCGGAGTGTGTTGTCGTAACGATCGGCTGCTGTGCGTGCCGACTGTCTTTTGATCATTCTTTTTTCTTCTCTCAAAGAATCGATCTGATCGGAAAGATCTTCGGTCTTCTCGGTGCGACCTGTGTGAATCCTTTCAAGAGCACGTACAAGACGTTCTGCTTTGAAATCTTCGAGGTCGAAACCTTCGTCGATGATCCTGACTGCATCGTCTTCACTGATATCGGATGCTGTCTTTGTTTCTTCGGATTCGATGTCGTTCATGGTTTCTCTGAAATCATGTGTGAGACGAAGGAGAGACGAATCTCTCGGATCGGTCATTGCGACACCTGCACCGGTTTCGGGATCTTTATATACACCAAGGTCTTTAAGGCTGATCTTGTTACCGCTTTTCTCAACGCGAAAAGCGTGCTTCTCTCCGATCGCGGAATATCTGTACTGCCCGGGATCGGCAGAGATCTCCTTCGAGATCTCGTCAAAACGGATCATCGGGGACGAGCCGTTTTCGATGACTGTGCCCATGATGATATCGCCCTCTTCGAGACGGGAAAAAGCATCTTCTTCCTGTACGAAAAGGAAGGAAGCATCGGGAGAATAATTGATCACATTGTCCTGATTGATCCTCATAATAGGCACGTCCTTCTGCCAAACAGATTTCGTTCGGCGTTTCATTGATACCCCGGACAATGAGTCGGCTCCTTCCGACCCGCATCGCGGAGATGATTGGTTCTACGGCATCCGTGCCTGATTATGGATTTTAGGGTTACACTTTTGTTTCCGTGTGATCCATGTATTATTATTATCGGAAAGAATGGGCGAATACTTAACAGTTATATTGCTTCTTTGAGGATAAACGTCATAAAAAAAAGACCGGAGGATCATCCGGCCTTTGAGATAAGTGATATGAATTCGTCTTTCAGTACGGGGCGCGAGAAATAATAGCCCTGAATGAAATCTATGTTCTCGTTTCTCATGGAATCAAGCTCGTGCTCGCTCTCGATCCCTTCGGCAACGACATGAAGCCCGAGGTCGTGTGCCATCTTGACGGTGGTGGAGACTACATGCTTCGCCTTGTTCTCGACGAAATAAGCCTTGATCATGTCCATGTCCAGCTTGATTATGGAGACGGGCATTTCTACGACATACATCAGGTTGGACTGACCCTTTCCGAAGTCGTCGAGAGAGAACGAAACGCCGTGATCGAGGAAAAGCTTCATCGTATCGAGAAGAGTATTCTTTGTTTCGATTGAAGCCGTCTCCGTGATCTCAAGGTTTATTTTGGCGGGATCGATCCCGTAACGTGAGGTGATCTCGACAAATTTTTCGAACAGATCGGCCTGCTTGAATTGTGCCACGGAAAGGTTGATCTCGACATAATCGAGGATTTTTGAGATCTCTTTTCGCTCGGATAAAAGAGCGCAGACCTTTTCGAGAACACGGTCACCGATACGGATTATAAGACCGGTATCTTCGGCTACGGGGATAAATTCGCCGGGAGATATGAGAGTTCCGTCGGCACGTCTTATGCGCGCAAGCGCTTCGCATGATACGTAGCAATTACGCTCCGTGGAAAAGATGGGTTGATAGAATACTTCGAGCCTGTCTTCGTCGAGCGCGCTTCTGATCTCGGCCGCCACTTCGTGGAAACGGTAATATTTCTTAAGGTTTTCGCTGTCGACGTTCTGAATAACGAGACTTGAGCCCGAAGATGACGCGTCTTTTGTCATATGTATCAGAGAAAAGAGAGCGTCAGAATTCTTAACAAGAGTGCTGTCGGGAAGTGTCACAACCGACACTCTCGCTTTTGTGCGTGATCGTTCTTTGGCGATGCGGACGAGATGTGCACGATAATGATCGCGATACTCCGTTACGATCTTATCCGTGAGTTCCGGAGATTTTGAGAGCATGACGAGCTCGTTCTCAAGATTCTTATAAACGGCTATGTTTCTGTACCGGCGAAGAAACGTGGCCGTATTCATCATTATGTTTGAAGAAGTGCCGAGCGTTTCGTCCGAAGTGTTGTCCTCGAAGAAGAAGGAAGTTATGCAATATTTTTCTCCTCTCTCAAAGATCTGGTCAAGGAAAAGAAACAGAGCGTGCGAATTAAAGCATCCGACACGTTTGTCATGCAGAGATGCGGGATTTTCGAGCAGGAAGAAGAGTATGAGAACGCCGAGCATGATGGAGAAGCCGACGATCAGCAGCTCCGGATTGAGAAACTGCACCATAGCGGTGATCATCCAAAGAGCCATCCACGAGGATGTTGCTATAAAGCGACGCTTGTTTATCCTGTCACGCTTGGTGATAACCGTGTATATGGTCGCTATTATAAAAATGAAAGCAAAAAGGTATGTCATTGTGGTCGCGGGACCCATGCTGTAAACGGTTCTTCCTTTGTGATACCAGCTGACGGGAAGGCAGAACACGACGATCGATTCAATGGGGATCACGGTAAAGAAGATCATGATCGACTTATGATACGTTTTTTCGGGGAGCAGTTCCGTAAGTATATAATCAAAGCCCGCGAAAGCCATGCTTATGAGGGAAGCAAGGTATAATTTACATGAGATCTCCACCAACAGATGCGGAAGAGTATCGTCGTTACATATGAAAACAATGGAAAGAATATCAAAAAGCAGGCAGAAAAAGGCACCGATCAGGATCCTCGTGAAAACCTTCTCGGTAAAAAGACCGATCTTTTTGCTCAGGAAGAAAAAGATCATTATCGTAACAATAACAAGTATGGAACTGGTCTGGATCTGAATGTTGTACACGACTGCTTCCGCCTTTCGCACATAATCTTCCACTATTCTTAACATAAATAATATCATTAGGGATTCGAAAACTCAAGAAGATGTTTTGCCATAGCAAAAAATAACTTCACAAAACAAAATATGAGAAGGACTGTTTTTCGAATACATAACGAAAGCTTAAAATGGATTTATTTTTGTCCGGCCGTATTCATTTTTGATCAGTTTTTGCTTGACGTGGGATGGACACGGGTGTATAGTCAATAACTGAATTCAGGATGCCCGGTTTGAACGGGCGGGATGGAAGGATAACATAAACATGAACAGACATTCTTTCGCATTTTACAGCTTTGTCTTTACCTTTAGCAACAAAAAACTAAAGGCTTTTGTGCTGTAAAAGAAAGTTTGGAAAAAAGAGTGATCCGGGCTGTACAGTACAAAGCTGTACAGCCCTTAATTTTTTCGTTCGCTGATCATGGCAGTGCGTCGCACAAAAAGGAGGAACCAAAATGGATCTTAAGAACTACAGGGAAAAAATCGACGGGATCGACAAGCAACTCGTGGAGCTTTTCAGCAAGAGACTCGAAGTGTGCAAGGAGATCGGTGAGTACAAAGCAAAGAACGGGATGCCTCTTTCGGATCCGGCGAGAGAGCGCGAGAAGCTTTATGCCGTATCGGGGATGGTTGAAGAGGACCTTCAGCGTTATACATCCCAGCTTTATTCCACGGTCTTCGATCTGAGCAAGGCATATCAGTCGAGATCGCTGGCCGCAACGGGAGAACTTGAGAAGAAGATACTTGAAGCTATCGAAAAGACTCCGAAGGAGTTTCCGGAGCGTGCGATGATCGCCTGCCAGGGTGTGGAGGGCGCTTTCTCTCAGATCGCATGCGAGAGGCTTTTTAATCTTCCCGGCATCATGTATTTCGAGAATTTTAATGCTGTCTTCACCGCGATCGAAAAGGGCCTCTGCAAATACGGAGTTCTTCCTATTGAAAACAGCACCGCCGGTTCGGTAAACAAAGTGTATGATCTTATGATGAAGCATCGCTTCAGTATCGTACGCTCGATCCGTATCAAGGTAGAGCACTGCCTTGTTGCAAAGAAGGGCACAAAGATCTCCGAGATCAAAGAGATCATATCCCACGAACAGGCGATCAATCAGAGCAGTGAGTTTGTGAGGAGCCTCGGCAATGTCAAGGTTACCGTTTATGAGAACACGGCTGCCGCAGCCAAAGCGGTCAAGGAATCCGAACGCAGGGATATCGCTGCGATCTGTTCGCACAGATGCGCCGAGCTCTACGGTCTTGAAAGTCTCAAGGACAATATTCAGGACAGCAATAACAATTTCACACGGTTCATCTGTATCTCGCGCGAACTTGAGATCTATCCGGGTGCCGACAGAACAAGTATCATGGCGATCACATCCCATACACCCGGAGCCCTTTGCAAGCTCCTTGCCCGTTTCTACGCATTCGGTGTAAACCTGACCAAGCTCGAGAGCCGTCCGCTCCCCGACAAGAGCTTCGAGTTCATGTTCTACTTCGATATCGAGAAGAGTGTATATTCACCCGATTTCGTAAGGATGCTCTCCGAGATCGCGAGCCTGTGCGACAAGTTCGATTATCTCGGAAGCTACAATGAGATCGTTTGAGCTTTCGCAGTAACCGATTGACAACTTGACATACATGCATTATACTCGTAACCGCACGAATTTTGGATTAGCCGGAGTATATCGTCCGGTATTCATAGAACAAAACTTATTCAATAGGAGGTCTCTCAATGTCAACAAAAGCTATGTACAAAATTAGCGAGATCGGCAAGGGAAAAGTTGGTTTCTCAACAACCCGTTCGATCATTGAAGGTGCTTTCTACGGCAACAACGTAGTTAAAGTCAACACATTAAAGGAAGCTTATAACCTTGCAAAGAATTCACCCGGAACAGTCGTTACCGATATGCCCATCTACAGAGGTGAGGAGTTCGGTCTTGACAGCGACGCAAAGGTTCTTCTTTTCAACGACGGTGCGGTTACCGGTCGTTATGCTGTAGCACGCCGCATCAAGGGCGAGCCCGGTGTAGACGAGAAGAAGCTCGACAAGGTTATTATGGATGCCATCTACAAGACACGTTGGAAGAAGATGTATCATGCAACATGCTACGTAGGTCTTGATCCCGAATTCATGGCAAAGGCTCACCTTCTTATTCCCGAAGGCGAGGAGAACCTTCTTTACAACTGGATGCTTAACTTCCAGTACATGTCAGACAGCTACAACAAGATGTACAAAGAGTCAAAGCCCATCGCTGACGGCAATGAGCCCGACATCTACATCTTCTCGGATCCCCAGTGGGCACCTGTTCCCGCTCCCGATGTTGATTACAGCTGCTTAAGCGATGATCTTACACTTTGCTACTTCGATACAAACGCAAACTGCGCAGCTATCCTTGGTATGAAGTACTTCGGCGAGCACAAGAAGGGAACTCTTACCATGGCATGGGCACTTGCAAACCGTAACGGTTATGCTTCCTGCCACGGCGGACAGAAAGAGTATTCACTTGAAGGCGGCAAGAAGTTCGTTGCTTCCGTATACGGTCTTTCGGGATCGGGTAAGTCTACTCTTACACATGCTAAGCATGGCGGAAAGTATGACGCATTCGGCGGCATCAAGGTTCTTCATGATGACGCATTCATCATCAACTCAGACACATGTGCTTCTATCGCACTTGAGCCTACATATTTTGATAAGACAAACGATTATCCTACAGGATGTCCCGATAACAAGTACCTCCTTACAGTTCAGAACTGCTCATGCACAATGGACGAGGACGGCAAGATCCAGCTCGTAACCGAAGATATCCGTAACGGTAACGGACGTGCCATCAAGTCAAAGCTCTGGTCACCCAACCGCGTTGACAAGATCGACAGCCCCGTTAACGCTATCTTCTGGATCATGAAGGATCCCACACTTCCTCCCATCGTTAAGCTTAAGGGCTCGGCTCTTGCAGCTGTTATGGGTGCTACACTTGCTACAAAGACATCAAGTGCAGAGCGTGTTAAGGCAGGAACAGATATGAACGCTATCCGTATCGTACCTTACGCAAATCCTTTCAGAACATATCCTCTTGCAAACGACTATGAGAAGTTCTACAAGCTCGTTGACGAGAAGAACGTTGCATGCTACATCGTTAACACCGGCGACTTCATGGGCAAGAAGTGCCAGAAGGAAGACACACTCGGAATCCTTGAGACCATCGTTGAAGGCAAGGGCAAGTTCGAGCAGTGGGGACCTTTCGAGGACATCGAGATCATGAACGACTGGTCAGGCAAGACAGGTGACTTCACACCTGACTTTAACGACGCAGATTACAAGGCTCAGCTTAAGGCTTCTCTTCAGACCAGAGTTGATGCCGTTAAGGGCTTCGCTGAGAAGAAGGAAGGCTATGACAAGCTTCCCGATGCAGCACTTGCAGCACTTGAGAAACTCGTTAAGGCTCTTGATTGATCTTTAAAGCGTGAGACATTGTCTCCTCCTATCTAATGATTCAAGGGGACGGAAAAAAACAGATGACAGATTTTTGTAATGATAGTTTAACGCTTATGAGGCAGGACTTCGGTTCTGCCTCTGTTTTTTTGCTTTGGAGTGGTCCCTTGGGGGTGGACCCCGGGGGACCACCCCCAGGGTCCATCTTGTGATACTGTAAAAATTCCTATAAAAAAATGAAATACTTCCCTTGTAAAAACGCGAAGTCAGGATTAGAATGCTAATAAGAATGATAAATTCGGTAACTAAATTAATTGAAAGGAACTAATATGGCATCAGAAAGAAGAAATTTTCTCCCGCAGCTTATCGATCTTTCAAAGGCGCATAAGAAATACTGCATGAGCCGTTTTTCAAAGCTCGGTCTTACAACCGGTCAGCCCAAAGTGTTGACGGTGTTGTCTGCGAGAGAGGGGTATCTCCAAAAGGAACTGGCAGCAAGATGTGCGGTTGAACCCGCAACAATGACTTCACTCCTCAATAACATGGAGCGCAAGGATCTTATCAGAAGAGAGACTGTTTATGTTTCCGGAGGAAAAAGAGCTTTTGCCATTCATCTCACGGATCACGGTAAAGAGGTCGCAGCCGAAGTGGCGCGTATAGCGGACGAAGCCGAAAAGAAATCGTTTGAGGGAATCGAAGGCAAGAAAGAAGATTTTCTTACGGTTATGGGCAAGATGATCAAAAATCTTTCAATGATCGCGATCGCATTGATCGTGTCGTTAACTGTCACGGCATGCTCGGGCAGCGACAAGGAGACACAGATGGAAAATAAGGAAACAGTAGCCACCGAGGCAGAAACAAAGACGGAGCAGCCCGCACCCACAGAAGCGCTCGCAACACCCACACCCGTTCCCACGGCAACCCCTACTCCCGAACCTGTAAAGCTTGTTCCCGACCAGGCTCCCGTTGCGGATCCTGTCGACAAGATCCCCGAGGAATATCTTAAATATGAGCTTGAGGGCAGGAAGGGAACCGTAGAGAAATTTACTTACACGACCAAGGATTATGCGGGAGACGGCAGCGACCTTGAGAAGGAAGCGTTTATCTATCTCCCCATTGATTACGACGCATCGAAGAAATATAACGTTCTTTTCCTTCTTCACGGGATCGGCGGATCGATCCATGAATGGGGTCTCAATTCGGCCGAATCATCCAAGGTTTGTACCATGATGGACAACCTTACCAACGCTGGAGAGATCGAGCCTTTCATCATCGTTACTCCCAACGGACGTTCGGGTAAGGATTACAAGAACACGACATTTGATGTAATGGCACTTTTCTATGAGTTCGGAAAAGAGCTTCGTAACGATCTGATCCCTTATATCGATGCAAATTACTCTACATACGGTACAAAGGCTGACGGTAGCCCTGAGGATCCCGAGGAGGCAAGAAAGCACAGAGCATGTGCGGGTCTTTCTATGGGCGGTATGCAGACCATCAACATCGGAATGTGCGAGTGCATGGACCTCTTCGGATATTTCGGAACATATTCGGCAGCTCCCACTTCTTATGAAGGACCCAAGATCGTAGAGATCCTTGATAAGGACTTCCCGGATGAACAGATCTATTTCTCATACAACATCTGCGGAACCGATGATACCACGGCGCTTGCGAGTGCTACGGCAGCCGTTAAGGGGCTTGATGCAAGAACCGACAGGCTTGAGGATCACGTAAATTACCTCTGGCAGGAAAGGCCCGGCGGACACGGATGGGATATCTGGTATCTCGGATTCTATAATTCCGCCCGGATCTTCTTCGGAAATGCATACAAATAAAAGCATTATATAAGAGAACTGCATTGCTTCTGTCATGGTTATATAGTTTTGTTGAAACCAATAATGCTTGATAATGCTTGATATGACGATTTAAGATCTGATGCGTCACATTTGATATGAACCTTGAACACGCATACGCAGGAATCTGAGTGTTCGGGTTATATCAGATGTGACGCATCTTTGCAATAAGATCATCATCGTGATACTGTACAAAAAATCGCGGGTCGATTTGTGAGAATTTATGCTTGCAAATAGTGCGGGCGCATGATAGAATGGACACCTGTGATATATTATTCCTTGTTATCCGCGAGGCGGATAGCCAGAGACCAAAAGGAGGTGCAAGCAACTATGAACAAGTACGAGTTAGCCTTAGTTGTCAATGCAAAAATCGAGGATGAGGCCAGAAACGCTGTAGTCGAAGAGATCAAAGACATGATCACCAAGTTCGGTGGCAAGGATCTTAAGGTCGATGACTGGGGCAAGAAGAAGCTGGCTTACGAAATCCAGAAGATGAATGAAGGCAATTATTACTTCATCCAATTCGACGCTGAAGCATCAACTCCCGCTGAACTTGAGCAGAGACTCAGGATCAAGGACAACGTGCTCAGATACTTATGCATTAGACAGGACGAAGAGTAAGGAGGTCCACTAATGAACAAAGTCATTTTAATGGGAAGACTGACAAGAGATCCCGAAGTCAGATACGGAGACAATCAGAAAGCAGTCGGCAGATTCAGTATTGCCGTTGACCGCAGATTTACAAGAGAAGGCGATCCCACAGCGGATTTCTTCAATTGTACCGCTTTCGGCAAGCAGGCCGAATTCGTTGAGAAGTATCTTAAAAAGGGAACAAAGATGCTTGTTACAGGCCGTATCCAGAATGATAATTATACCAATAAGGATGGCCAGACAGTATACAGTGTACAGATAATTGTTGATGAACTTGAATTTGCGGAGAGCAAAGGAGGTTCTGACGGGGCACAGACCGCCAGACCCGCAGCCCCTTCGGGTGCAGCTCCTGCTGAAGGTTTCATGAACATTCCCAATGGAATCGACGACGAATTACCGTTTAACTAATAAGTTTTACCTATGAATTGGACAGGAGGAAAGCATCATGCCGTTTGCAAAGAACAAGGAGCAGTCCGATAGAGAAGCTCCCGTAAGGAAGAGAATCATCAGAAGAAAGAAAAAAGTCTGCAGCTTCTGTGTAGAAGCAGGTGCAGTTATCGATTATAAGGATGTTAACAGACTTAAGAAGTACATCTCTGAGCGTGGAAAGATCCTTCCCAGAAGAATCAGCGGAACATGCGCTAAGCATCAGAGAGCTCTTACAGTTGCCATCAAGCGTGCTCGTCACCTTGCGCTTTTACCTTATTCTGTAGAATGATCTGTTCTTTTTGATAAGGATTTAAAACCGAATTTATTGCTCGTAAGAGCATTAGGAGGGACATCTCCGAGGAGAGGTGTCCCTCTTTTATTTTTCGGTGATCTGTGGTAGAATAACTTTGATTGCGGGGCGAACCGACAAGATATATCTAAAGATAAGCCTGATACTTCGGTTGAGGTTTGGGCGAGGAATCAGATGCGGCTTTGCCGCATCTAAAGATAAGCCTGGTACTTCGTTTGAGGTTTGGGCGAGGAATCAGATGCGGCTTTGCCGCATCTAAAGAGGAGGAAGTATGCGGATTAAGGGGAATATGCGCCATATCATAGCAATGCTCCTACAAGTTCCTTTGTATATGTGCATATTGCTGGTGGTGATGGACATATATCTGTACACGATCAGTACGGATGCCGGACTGGCCGGAACTGTTTTCACGGTCATTTATGCACTTATTTGCGCTGCGGTTTTTGCGATCAGATGGAAGAAGCTTGACAGAGAGCTTGTTAAATTCGGTATCGGATTTGACCAAACGCAGAGAAAACTCCTCAGCGAAATGTCCGTTCCTTATGTCATCATCGATGAAGAGGGATGCATTCTTTGGGCCGACAGCGAATTTCTGCGTATTTCCGGAGAAAGGCTCAAGAACAGACAGCATATAGATGAGATCATCCCGGAACTCAATGTTTCGGTATTTCCGCCCGCAGACGGTAAAGCCGAGATCAGTTTCGAATTCAAGGAGATGAGCTTTAAGGCTCAGATGAGATCTTTTGAGATGGACGGCCTCGATGACGGCTCCTTCTGGAATTCGGAAAAGAGAAGACCCGGAGGAGGAAGATCGGGAAGGGCTATCGGCATTTATTTCTATGACGAGACTCTCGTCAAGAGATTACAAAAGGATATCCTTGATCAGGAACTGGCCATCGGACTCCTTTATATCGACAATTACGATGAAGCTCTTGAGAGCATCGATGAGGTGCGCAGGTCGCTTCTTACCGCTCTCGTAAACAGAAAGATCAACAAATTCTTCCAGAATTACGACACGGTCATCAAGAATATCGAGAAAGACAAATATATCCTTGTCTTCCAGAGGCAGTATCTCGAGAAGTTAAAGGCCACGAAATTCCCGATCCTTGACGAAGTACGAAGCGTCAATATCGGTAATGATATGTCCGTGACCATAAGCCTTGGTATCGGAGTTAAGAACGGTACATACATCCGCACCTACGATGCGGCCAGAGCGGCCATCGACCTCGCTCTCGGACGCGGCGGCGATCAGGTAGTCATCAAGGGCGGAGAAAACATAGAATATTACGGCGGAAAAACAGGTTCTGTCGAAAAGAATACAAAGGTTAAGGCGCGTGTCAAAGCGCACGCTCTTCGAGAGCTTATCGAGAGTAAGGACAAGATCTTTATCATGGGTCATTCGATGCCCGATATCGATGCTTTCGGTTCGGCGGTCGGCGTATACAGGATCGCAAAGGGTCTTAACAAAGAAGCGCACATCGTGCTCGATCAGATCACAAGTTCGCTTGAGATCATGGTCGACAGGTTCAGGAACAATAACGATTATGACGGAATGATCATTTCGTCCCAAATGGCACTTGATGCGATAGATCCGCTTTCGATCGTCATAGTCGTAGATGTCAACAGACCGAGCCACACGGAATGTCCGGAACTCCTTGATAAAGCAAAACAGATCGTTGTGCTCGATCACCACAGGCAGAGTTCCGAGGTTATCGCCAATCCGTCACTTTCGTATATCGAGACTGCGGCGTCGTCCGCATGTGAGGTTATTGCCGAGATCCTCCAGTACATAGGCGAGGATATCAAGCTCAAGCCTCTCGAGGCGGATGCCATGTTTGCCGGCGTAATGATCGACTCGAACGGATTCGTTACCAAGACGGGTATCAGAACATTTGAAGCGGCCGCGTACCTCAGAAGAATGGGCGCGGATGTTACGCGTATCAGAAAGGCATTCCGTACGGACATGCCCGAGTATATCGCCAAGGCACGTTCCATCGCATCGGCCCAAATGTTTATGGGATGCTATGCGCTCGCCGTATGTGATGCCGAAGGGGCCGCAAGTCCTACGGTGCTCGGTGCGCAGGTAGCCAACGAGCTCATGGATGTGAGCAATATCAAAGCAAGCTTTGTATTTACCGATTACAATAATATGATCTATGTCAGCGCGAGATCGATAGACGAGATAAACGTTCAGGTCGTTATGGAGAAACTCGGCGGCGGCGGACACATGAGTGTTGCCGGAGCGCAGTTTACGGACTGTACGGTCGAGGAGGCTATGGATAAAGTCAGAAACGTACTCGCGGCTATGACTGAGGGAGGAGAAATCTGATGCAGATTATTTTACTTGCAGATGTAAAGAGCCTCGGAAAGGAAGGGGACGTAGTTAAGGTCAGTGACGGCTACGCCAGAAATTTTATCCTTCCCAAGAAGCTTGGTGTGGAAGCAACACCGAAAAACATGGAGGATCTCAACGAGCGTAAAGCTGCCGAAGCAGAACGCCAAAAGGAGATCTACGAAGAAGCAAAAGCCTTTGGAGACAAGCTTTCGGCATCATCCGTAAAGCTTTCGATCAAAGGAGGACAGGGCGGCAGGACATTCGGTGCCGTTACCGCAAAGGAGATCAGTGCCGCTATCGAAGAACAGCTTCATTTTGATGTGGACAAGAAAAAGATCGTCCTTGCCGAGAATATCAAGAATGCGGGAATCTATAACGTTACAATAAAGCTTCATCCCAAGGTAAGCGTTGAGATGAAAGTCGAGGTCGATGTGATCTGAAGCGGCCCAAAGAGCTGTTAAGAACAGATAAGGTTAGCCCCCCGGGGCAGACTGCCTGCGACTAAAAAGCGGCCCGGACGGGCTTCATAAACGGTATTTTAGAATATTTGCTGTATAAAGGGATAGTATGGACGAGACGATCATAAAAAGGACTTTGCCTCATAACAGTGAAGCAGAGAACGCTGTGATCGGAGCTATGCTGATTGACTCCGATTGTGTAAGAGAGGTTGGGGACATCCTTCACGCAGAGGATTTTTACGACTCTACGTTAGGGATGTATTTCGGCTGCATAATTGAGCTTGACGCCGCCGGTATTCCCATCGACCAGGTTACTTTATCGGACAAGATCCTTGAAAAGGTAGGGACCGAAAAGGCGGGCGATGTGGGAAAGAGGCTTATGGATCTCGTGCTTAACACACCCACTTCGGCAAATGTCAAACACCACGCTTCGATAGTTGCGGAGAAGGCGCTTTCCAGACGTCTCATAGCAACATCGAAAGATCTTTCGGACAAATGTTACCGTGACGGCGAGCCTGTTTCGGAAATACTTGCCGGCGCCGAGAAGGCGATCTTCGACATAGCACAGAATCAAAGAACGGGCAGTGTACGGTCCACAAAAGATATATTTGTTCAAACGCTTATGAACATAGAGGCGGCTTCCGAAAAACACGGAGCCGTGACCGGTATCCCGAGCGGATTTACCGATCTTGATTACAAAACAGCCGGTTTCCAGCCCTCGGACCTTATACTGGTGGCGGCAAGACCTTCGATGGGAAAGACCGCATTTGCGCTTAATATTGCTGAACATGCGGTACTTAAAAGCGATGTCACGACAGCGTTCTTCAGCTTGGAAATGTCAAGCGAACAGCTTGCCAACAGACTTCTTTCGATGCATTCGAAAGTTGAGTCCCAGTCGATGAGAACCGGTAACATAAGCGAAGATGACTGGACGGAACTCGTAAAGAGTGCCAATCTCCTCGGCAATTCAAAGCTTTTGATCGACGAGACGCCCAGTATCACCATAGCGCAGCTTCGTTCCAAATGCAGAAGATGGAAGGTTGAGAAGGATCTGAAGCTGGTCATCATCGATTACCTTCAGCTCATGTCTGCGGGTCACAAGACCGAATCGAGGCAGAATGAGATCTCGGAGATCTCGCGAGAACTAAAGAATATCGCACGTGAGATCAAATGCCCGGTGATCGCGCTTTCACAGCTCAGCCGTGCCCTTGAGTCGAGACCCGACAAGAGGCCTGTTCTTTCGGACCTGCGTGAGTCCGGTGCGATCGAGCAGGATGCCGACGTCGTTATGTGCATCTACAGAGATGAGGTTTACGACCCGGAGAGCAAGGATAAAGGAACAGCGGAGATAATCATCCGTAAGCAACGTAACGGCCCCATAGGAACCGTTAAACTTGCTTGCCAGCTTGAATATACGAGATTTGCAAACCTGCTTATGAATTCCGATACATAACAGCGGGAAAGATCATAACGCAGCGATCGGAAAGGAGGAAAAACATGATCACCAAGGATATCACGATCGGCGAGCTTTTAAAGGAAAATCCTCATGTAGCGCCCATTCTTATGGCATCGGGCATGCACTGCCTCGGATGCCCCGCTTCTCAGGCAGAGAGCATAAGTGAGGCAGCTATGGTTCACGGAATTGATGCAGATGCTCTTGTTGAGCAGATCAACCGTTTCCTTGAAACAGCAAAATGATAAAACCAGACCGCTAATGCGGTCTTGTTTTTTATTGCAAGATGTTATATCATAACTTCGTGCGATACGGGAGACTTTAAGTATCGACCGTAAAAAATCACTGTTATTTAGTTCACTATTATCAGGAGGTAGAAAAATGGCTTATAAGATTACAGACGCTTGTGTTAGCTGTGGTACTTGTGCAGAGGCTTGCCCCGTTGGTGCTATTTCTGAGGGTGCTGAGCACTATGAGATCGACGCCGATGCATGCCTTGATTGCGGTTCTTGCCAGGCAGGATGCCCCAACGATGCTATCGTAGAAGGCTGATCGAAAAATTTTACGAAAAAGAAGACCCCGGAACGCGATATGCGTACCGGGGTCTTCTTGACCTTATGTACCGGGAGCCCGTGTTTCAGACTTTTGCAAGTACCTGAAGGGCATTACCCTGAACTATGATCTTGTAGTGCTCGTCGAAATATGCCGTGCCTGCGGAAGAGGTCTTCTCGGTGGGTGCATAATCGGAGATGATGTTTATAACCTTGTTGAATTCGCCGACAGTGTGGTCGGACATGCCTACTATAAGGTGGTATTTTCCGGCGGGATCTTTGTAAAGTGTGTTGTCGCCGCGATAAAACCTGTTGACCTTTTTAGCGAGCGAGATCACTTCGTCAAGAGAATCAAATTTGAAAATCTTGCAAAGGTTGGGTACGGGCCTTGTGCTCGATTCTCTTTCTTTGAGAACGTTGCGCAAACTTTGGTCTTTGGCCTGGGAAGCACCGAGCAATTTCTCCGAAAGCTGATCTCCGATGAGATCGGAAAGGTGATTGAAGCAGCTGATGATCTCGTCCGCAAAGGAACGTTCGGGTGCTTCAAATTCCTCTTCTTCGTCATCCTCGGGAGATCTGGTGAAACTTGAAAACCTGGTATCAAGCTCCTCGGGATCGTTGACCTTGGTAATGAGAAGGACAAGGCATTCGGGCGAGAGCGGGATCGCTTCGATCATCAGCGGGATGTTCTCGGCGTCGAAATCGCACTCTGTCGAGGCTTGCATGAGCATGTCACGGAAAAGCGCGTTTGCCTTGTCTGACCCGTAGGCGAGCTCGCTGATCTTTAGTTGTCTGTCGACAAGATCTTTCTTGTAAAGGGTACAACGGATCTGGTTGTCACTGATCTTTTCGAATTTCATAAACAAGCCCCCTTTCGAGTTGGTTTTTATCGCTTCGGGAATACGCTCTTTGTATTCCTTTTGAAGTCGGATGTGATCGATCCGAAGCAGTAGTCTGCTCCTAAGATAAGTGTATCATAGTATAAGCATTTTGTGTATCCAAGTCAATCAAATTCGTACTGTTTCGATCGTGAAAAATTGCACAAATCGGAGGGTCGATTTTTGTGAAAAAATACAATAATGATCTCCTTGTTATATATATATCGGCTGATTTATACTATTTCTACAGTCGTTTCGCACAAAAAGAAAGGAGGAAATTTATATTCTTGACAGATACAGGGTCATAAACCGAATTTGTGCCCACGAACACAGTGTGGTCTGGCTTGCCGAACACCGCACGCTTCACACAAAAAGGATCATTAAGGGCATCAGGCGCGACAGTCCCGCTCACGATGTTCTGGCGGCCGAAGCGGTCACTCTCATGAGATTGTCGCATCCCGGTATTCCGGAGGTGTTTGATGTGGATGAGGACGACGAATTCACATATATCATCGAGGAATTTATCGAGGGAGATACCCTGAAAGCTTTTTATCTCAAAAGGGATGTGAGCGAAGGACAACTTCTTGATCATCTGGAGCAGATCTGCTCCGTTCTTGAATATCTGCAGGACCGTTCGGTCCGGCTTATCCATCTTGATCTGAAACCCGAAAACATCATGATATCCGACCGTGTCAGGATCATCGATCTGGGGACGGCGGTAAAGGAGAAGGAACGTTCCGGCTTTCGATCTGTCACAGCGGGTTACACAGCCCCCGAAACGATAAGGGGAGAAGAGACCGGAAAAGAAGGCGACGTATACAGCCTGGGAAAACTTATTCTGTTCATGGTTGAACATTCGACGGCGGGTAAAAGAATAAGAAAGAAACTTGAACAGATAGCAAAGCGGTGTGCAACAAAAGATCGGCAGACCAGAGTCGGATCTTGTGTCATAGTCACCAAAATGCTGAAAGAAACGACAAAAAGAAAAAAGTCGGGTCATGCGGAAGTATCGGCGTGCATGAAGAAAATAGCGGTCATCGGACTCGCGAGAGGTTGCGGGACCACCCACGTGGCGGTGAGCCTCGCAAGCGTTATGGCAAAACACGGACCGGTCTTATTCATGCAAAAGAAACGAGATCCGCAGCTCGAGGAGATCTTTGCGACAGACGCGAAAGGCAGGGCGGGGAGAGGGATCTCCTACGCGGCATACGCGGAAGACAGGGCGGGGAGAGGAATCTCCTACGCGGCATACGCGGAAGGCAGGGTGGGAAGAGGGATCTCCTGCGCGGCATACGGGACATCAGGTGCCGGCGGTCACATGAGTGTGATCGCGGATCTGTCGGGAGAACCCGTTCGTTTTTTCAAGGAAGCACTGGCCGGATTTGATCTGGTGATACTTGTCGGCGGAGGGGCTGTCTGGAGAAACGAGGACTACGACTTTGCAGAAAGAATGGCGCGCGAAAAGCTTTTGGGGCCGGGCTGCCGCGTGCTGATGAACATGACAGGTCGCCATGCGGCAGAATTATTGCCGTGCGGTATCAAGGCATTTAAATTCCCTTATGAAGAAAACCCGTTCTCGCCGGGGGCCGAAACCAGAAAACTGTTCGGAAAGATAGTCGGAGGATCCTAACGGGTCCCGGTGGAAGGCGACTGAAAAGAGGAAATAATATATCACAGAAAAGCGGCAGTTCCTCCTGTCCGCATCACCAAACAAAGAATGCACCTCAAGGGAAAAGCATAAGAGAAAAACAGTGACGGGCCGACCTCTCAAAAAGCCCCAAAACCCTATTAAAATCCGCATTTCTCGGCTTGCCATGCAGCGGATTAGATGGTACAATAAACGCAGTCCGTTGCGCGGCAAAGGCGCATCGGGGCTGCGTTTTTGGGTTGAGTGCAGAACTTTTTGCCGCTCGGAAGATCGTAAAAAGCGGTATTAACAATCGGAAGGAAATGTAAGATGAGGAATTTTTTAAGGCAGACGGGTCTTATATGCCTGGTGCTGTTATGTGCGGGG
The DNA here is from genome assembly GCA_946403295.1 of uncultured Clostridia bacterium. Lineage (GTDB taxonomy): Bacteria > Bacillota > Clostridia > Lachnospirales > Lachnospiraceae > RUG11977. The sequence continues at coordinate 27,645 of CAMIZL010000007.1, read as the reverse complement.
TTGCTGGCGGGATGTTCGTTTTTCGCCAAGGATGAGGGGAGCACTGTGGTCATGAAACTCTCGGATTATTATGGGGTTCCCGAGGGCAAGGCCATGATCATCATCGACGAGACGGTTTACGAGAAATACGCGCTCTACAGCGACGGGATGACATATATCGATATCGATACGGTCTCAAAGATGTATTCACACAGATTCTTTGTTGTGGAGGATGAGAATAAAGTAATATTCACCACACCTACCGAAATATATGATTTTGTTGCCGACGGGACTCATTTTGACTGTAACGGTGATCCCTCGGAGGCAAACGTTCCGATCATAAGGAAAGATGAAGGAACGTATTACGTAGCGACGGCGTTCCTTGAACAGCTCGGTATCACGTACAGGTTCGAGGAAGACCCGGCAAGACTTTTGATCACGTACAGCAAGGATCAGTTCCTGTGCATGGATGTTAAAGAGGACACGCCGGTGCGTTCCGGAAAAGACCTTCAGTCCGACAGGCTTAAAGAACTCAAGGCGGGTGACAGGCTCCGTGTGATCGACGGCGGCGGCATCAGAGAGAACGGCTATCTCAAGGTCCAGACCGAGGATGGCGTCCGCGGTTATGTCCTTCAGGACGATCTCGGAGAATCATACTATTCGGATCCCGTGTTCGTGGAGTATAAAGAACCCGAATATACGCATATCGACATGCCGGGCAATATCTACCTCGGCTGGCAGCTCCTGTACACCAATGATAATGTTGGGATCCTCAAGGATCATCTTGCGGCGGCACCGGAAGTCAATGTCGTTTCGCCCACATGGTTCTTCCTTGACGGAACGGACGGAGATTTTATATCATATGCGTCTCATGCCTATGTCGATTATGCCCATGAACAGGGCGTAAGCGTTTGGGCCACATATAAGAACGATACGATCGACGGGCATTTTAATTGTACCGAAGATTCGCATACGATCTTTTCTTCTACCGAAAAGCGCAGGGCGCTCATCGATTCGATCATGGACAGCGTCAAAGAATACGGCCTCGACGGCATAAACATTGATTTCGAGATGCTCAAGCTCGACAGCGGCGTTTATTTCGTACAGTTCCTCCGCGAACTCTCCGTCAGATGCCGGTTGAACAATGTGATACTTTCGGTGGACAATTATGTTCCGGAAGCATATAACGCTTATTATGACATCAAGGAACAGGGAAAGATCGTCGATTACGTTGTGATCATGGGTTATGACCAGCATTATGCGGGATCCGGCGAATCGGGTTCGGTCTCCTCGCTCGACTGGTTTAAGAACGCCCTAAAGACGACCACCGAGATGGCTCCTTCCGAGAGAGTGATCATGGGCGTTCCCTTCTATACCCGACTATGGCGCGAAGCCTCCGACGGTAAGGTATATGTCGAGTCGACGCCCAACCTTCGCGAGACACGCGACCAGGTGTCCGGCAAGGAACTGACATGGAGAGAAACGAACGGACAATACTACAGCGAGTGGGTCAAGAAGAATTCGTTCTACAGGATCTGGATAGAGGACGAAGAGTCCCTAAAGCGTAAGGCGGATGCATCAAGAGAAGCATCGGTCAAAGGTATCGCGGCATGGAAGCTCGGAGATGAGAGCGCGGGTACATGGGCGCTCCTAAAGGACTATCTTGAGAACGATCATTCGGAGGAGTGCAAACTACCGCCGGAAAGCGAAGAATAAACCGAATTTGAAAAGTCGCGCGCGAAGTACTATAATGAGTTATTGTTCGTACAAAGCCGCCCTTAAGAGGCGGGTCGCGGACAAGAAAACAACGATATTAAAAATTTGCCTGTACGCAGCAGGGAAAGGATGATAGAAATGAAAGATTACATGCCTCGCGAAATTGAGGCCAAATGGCAAAAATACTGGGAGGAAAATCAGACGTTTAAGACCGATATCAGGGATTTCTCGAAGCCGAAATATTACGTGCTCGACATGTTCCCTTATCCTTCGGGTGTTGGTCTTCATGCGGGTCATCCGGAAGGATATACTGCAACCGATATCGTTTCGCGTATGAAGCGTATGCAGGGATATAACGTCCTTCATCCCATGGGATACGATTCGTTCGGCCTTCCCGCCGAGCAGTATGCCATCAACACCGGTAATCATCCCGACGGTTTTACACAGAAGAATATACAGACTTTCTCAAAACAGCTTAAGGAACTTGGCTTTGACTACGACTGGTCAAAGATGGTGGCAACATCCGACCCCAAGTATTATCACTGGACCCAGTGGATCTTCAAGAAGCTTTATGAGGACGGATACGCAAAGTGCGTTGATATGCCCGTTAACTGGTGTGAGGAACTCGGAACGGTTCTGAGTAACGACGAGGTCATCGACGGCAAGTCGGAGCGCGGCGGATATCCCGTAGTTCGTAAGAACATGAAGCAGTGGGTCATCGACCAGCCTGCATTTGCCGAGAAACTCCTTGAGGGTCTCGACGAGATCGACTGGCCCGAGTCCACGAAAGACATGCAGCGCCATTGGATCGGACGTTCCGAAGGTGTTGAGGTCAGCTTTGATATAGTCGGCGGAGGAAAATTCTCCATCTTTACGACATGTATAGAGACCATCTACGGTATTACGTTTATGGTTCTCGCTCCCGACGGAGAGCTCGTACAGGAGCTTCTTCCCCGTGTTAAGAACAGAGCCGAGGTTGAGGCTTATATCGAAGAGACCCGCAAGAAAAACGATATGGATCGTACAGAGCTCAACAAGGGTAAGACGGGATGCAGACTTGAAGGCGTAAAATGCATCAATCCCGTCAACGGCAAGGAAGCCGAGCTCTTCATCGGTGATTTTGTTCTTGCAAGTTACGGAACAGGTGCCGTAATGGCGGTTCCCTCACATGACCAAAGAGACTTTGAATATGCCGTGGCTCATAACATCGAGATGATCCAGGTTATCGACGGTAATGATGCGACCGGCCACATAGACGTCAGTGATCATGCGCTTGAAAAATATGATTATCTCGGAAAGGGATATAAGCTCATCAATTCCGAAGAATTTACGGGCATGACTGTTGAAGAGGCGAAAGAAGCTATCACAGTTAAGCTCGAAAAGATGGGTGTTGCAAAGCGAACGGTAAATTACCACTTCCGTGAGTGGATCTTTGCGCGCCAGCGTTACTGGGGCGAGCCTGTGCCCGTTGTCCATACCGAGGACGGCGGAATACACGTGCTCGACGATGACGAGCTTCCGCTTGTTCTTCCCGAACTTGAGGATTATAAGGGAAGGGGAGGCAAGGCACCCCTCGAGAATGCTACGGAATGGAAGAAATACGACCATAACGGTATAAAAGGAACGAGGGAGACTTCAACGATGCCCGGTTCGGCAGGATCGAGCTGGTACTTCCTTCGCTACATCGACCCCGACAACGACAAAGAGCTTGCCGACTATGAGCTCCTCAAGCATTGGATGCCTGTTGACCTTTATATCGGCGGACCCGAGCATGCGGTAGGCCACCTCATGTACTCAAGGATCTGGAACCGCTACCTCTACGACAAGGGGATCTCGCCCGTTAAGGAACCTTTCAAGAAACTTGTTCATCAGGGAATGATCCTTGGTGAGAACGGTATCAAGATGGGTAAACGTTTCCCCGAATTTGTCGTAAATCCTTCGGATGTTGTTCGTGATTACGGTGCCGACACGCTCCGTCTCTACGAAATGTTCATGGGACCGCTCGAGGTTTCAAAGCCCTGGAGCAATCAGGGTGTGGAAGGTGCGAGAAGATTCCTTAACCGTGTCTGGAACTTCTTTACCGAAAAGACAAATCTTACCGACAGTGATGACGGAGAGCTTACCAGGCTTTACCATCAGACCGTTAAGAAAGTTACAAACGACTTTGAGAAGCTTGCGTTCAACACAGCGATCTCGCAGATGATGATCTTTGTGAACGCCCTTTATAAGAAGGGAACGTGTCCTATTGAATATGCAAAGGGTATTGTAAAGATGCTTTCATGCATATGCCCTCATATCGGAGAGGAGATCTGGGAGGTCATCGCCGCAACCGGAAAGACCATTGCTTATGAGCCTTGGCCCGTATATAACGAGGATCTCGCACGTGAGGATGAGATCGAGATAGCCATCCAGATCAACGGAAAGGTTAAGTCTACGATCAAAGTCGGACTTACCGAAGAGCAGGATTCAGTTAAGGCACGTGTTTGGGAAGATGCGAACATCAAGAGGATCACGGAAGGAAAGACCGTGGTTAAGGAGATCTACGTAAAAGGAAAGATCTATACGATCGTAATTAAATAACAGATATCCGGATCATTTATCGGAATCGGACGAATTATCGGCGGGGGAGTGCTTCCTCCGCCGAATGTATAAGCAAAGAAGTGTCAGCGCAACTGCGGAAAAAAACGATACAACACCGACAAGGACGTAGCCGCCGGCTTCGTTTGAGATCATAAGGGTGCCGTATACGGAGTGGGAATGGCCCACTTCACCGAAGCTGATAAAATTATAAAGAGAGAAAACAGCCAGGCCGACAAGGATCGCGGCAAGAGCACACAAAGAACAGATACTGCGGCGGAGCTTTCGTATCTTTCTGTTTTGGATCTTCTTTTCAACGATCATAACAGATTCGTCTAAGTTGTACTTCATGTGAATACGATCCTTTCAGGGGGCATTAACGTTTGTTCTTTTACACTTAGTACCCGAAAATCTAATTTTTTCTCACTAAAATTTTTTTCCCGCATCATAATTATCCGTATCATTTTGCTCAGGGCCGGGTTCATGATCGATCAATGAGTGGAACGGGAAGTATATGGCAACGGCTGTTATAATGGGCATTGCGTATCCGATCACGCTCGAAAGACCGGGCTTTGATACAAGCATGTTATAAAGGCCGTGGAACACCATCGAAAGCGAGATCGCGCCGATCACGGCAGGCAACGAGAGCACACGGAACCTTCTTGCGCTCGTCAGACCGAAGACTAGTGTGAGGGCGCACACAAGGTGCATTACACCGACTGACATACCTCGGATCATGACGTACGAGAGGTCCTCGGCTCCGTAAGAAAGGATATAACAACAGTTCTCAAAGGTCGCAAATCCCAGTCCGATCCCGAGACCGGCCGAAAACAGAGAGGATGTTTTCGGATCAAAAACAAACAAGTAGAAGAGCAGGGGCATCAGCTTTAGGAGCTCTTCAAATATCGGAGCATAAAAGGCCGACATTTCTTCGGGAGTGAATTCGGACATAAATTCGACAAACCCTGTGATATAAGCGGAGAGAAGACAACTGATCATCCCGATCGCGAGGGCGACCAGGAATCTCCTCGTGCCCTTTCTTGTGAAAAGGGCCGAGATCAAAAGCGGGATAACGATGCAAACGAGTATGTTCTCAGAATAGATCATACGGCGGCACCTCCTTCTCCCAAAGCTTCTTCGATGCGTGCCCTCTCGTGGTAGAGAACGCTATAGAGTATGAACGGAATGATGAGAGTGTTCACAAAATCAAAAATAGCAAAGGGAAGCCCGTCGGAAACATAGGCGCAGCATCTGATCCAGACGAGCGTCGAGGCACTGACGGAGATCGCTCTTCGCGCGTTTTCCATGCGGTTCTCCTTGTTTTTCAGAATAACCCGCACTGCAACAATACTCTTATAAAAGAACCATATCGTTAAGATGAGCATGGGTGTGTAGAAGAAGATCGATTGAATCAGGTGAGCCTCGACAAGCTCCCATCTTAAAGGATACGAAAGAACCAGACACACAAAGCTCACGAACCAAACGACGATCGCTTCGCGTCGGCTAAAGGCGTTTGTTTTCTTGGCAGCGAGTACGACCATGAATATAAGGTAACCGTAAGAGATACCGCCCAGGACATTCTTGGTCCATTCCTCCGTCCAGACTACCCAAAGAATGATAAGACCGATCGATGCAACTATGCTCAGGAACAGTTCAAGGCGCTTCCGGCACTTGATCCCGCGGAAGATAACACCGAGCGCAGAGGCAAGCATAAGCTGTTCTCCAATATCGGCCACATCGCTGATCGCGAAAGGAAGACGTTTATCCGGATGAACAATGCCGAGCGAGAGCCAGTAGATATCACTCAAAAGCAGGCAGATAAAGGCATAGAGAAGAAAGACAAGAATAGCGGAATTACCGTAACGTCGCATTTGCGGAACGATCTTTAAGACCGCAAAAACGAGAACGGCTATCTGAAGCAGTGTAGAAAACAAATCAAACCAGTCTATCTCCATATACGCACCCTTTTCAAAAATAAACGAATCAATGATTATAATGGCATATAATCATTGAATAATCAACGGTTTTATGGCATTATAAAAAAGTGATTTATAACGGGACGAGTATGATAGGGGAGTTTTTTGTCTGAGCATTCTCTTGAGGTTGGGAAGCGGTTGCTTATTCGGATGTTCCGAATCGAAAGAAGACGATGGGGTCAAGGATGAAAGATATTGATTTTATATCAAGGAAAAGCGACGAAGAGTTATACAGCCTTTTTTTGTCGACTTCCGAAAGTGAATATCTGAGAGAATTGATCTCGCGTTATCGCGAAGAACTAACCTTTTTCTTATATGCGTTTATCAGGAATATGGAAGATGCCGAGGATATTATGCTCGAGGCGTTCGCGATACTGGCGACCGAGAGGGCGAAGTTTTCGGGGAGGAGCAGCTTTAAGACATGGCTGTTTGCGATCGGAAGGAATCAGGGCTTAAAATATCTGCGAAAGAACAGGTTGATGTCATTTCCGTTAAACGAGGAGATCGTTTCGGACGGCGGTACGCCCGATATGGAGATCTTAAAGAGCGAGAGAAATAAGTTGCTCTATAAAGCACTCGGGAACATCAAACCGGAGTACCGGCAGGCTCTTCATCTTGCGTATTTTGAAGAAATGTCCAACGACGAGATCTCGCTCGTCATGAACAAAAGCAAAAAGCAGGTATATAACCTTGTCTCACGCGGAAAGCAAGCATGCAGGGAAGAACTGTTGAAACTCGGATACGAAGAGTAAAGCACGAAGGTCTGCCAAAGTTAAAGAACCGCAGCACCAGAAAAGGAAGGCATACCATGGGATATGTGATAATAGGTGTTCTGGCAGCGGGGATCGGGGTACTTGCCGTGGTCCTCTGTGTCAGGATCAAGGAGTACGTCAAAGTAAAAAAAAAGAATTCCCGAAAGTCCTGAGAGGGTTTATTTTCCGGTAATAATTCCGCATTGACAAGCGTAGCGGATGTTTGCCATTGAAAAAAAAGCGTAAATCTGATAACATTAATTAAGTAGTAAATGCGGGGAGATATCTCACGGAGAAGGGATGCTCTCCGCATTATAAGCGTATTGATCATCAAAGGACAGTTGGAAAGACAGGATGGCTATAAACTTGGCGGGTGGGGCCGAATTGAGCGATGAAAAGCTTTACGCCCGATATCTGAAAACAAACAATACAGACGATCTGAAAGTTCTTTTTCTGCGATACAAGGAAGAATTGATGTTTTTTGTATATGGATTTCTCGGGAATCAGGACGATTCGGAAGATGTCATGATGGACACCTTCGCGGTGGTGGCATCGGGAACGTCGAGATTCTCCGGAAAGAGCAGCTTTAAGACATGGCTTTTCTCGATCGGTCGGAATATCGCTCTTAAAGCGCTCAGAAAGAAAAGCTATTGCAGCGTTGGGATCGAGGATGAGGAAAAAACGGTCGGAGAGGTTTCGGACAACGAGATGCCGGAAAGTTGCTGCCTTGAAAACGAACGCAACAGGATACTTTATAAAGCACTCGAGAGTATTAATCCGATATACAAGCAGGTACTTCATCTGATATTTTTTGAAGACATGAGTAACGACGAGGTATCCGTCGTCATGAACAAGAGCAAGAAGCAGGTATATAACCTCATCGCGCGAGGCAAGGTCTGCTTGCGGGATATGCTCATCGAAATGGGATACGACGGTATGATGTAAGGCATATATGCCTGCCGGTGTTGTGTACGGCCGGAGATTTGAGGAGACTGTTATGAGAACCGATAACGATCAATTTGACGAAATACTCAAACGTTCGGATGCGCTCAAGATCCGCAAAAAGAGCATGAACGTTATCACACTGTGCTCGATCGGCATGGCTGCGGTCGCCGCTCTTGTTGTGATATTGTTCGGCATTGTAGGATTCGAGCCCGTAGCGGTTGTCGAAGAGGAGACAACTTTTACCCAGTACGGCAGCATAACGGTCACATCGCCTTATGTGGGTTATATCGTGATCGCTGTGTGCGCCTTCATACTCGGCGCTTTGGCGACTGTGCTCATAAACTATGTAAAGAAGCTCAAAAAGCTCGAAAATCCTGAGTGATCACACGAAAAGGGGTTTCAAATGGAGATCAATTATCTCGATCTGATAGAGTCCTTGATGCAGCTCGTTGTGATGATAGTCTGTGCGCTGCTCACCGTCAGATTCCTGAAAAAAGTCAGATTCACCATCGTCATGGGATTCTTCCTGTACGCCACGATCTGTCTTATCATCGGAAACATGTACTGGATCCTCACCACAGTCCTCAAGGTGGGCGTCAGGATCCCCTACGGGATCAACGAGGTTTCCTCGACCGGTGCGTGGCTTTTTTTTGCTTCCATGTTCAACAAGATCTTCTACAAAGAAAGACCGAAGCGCGGCTTTGAGACCGTGCAGATCGCAGTTATATCCGTTGTCCTCATCGTGCTCTGGACCGTCTGGAGCGGAGAGTGGATCGAGAGCGTGTCGAGCGGCGTGCCTCTCTGCTACCTCATGTACATCATAGTCCTTGCGATGAAGAAGACCGGGGCGTTTGGCACCATTGAGAAGGTCTGCATCATCGTTTCAACCTACACAGTGCTGATCCTTCAGATCATCAATTGCTTCCTCGAATCCGAACTCACCATGGCTGTATTCGAATACACAACCTACGTGATCCTCTTCGCCGTGTTTGTGTTTTTACTTGTCAAGGGCCTCAGGGGACTCGGGAGGATTCGCAGAGACCGGGACACATCCGTGGACGACATAAAAAAGGTCCTTGTTGTCAACTTCATATCCCTCGTATGGATCCTGAACACAACGTATATGTGTTATGAGCCTGTTTATTTCCTGGCTGACTTTATGTACGCTGTGGCGCTTCTCATAGTAATGTTCACATGTTTCGAGCTTGAAAAAAGGCCGGAAAGCCTCCGGCCGGAACAGATCGCGGAAAGGGGTGCGTGAAGCATGGTTTATTCCGAAAACATCCTTGTCTGCATCGCCATCCCGCTCCTGATCGCGCTCATCTTCACCCAGAGGAACACGCGCAGGTTTATCGGCTCCTTCGTCATGGGGATGGTGATCTGCCTCCTGTCCGCTTATATCAGCGGATTCCTCAGACAGATCACAGAGACGCCGGCAGAGGATATGGCGATCTATTTCTCCCCAATCATCGAGGAGATCATGAAGATCCTGCCGCTTGTCTTCTATATCTTCGTATTTGAGGCCGACAACAGCAAGCTGATCACCGTGTGCCTCGGACTGGGACTGGGGTTCGCTTCGTTTGAGAACAGCTGCTATCTCATATCCTTCGGCGCGCCTGAGCTCACCTTCGTCATCATCAGAGGCCTCGCGGTCGGAGTCATGCACGTGGTTTGTGCACTTATGCTCGTGATGGGAATCATCATTCAGAAGCGTCTGTTCACCCTGTCCTTCCCTGGTATTGTGGGAGCGCTCTCACTTTCGACGGCGTTCCACGGCTTCTACAACCTGCTCGTGTCGGAACCCGGGATCCCGACCTACATCGGCTACACGATGCCGATATTATCCGCTGTCGCCCTCTACTTCCCTTACCGGACCCTTAAGAGGCAGGAGGCGCAGAGAAACAGCGCTCACGCATATGACCACAAGTCGGAACGTCCTGCCCCGCCCCGGGCATAATAAGCGTATATAGTACCCGCCTGCTTATCCCGATGCCAAACACGATCGTCCTGACTCAGCTTGGCTCAGGAACAATCGAAATCAACAAGATAAATCAGAACAGCGTAGAAACATCTTTCAAAACGGCTTGAGAGATGTTTCTTTCTTTTTTTCTTTTTCTTTTTAAAATTCTTTCAAAATATCACCGAGTAATCCGGATACCCCGCGGAACTAAATAATAGAACCTGCAAAAAGGAGAGAAAAGAGAGAAAGGAGAGACTATGAAATACGAGACTGATGAAGCTATTCGGATGATCGAAAAAAAAGCCTTGGAGCTAAAGATCAGACAGCTGCGTACCCGTATCGGGATTTTGTCCGGTGCGGCTATGTTTGTTATGGTCGTTTCGGTCGCCTTGGTGTATCAGTTTTCCGGTTTCGGATCGCCTGACACCATCCAAATGTACGGATTCGGTGCACTGATGCTCTCGGATGATGCGGGAGGGTACGTTCTGGTCGGAGTTCTATCGTTTGTGTTTGCCGTAGTTCTAACCCTCGGATGCATCAAGTTCGCAAGGATCAGGCGTGAAAGGCAGACTGAACAGGAAAGCGAAATTGACGATCCCGGAGGATGAAACCGGGGAGCAGTCAAAAACCGCACCAATTAGAATCAGGAGGAAATACTCATGAAAAGCTTCTGGAGAAGAGCTGTTTCGGTCATAATCTGCGTAGCAATGATACTTACATTGATCCCGCAGACCATGCTCGAAAAGGTCAGTGCCGCAGTGAGCGGCGAGCAGTCCCCCGAGTACAGGCAGGAGATCATAGACGCCCTTGCCGGTATTGTGGGAGGACCTGAGAAAGCAGAGGATTATTACAGGATGCTTCAGGATTACGGTCTTATTGATGAGAACGGAAACATCCTTGACAGCTGGTATATCGAAAAGGACGGCAAGCCCATTTCGCTTGACGAGATCAGGGAGATCCTTGCCGGCGATTACGATCCTCAGGATATGGTTTGGGTTGACGGGGCACCCGTATGTCTCGAAGACCTCAAGACCATGATCGATATTGAGGACTATCTCGCATATGTGAAAGACACTTACTTTACCGACAAGGTCTGGACCAAAGAGCAGACAGAAAACGCGAAAAGCCTTGTGGAACAGCTTGAAAGAGAAGGTGTCGTTCTCCGTACCGCAAGCAGTGACAACGCAGGTCACATCACCGGTGCCAAAGAGATCAGCCATGACGCCAGAGTAAAGGTAACCCTTTTAGAGAACTCGATCGAGCAGACTGAAGTTTTGGCATTTACGGCTCGTTTTGCAGTCAGCCTTGAAGGTGCGGTACCCGGACAGCGGGTTTCGTTCAAGTACAAGGCACTCTCGGGTAGCAGAAGTGTTGCTGACAGCGGCGTCGTAAAGGAAAAGACACTTACGGCGGGCGCGGACGGAACGGCAACCGCAGAGATCGATGTGGCTGCGGAGAGAGTTGATCCCATGGCGGATGATGACCCTGTTTACTCCGAGAAAACGTACTTTATTCTTGATTGCTACGACATCAAGAACGCTCTCTTTACGAATGAGGCGGGAGCCGAAAGCGAGACACTCGGCATGCTTATCGAGTGCAAGGGCTCGACAGCACAGGGAACCATGCCCGATTACATAAACTTTGATCTTTCAGGATCAACGGGTGTGCCCAATGAGGCTTTCTTCCGTCCTTCGGGTACCTATAGAACGGAAACAGTAATGGAATATGTACTTGATGAAAACGGACAGCCCACAGGTGACAGGATCGGAAGACTGGTCAAGCATTACGAAGAGCATGATCCCGAACTGTTAAAGGGTGATACAGTGGAACTCACAACCGAGCAACAGCTTTTGGTCAAGTGGGGTCTTATAGATAAAATGAAATTCGAACACCTTACGCCTGATGATGGAATAAAGTATACGGATCCCATAAGACAATTTCCCATATTCGGGTTTTTTGACGACGAAGGCGTAGGTCATTGGACTCTTTACAACGGTGGACTTGTTCCCGAGACAACGATCGATATTCATGCCGAAAACGATCCGGAGGGAGTGAGCGTGGCGATACCCGCGGATAATATCACCGCGAGCAGTTCAACCAGACCTGATGATCTCAACTATTTAGATGTGATGATAGAGACTACTGTAAAGACTAGACTTATTCAGCCTGCTACGTGGGAATTTATCGTAAGGAAAAACGGTTCGGCCGAGGATTGGTATAATAATTCTTTCGGATACCGTCCCGACGGATCCAATCTCAGCTCATGGGATGCAGAGAATCTTCTGCCTGTCGGAGGACAGGATCTCTCTCGTGCTTCAACGGGAGCAGCGATCAGCAAGGGTGACGAGATCACTTCCATCACCTTTGACGGGGGGTTTGCTTATTATCCCCTCGAGATCTATGCACGGGAGCAGAAAAAAGGAACGAAGATGCCGGCGGAACTCGGAGGCGTTATCGTGTGGAATCCGCAGAGCACACATGAAATTTTCAAGATACATACCATCCAGAACGGATGGGCTCAAAATCACTCCCAATCGATATTGGCTCCTTCTATCCGCAACGGCCTGGAGACCTTTACAGTATACAAGAACAATGATTTAAATCAGACCGAGGACCATTATTATACACCTGAATATTATGCGGAATTCTATCCCGGAATCATAGATGACACGGGCGAAATACAGCCTTTCTATGCTTATTACGGCAACAGTTTTGATATCACCGCAAAGTTCACTCGTGAAAAGGCCCCCGTGGTCGAATCGATCAGCGTACCCGCATGTGAGTTCAAGCCCGGCGAGCTGATCCCTATCACGGTCAAGTACACTGAGCCTGCTAAGGCAGATGTTGAAATGAGGGTCAACAACGGCTCTGTTCTTAAACCTGTCGAGACATCGGCGTCGAACATTCAGACCTTCATTTATGAGGTTAAAGAGGGCGGTGATATAAGCATCCTGGTTACAGGGTTTAACCCCAGGAATCTTGACGGCAAAGCATTCAGCAATATCGCTGAATACGTCAGCGCAGATCAGAACACGACTCTGGAGCTTAAACCCACAGGCTTTAATATCAACACTGTTGTTGTAAAGAACACATTCACAGGCTTTACTTTTAACGTGAACAACACCAATATTGCCGAGCCTAAGCTGAATGTTACGATCGACGTGGTGAACGATTCAAATCGGGCTGATTGGCTTAGGAGGGATTTCGTAACGGAAGGTACGACTCATTTCTCGAAATCCCTCAGAGTAAGGATCGTTTCGACTGACGGAACCTACGATTCGGGATATCTGAGATTAAAGTCTGTCGGTGAAGATATCACCGGTGGCAAGATCACAACAGGTGATATTGAGATTGGTGATAACACCTCGGGAACGACCAGGTATTTTATCGCAGAGCTCTACCTCGATAACGGTACGGTTACTTCAGTTGAAGATGATAAATACGACCCCGTTATCGGCAAGTATAACGGACAGTACATCGGTATCGGCGGCGATGCTGTGGCTTCTGTTAAGTTCATCACGGCAACCGATCTGACGACAAAGCTGTCGGTCAAGAAATCGGACGGACAAACCGATTACGTGTACAACGATCAGAGCAACAAGGTAATCTATGTTGAAGATAAGCCCGTTATCAAGGCAAGCTTCACTCTTGCAGCAGACGATTACACCTACGGTAACCCTCAGAAGGTTACATATATCAATTCCTACGGCAACCCTGCGAACAGCACGGCAGACTTCGCATGGGTCAGCAGCGATCCTTCGATCGCAGTGATCGGAGCTGACGGAAAGATCAGCCCTTCGGGAAAAGCCGGGGAGACTATCATAAGCGTTATCGCTTATAACGGCAATGCGGAAGGCAAAACTGTGACGAAGGAAGTCGGGAGACTGAAGTTCGACAGCGGTAACAGGCCTTTCTTCGAGGTACCCGATCTTGCGTATGATATCGTGGACGGGCAGGGACTCACTGTGTTCTGGAGTTCCAATATCTGCGCTCAGAACGGAACGACACCCACTACCTTTAGTATTGAGCTCTACCGCGCAAGCGACACCACAGGTACACCCGTTTACACCACAACCGTTTCGGGTACTGCTGCGAACCCCGTTACGCAGGCAGCGATCCCTGCCGAGTATCTGGCATACACCTACGAAGAGAACGGGATCAATGAGTTTGTGATCAAGGTAAGCACGGTATACCACACCACAACATATTCCGGCGAGGTTAAGGCGTCCGTAGAATCACTGCCCGCTGAGGTCAGACTCACGGGTCTCTCCGATTACTACATACTTGATACCGCAGGAAATGTAGGTATCGAGTGGAACGTCAAAAACTTTGCGAAGTTCTCGTCCGCCAACGCATCGGAACTCTTTGAGATGAGTATCGCGAAAGACGGAACAGAGATCTACAAGACAAACAACCCCGGTACCGGAGACGGACAGGGTAATTACAGGGGTACTTATACCATAAGTAATATCGGTTTCAACGCTTCGAATACCGACAAGAACGGCTACAGACAGATCTATACCGTGTCTGTCAAGGCTAAGAACGGTACTTCCGGAACATGGAGCTATGACTCATTCCTGTTTTACGTATATGATGAGGCGGCTCTCAAGATCTGGATCCAGCCGACAGTTAACGATACAGAGAAGAAGGGCAAGGCAACCGGAACAGTGATCTCCGGAAGCGGCTCGACCGCATCAAGTCTTGTGATGGACAATGCGGCCACCATCGGCAGCATGTCGCAGGATCAGATCCTTGCTCTTAGGGGAGATATCTCGCTCCGTAACATCGTCTCGGTCAACTACGGCGAGTACGCATGGACAGAGCTTTCGGATCAGCTCAAATGGGCAAGCGACAACAACTCGGCTGTAACGATCAATAACAGACAGGGTTCGCTTTATGAAGATATCAGGAAGCTTTCCTACGACTCCTACCGTCCCGGAACGGATATGCTGCTCTCGGGATTAAAGGATACGGACAAGCCCGTGACCGTTACCGCTGAGCATGTCCTCACAGGCATGAAGGACTCGCTCGAGGTCTCGGTAAAGACACTTAAGAACAGGCTTTTCCTCTTCCGTTGTTATCCTCAGACCTCCACAATGCTCACCTACCTCAATAAGGATGGTGAGTGGGTTGACGTCTGGAGTAATGATAACGGAGAAGCTGTGATCTTTGAAGAGGACGGAATCTGGAGCGATGTATACTGCAAGTCTACACTGGAAAGCGACGTATATCTCGCGACGATCAAGAACAATGAGTTAAGATCAGGTGAAGGCGATTCGACAAGGCTCGAGCTTTATCCCTACAACATTGTAACGCTCCGCAAGGCGGCTTATGCTTACGTTAGCCTTAAGAAACCCGACGCAACACCTTACACCGGAAGCCTGATCCTTCGTGGCGCGGTCTATGTTAACGGGGAGATGGTGAAAGGACATGTACTCAACCCGTATTATGCTGTCGACAACGCGCTTATAGAAAGCCAAAAGTGTTTCTATGCAGTAGAGGATCCCAATGTGTTCCCCGTTAACTGGATCCATTTCACGGGAGCGACCTTCACTACTTCGTACAGTGACAATACTAACGGTTATACGATAGTAGGTGACGAGACCTGCTTTGGTTATGAAGACAATTACCTTGAACCCTATATGCCCAACGGCAAATTCAGGATCACAATGGATGTCACTCAGTGGGATCTTAAGGATTCGGAAGGAAATCCCAGAGAGTTGAACAGCTCGGACAAGGTTAAATATGTCTTCACGATAAGTGCCGCAGATCCCGTTACACATGAAGAACTTGTCGACTATTACCCGATACTTTTAGAGATTGACGGCAATCAGGCAGAAGACAAATACGTAGAGAGCGGAGACAGTATCGTAACCTTCAAGGAGAACAAGAAGCACACGAAGCATCCCTTCATCGTCGGTCAGAGGACTGTCGCGCTTTCAAACGGCAATACCACCAACGTGATGGATTACACGGGAAGGATCGGTGTGTCCGACAGTAATCCCGAGGGCAGCGTGCTCGAAACAACCGTTATGTGGTGGGGTGAGAAGAAAGAAGATGCCGGTAGCAACGCTTATGAGCTTCAGTTATATACCGCTGACGGCAAGAAGGTTGCGTTTGACGATAACACAAAGTGTAGCACCTATGACTGGATCTTCACGAGAGACGTATTTACCAAGTATGATGTCACTCTGACTCCTGACAGCATCAAGAGCTGTATAGATCAGGGTCAGAAGAAGAATCTCTATCTTGAATATAAGCGTAGCTATTCCGAACCGCTCACGAGACGAGAGGATCTTCCTTTCGCACTGGCTAACCTGATCGGTGTCGGCAAGACTGAGGAAAGTACAGACCTTGCTTCGGCACTCAGATTGGCCGGCAAGTCGGTAGGCTCGGACAGCTCTAAGGCAACGGGAGCGGACGATCAGGGAGACGAATTCGTAGGCCCCGCACTCAAGCTACTGGCGAACATGGAGTTCACGGATTCGGAGGATGCACTCCTCTCCATGAATATCACGCCTACGAACGATCCTACGAAGTTCCTCGGCCTCATGAGTTTCAGCTACTCGACCATGGATGACAACGAGATAAAGAACGGTGTCGAGATGAACCTCATGCCCGGTGAGGGATCGGATTTCGGTTACACACCCGGTATTCAGGATCTGCCTTGGGGCGGAGCAAGCAAGTGGCTGAACAGCCAAAAGGCTGATCTTACGGAAGCTATGGACAACATCGTCAAGAGCGACGTTGATGTCACCTACGAGATCGGTGGCTACATGGAAACACTGATCTACTGGGATTTCGATAGTCAGAAGTGGGCCATGACAGTCCTTGACGGCGGCTTCAACGCCGGCGGTGGACTCGGCTTCAAGTGGGATTGGAACATGTGGGTAGGACCCGTTCCGATCACCATGGAGGTCGAGCTTGGCGGAACTGTTCGTGTGAGCATGGATGCGATCACGGCTGCTTATCAGAACAACACAACAGATACACTCGACCTTGCGAACGAGTACCTTACAAAGCTCAGGCTCTACCTCTACATCAAGGTATTCGCGGGCGTCGGGATAGACTACTCCGTAGTAGCGCTCAAGCTCGGTATCTTCGGACAGATCAGTCTTGATATGACCTTTGAGTGGCTTAACAGACCTTACCTCGAAGAGCATCAGGGAGAAGATGTTACCAAGCTTGCGGCTCCCGATTACGGAACATGGTACCCTGCAAACATCAACGGTCAGAGATTCAGGATCGACGGACTTATCGGTATAGAGTTCGTGGCGAGCATCGCTTGTATAGAGTATGAAAAGGTTCTTTACTCCGTCGGCTTCAACATGATGGATGAGAAGACCAACTTTTACAGTAACATTGAGGATCTCTGGGCCAGGAACCAGCAGAATCTCAGAAATGCCATTGATGCTCTTACCCAAACAGGTTCGATGCAGGTGAACAGATTCGGCGGAGAGTCTCTCCTGACACTTGATCTGGCACCCAGAGCAGAGAGCAGAGATTACTTAAACAACACAGAGACCAAGAGAACATGGGGCGGCAATAATGCCGGTGCCGCTGTTGCAAGAACCGCGAAGGTTACTTCGGCGAACGCACTCAGGGACATCGAGACAAATACCTACCCCTACGCTACACCGAAGATCGTTAACGCCGGAGACAAGATCATCTACCTCTCCGACATGAACAGTGCCGATATCAACGCGACACGTGCCGTATATGCGACTAAGAGAGGAGATACCTATGTTGGTGAGAATAACGCCGGTAAGGTACTTTACGACGGCTCACAGAACAGTGATGCCGGCTACGGTGACACCCAGCTCGATACTGATTATGACAGCACTCTCACAGTAGCGACATGGGTTCGTCGAATGGTTGACAACGGCAAGATTGCGGGTCAGACACTCAGCAACATCGACCAGATGGTAAGTCTTAACGGTACCGAGATCTACGCTTCGGTAATTGACGGAGCGGGAGTAGCCGCAACAACCAGACTTACAAACAATACCGGTGCCGATGTGGCTCCCACGGCTGCAACACGTAACGGTAATGCAATGGTTGCATGGAGAAGCGTTGCGGTTGATGAGAACGCAACCGGGATCATCAACATCTCCGACTTCAATAAGAAGGATACAATTAAGTGCAGGTTCTATGACGGAACCGCATGGAGTAGCGAGACCTACACCGTATACAACGGTTCGTCGGGTAATGTTAAGGGCCTTGACTGTGCAATGCTCACAGACGGCACTGCAGCGATCGCTTACACGATCGACACCGACGGAAGCGACTCTACGACAAACGACAGAGAGATCGTTTACGCAGTGATCAACCCGGACGGAACGGTAGTAAGAAACATTCGTGTAACGAACAACAGCAAGCTTGACGAGAACCCCGCTATCGAAGCGGTTACAGTCGGAACAAATGAAGAATTCGTCCTTGGCTGGTACAGCAGTGAAGTTCAGACTCAGGCAGCCGGTTCCTCAAGCTCATCGACTGCAGATATCTGCATGATCGACTTTAACAAGAACGGCGAAGTCGTTGGCAGGATCCCCGGATCGCTTTCGCAGACAGCAGGCGGCAGCGGCGTGAATATCACCTCGAACTTTAGCTTCGTCGGCGGAGGTCACGCTCTCGACAAACTCGGAATCGCATGGGTTGAGCGTGCACAGGGTAATTCGGTACAGCTCGCCGGAGAAGCAGGAACAACACCCGTTTCGGCGGCAGACGCTCCCGAGTACGATATCCTCAAGGCAGTCATGTTCTACAACGCTCAGAACGATTCGCTCGGTGTAACAAGCGTTGTCAATGTGGCAGAAATGCCTGCAGGTACTCTGATCGACAGCTTTGATACCGTGATCGGATCCGATACCGACAAGATCGAGGCAGTTGTCCTCGGCACAACCTACGGCACGAACGGTGTCGTAAGCAAGACCGGTGAGACGAAGGACGGACAGACCGTTACTTACTCGGTTCCTTCGGCAGTTTCGAACCTTTACCGTGTAACAGAAGTACTTGAGAACAAGCTCACCGTAACATCGGCGCATTTCGACAGGAGCATGGTAAGGAACGATTCTTCGATGTCGGTACAGTACGCACTCAGAAACGACGGTATCGATCCTATAAAGAACGTTTCGATAAAGATCGGAACCGATGTAACAGACTATGACAATATCAACATCGTGCCCGGCGGCGTGGTCGTACTCCGTGCGGATCACAACACAGGCGCAGCGCTCGAGGATACGGATTGGACCGTTACGGCAGTGTTTGACAAGAACTCTTCTACGGAGTCCAAGAGCGTCAGCGGAAGGCTGCTGCTTGATTACCCCGATATCGAGGTAACAACGGCCAAGGTTGTTGAGGAGAAGGATGGAAAGCGTAAGATCCTCATCAAGCTCAACAATGCTTCCGACGCACTCCTCTACAAGGGAGTCGGAAACAACAGGAACCGTCAGGTAGGTATCAGCTTCTACTCTGACGCAACGCTCCGGAACGAGATCAAGGGAATCGATCCCTTCGTTATCGATAACAGAGCCGACCTTGAGATGATCGACAACGGCGGTTACAGCATTCTTGTGACATTTGATGCCAATGAGTATCTGCGCAATCAGACTCAGACTGCCACAACGATCCCCGAAGCCGGAATCCCGATCTACGTTTCCGCGAACGTACTCGAGTACAACGCTTTCGGTGGCACTTACGCATCCTGCCCCGAGCCGGATGTAAGCAATAACACCGCAATGGTTTCGTGCGATAACCTTCAGGCACGTACCGGTAAGGACGTTGTTATCACGAACGACATGGAGATCCGCAACGGACAGACCATCGTTACGGTAGACATTCAGAACACAAGCCTTTCGTCGACAACGACAGGTAACCTGATCGTTTCGCTCAAGAACGAAGCAGGTGATATCATCGAGCAGAAACAGAGTTACACCGGCAGCTCGACGCACACCGGAATGAATGCCGGAGCGGCAGTCATTAAGACCGGATATGTTTCCTCCTACGGCGCATATCAGATGCTCACCGGCAACACGAACGGCCTGATCACCCTCGGCGGAGAGCAGGCGACAACCCAGACCTTCACATTTAACCAGCCCGGTTATTACGTGGATGTCGCTTACACAAACCTCAAACTTGATTCCGACAACACCGAGCTCGGAAGCCTGAGCCTCTCAGAGATAGGCATTAATGAGAAGAGCTTCAAGGCAGACGGAACCGGAAAGTTTGTTGCGGAAGCAAAGATCAACAAGGAAGATATCGACCATGAGATCATTTCGACTGCGATCGCTTCGGCCAAGAGTCCTTACTCGACAGTCAAGATCACGGCCGACAACGGAACATCTTCCGGGACAGGCAACCTGATCAACGAGCAGTTCAAGCTTGTGAAGTTTGACATGCCGTCTCACGGATCAATGGTTCAGCCCGATCCTCAGATCCTGATCAGGAAGCTGACTGTCACCGTAACGGCGGACAACGGCAGGACAGCGGAATATGTTGTCAACATCACGTATGTTGACCCCGTAAAGCCCACACCTACACCCGATCCTACGCCCGAGCCCACGCCCGAGCCCACACCCGAGCCCACACCCGGACCCGTTATAACACCGGAAGTATATGAGCCCGAAGTAGAAGAGCCCGCTCCTGAGGAAAAGAAAGAGGAGAAGATAAAGACTGTCAAGGCACCTGCCGCAGAGCGCAAGGCCAACAAGGTCAAGCTCGACAAGAAGATCGGCGCAACCCAGAAGAACGGCAAGCTTTCGTTCACATGGGGCAAGGTGAGGGATGCAGAGTTTTATGACGTATATGTGGCATATTACAGCGATCCTTTCGAAAAGACAGAGCCCATAAAGGTCGAGGATGCTACCAAGTTCAGCACTAAGAAGATCGACGGTAAGGAGATCGACCGGACCAAGAACCTCAAGTTTAAGGTAGTGGCTTATAAGACCGAGGACGGCAAGAAGGTTGAGCTCGGTGAGAGTATCACTCTCTACATCGCAGGAGAAAAGAATCCTGACTACACAAACGTTGCTCTTATCAAGCTCAGCAAGACCAAGAAGACCCTCACGCTCGGTAAGACCTTCAAGATCAAGGCCGATGTCAAGCTTGAGGACGAGAAAAAGAAGATGCTTGCATCTTCCGCAGCCGACCTCAGGTACGAATCAACCGATACGAGCGTGGCTAAGGTCAGCGCGAGCGGTAAGATCACGACGGTAGGGAAGGGAACGTGTTACATAAGGGTTCATTCCCTCAATGGAGTGACGGCGAAGATTAAAGTCACAGTCAAGTAGTATAAAAAGATGCGAGCAGGTGAAATGCCTGCTCGTTTTCTTTTCGAGATTAGTTTTGTCCATGACTGGGAAAACAGATTGGTGTATTATTAGGGACCGGTTCTGCTGCCGGAAGAGCCGCACAGAGAGCAACGTCGTATTGGAGGTTGACGATTATAAAGATGGAATTCTAATGGGTTGGAACCCTTGCAAATTGCGGAGAAATTTGGTAATATTGCAAATTATTGAAAACGTATTGTGGTGCTCCGGTGACGGGTTGTTATCGGTGAAACCCACATCTAAAGAGGAGGGGAAAATGAACCTTATTAGCATCAGAGAGATTTTCAGGAACAGAGACAAGTATATCGGCAGCGAAATCACTGTCGGAGGTTGGGTCAGGAGTGTGCGTGATTCCAAGACCTTCGGTTTCATGGTGATCAGCGACGGAACGTTTTTCGAGACACTTCAGGTGGTGTTCTCGGACAAGCAGGCAAACTTTGACGAGATCTGCAAGCTCAATGTCGGTGCGGCTGTCATCGTTAAGGGAAAGCTTGTTGCTACACCCGAAGCAAAGCAGCCCTTCGAGATCCAGGCTGAGACTGTTGATATCGAAGGACTTTCGACTCCCGACTATCCCCTTCAGAAGAAGAGACATTCGCTTGAGTTCCTCAGAACCATCACACACCTTCGTCCCCGCACGAACACCTTCCAGGCAGTGTTCAGAGTACGTTCGCTTATAGCGCACGCTATTCACTGCTTCTTCCAGGAGAGGGATTTCGTTTATGTGCACACACCCATCATCACAGGCAGTGACTGCGAGGGTGCAGGCGAGATGTTCAGGGTAACGACCTTTGATCCCGCCGAGATCCCCATGACTGAGGACGGCGCTGTGGATTACAGTAAGGATTTCTTCGGAAAGCCCACCAACCTTACCGTCAGCGGACAGCTCTGCGGTGAGACATTTGCGTGCGCATTCCGCAACATCTATACCTTCGGACCTACTTTCAGAGCAGAGAACTCCAACACGACGCGCCATGCGGCAGAGTTTTGGATGATCGAGCCCGAGATCGCTTTCGCCGATCTTGAGGACGACATGGTTCTCGCTGAGAGCATGATCAAGTACATCATCAACTACGTGCTCGAGCACGCACCCGAAGAGATGAAGTTCTTCAACGAATTCATCGACAAGGGACTCCTCGAGAGACTTGAGAACGTTCGTACTTCCGACTTCGGAAGGATCACCTACACAGAGGCTATAGACGTTCTTTCAAAGCACAACGATCAGTTCGACTATAAGGTATTCTGGGGCTGCGATCTCCAGACCGAGCACGAGAGATTCCTCACTGAGCAGATCTTCAAGAAGCCTGTCTTTGTGACCGATTATCCCAAGGAGATCAAGGCGTTCTACATGAAGCTCAATCCCGACGGCAAGACGGTGGCAGCGGTTGACTGCCTCGTTCCCGGAATCGGCGAGATCATCGGCGGCAGCCAGAGAGAGGACGACTACGACAAGCTGAGGGCCCGTATCAACGAGCTTGGCCTCAAGGAAGAGGACTACGGCTTCTACATGGACCTCCGTAAGTACGGAAGCGTCCGCCATGCAGGCTTCGGCCTCGGATTTGAGAGATGCGTAATGTACCTCACCGGCATGGGCAATATCCGTGACGTAGAGCCGTTCCCGAGAACGGTCGGAAACTGTGATCTGTGATCTAAATGCTGTCAGACAGTGTGTTAAACCGGAACGATCAAAGCTCAAAACAATAACAGAAGCGCCGACATGATGCCGGCGCTTCTGCTGTTATAATACCATTATGTTTGTATAAAAAGGCTTATTACTGTCAGTGACGTTTCTTGAGCAGGACGATTAAGCCGAGGACCAACACAGCTCCACCGCCGATAGCAATAGTTGGGATGACAGGAAATGCCACATCGTCCGGATGCGCATAAGAAGCGTCATCATCTGCAGGTAATTGAGAGTCGGAAACTGAATTTGCTGGCGGATTATCGGTATGAAGGTCGTTGATATTGCCGCTTTGGGACGATGAAGAAGAATTGCTGTACTTACGCAACGGAACACCGCCGTCTTCGTCACCATGCTCTAACAGAGCATCTTCGTCATACGTATCATAGTAGATTGCAATAAGATCTTCAGCTGTGTAAAGCTTCCCGTTTTCAACAGGAGACCATTCGGGTCTGATGGCCAATGGAATAACAAATTCTGTTTTACCGTCGAACAAAACAACAAATATAGTATTATACATAAATGATTGCAAATAAGTAATAGATTCGAGTGGACACTTTATTAACTCTGAATCTGAAATAGCTTTTCTTATGCTTTCTTCTGATATGAATTCATTGTCTGCTGTTTTTGTAACTGCTTTTCCTAGATAAGCCAATTCTCCATTTTTTTCACCTATTGTGGCGTAGCCGGAAATTCCCTCTGTATTCTTGAACGGAACTTTCCATTGATAAGTGTCTTCCATCATGGACAGAAAACCGCCCTTATTTTTATACTCGGTTATAAATAAATGGGGAAGGCGATAGGCTTTATAAGCGGATTCAAAATCATATCCGGATGTTTTAAACATATCTAAAACCCCGTTGTTATTAGGGTCGTTCTCGTTTTGCTCCGGGATTTTTAAAATGGATGTCAATATGGGCTTGACAGACTCTTTTTCCTCGCGTACTTGGCTTAATACGTTGTCGATACTTTGTGATACGGAATCAGAACCCCAAAGAGGTACACTAGAAAACAGACAGGTCAAACAGATGAATGTGGCAAACAAGTGCTTAATTATTCTTTTCATAATTTGCTCCCTTCTCGTTTTTTGTATAGAGCTTCATCGGGGAATGGGTTGCCAGGGTATCCTTTTAAATAATTTACTGCGTTCCATTGAGTAGCAGTTAAATGTCCTTCCCAACGGACGGCATTTTCGGCACTTGCTGCCCAACACAAGTTGCTTTCAGTGACGTTTCTTGAGCAGGACGATTAAGCCAATAAACAAGGCGACTCCTCCTCCGAGTGCGACGGTAGGGACTATGGGAAACGCCGATTCTTCCGACTCCTCATGAAGAGTATCCGGCATATCGCTTTCTTGGGTTATAATAGGAGTTGGGGTAAGCTCATTAGGAGTCTCTTCTCTGTGAATAATATTTTTACCCAAAATAATGCCTTCGCCTTGACCTTGCAAAGGGACGCCACCGCTTGCCTTTGGATTTATTGAATCTTCATCATACATCTTGTCATATTTTTCTATTAACTCTTCTGCAGAATACAATACTCCGTTTTTTACCGGAGCCCAGTCAGGTCTTACAGAAAATGGAATGACAAATTCATCCGCTCCGTCCGACAGGGTAACAAAATATACATTGTACAAAAGGCAATTATATATGGTAATTGATGTAAGAGGCTCCTTGATCAGGTCTGAATCAGCGATTGCCGAACGAATGACATCTTCCGATATCATTTCATTTTTACAGGTTTCTCCGCTGCTTTTACCGAGGAGAATCAATTTCCCGTCTTTTTCTCCGATCGTAGCGAACCCGGGCATTCCCGACGTATTTGCGTACGGAATTTTCCATTGGTAAGTCTCTTCGGCAATCGCTTGTAGACTACCTTTCTCTTTGTAGGAAGTTACTAAGCGTGAACCTAGAGTGTAAGCTTTGTATGCTCCTTCCAGATCATAGCTTGAGGATTTAAACAAATCAGGCTCGTCCGATTGTTCTTCCGGTCGATTGTCTTCGTCGTAAATATGTAGAGCCTCTCGAATCTCCGAAAGAGCGTCTGTTTTCTCTTCTCGTAGCTGATTCAGTACTTTATCTACACTTTCGGATACCGAATCGGTTTGAGCAGAAATGGCAGATTGCCCTATTGTTAAAGAAAAAACACTGATAAATACCAAAAAAATGATAGCTTTCTTCATTATGATCCTCCCGGATTTTATTGACATCATAACTATTATCAACAGGGGAAACGCCATCCGCTATTATATGAATGACTTAGAAGAAACAAACACTACAGATTTTTAGAATTTACTCCCAGCATGCACCCTGTCAAATTATATATATGTCATTGATAATATTAATGCAGATACTTATTCTTGTCAAGCATAAAAGGTATCGCGCGAGCACTCGAGCACTCAGAGTGACTTTTTGAAAAGTGTCGGCTTGAAAAAGAACCCTGTTTTGATAAGATTATAAGAAGAGAAACTGTAATAGAGAGGACGATACCTTGGCGCGTAAGAAGTTTAAGGAAAGGACTGTGGCAGGCAAGGTCAGATGTGTGATCTTTCGCACATTGCTGGCTTTGTTCAGCTTGCTCTTTGTCGCACTTATCGTGGGTGGTATCTGGTTCTATTTTGCCTATGGTGAGCACTTCCTCGAGCTTCGTGACGCGGCGAAGATCACCGTTGCCGGTGTTAACGCCGACAAATTTAAGAGTACCGAAAGTTCCATCTGTTATTTTGCGGACGGAACGGTCATGCAGGAACTTAAAAACGAGAAAAATTCGTACTATATCGAATATGACAGGATCCCCGGGGATGCCGTAAACGCCATGCTCGCCACCGAGGACAGAAAGTTCTTTTCGCACAGCGGCTATGACATCTATGCCATAGCCAGAGCGGCAATAGCGTACCTTGAGAATGACGGTGAGATCCGTCAGGGCGGAAGTACGATAACACAGCAGTTGGCGCGAGGAGTTTTTCTTACAAACGAGAAAACGGTCGACAGAAAGGTCAGCGAGATATTTCTTGCGTCAGAGCTTGAGAAGAAATTTACAAAGGAACAGATACTCGAGTTCTACCTGAACACGATCTATTTCGCAAACGGATATTACGGTCTTCAGACCGCGTCGGTAGGGTATTTCGGTACCGGAGCGGGAGCATTGTCGCTTTCGCAGATCGCATATCTTTGCGGAATTCCCAACAGCCCTTCGCTTTACGATCCGAGGAAGCACCCCGACAAAGCGATCGAAAGACGCGACAGTGTCCTTCTTCAGATGTACGAAAACGGCTTCATAGACAGCGAGGCATATGAAAAAGCCCGTAACGAGCAGATCGTACTAAAGGACGCGCCGAAATTTTCATACGACTATGAGGAAACATTTGCATACAACTGTGCGGTAAAAGCGCTTATGGCGGCAGAGGGGTTCGCTTTCAGGAATTCCTTCGCGGATGAAGAAGACAGGGATCTGTACGAGGAGGCATATGATGAGGCCTACTACAGAGTGAGACGCGATCTTTATCTCAAGGGATATAGGATTTACACTTCGCTCAATCCCGTGAAACAGGAAATGCTCCGGCAGGCGATAGACGAGGAAACGGCTTCGTTCACGGATATGAATGAGGAGGGTGTATATAAACTCCAGGCTGCCGGAACGTGCATCGATAACGAGACGGGATTTGTTGTGGCGATCGTCGGAGGAAGAAGCGACGAAACGGAGGGATATACGTTAAACAGGGCTTATCAGAGTCCCAGACAGCCGGGCAGTTCGATAAAGCCGCTTGTCGTATATACACCGACGTTCGAACTCGGTTATTATCCGGATGACCCTGTCGTTGATGAGAGGTTTCAGGGGGGCCCCCGCAATTCGGGAGGCGTTTATTCGGGTGAGATAGATATAAGATATGCCATCTCCGCCTCAAAGAACACTGTTGCGTGGAAACTGTTCTGCAGCAACGGAATAGAGAAAGGGTTGTCTTATCTGAAAAAGATGGGATTTGAGCATATCGTGGAATCCGATTATGTTCCGGCCGCATCACTCGGCGGACTTACATACGGTACTACAACTGTAGAAATGGCTTCGGGTTATGCCGCGATCGAGAATCAGGGGATCTTCAGAACTCCGACATGTATAGTAAGGATCACGGATGCGAAGGGCAATGCGGTGATCGACAATACAAACGGTGCCGCGGTTTCGGGCGGAAAGGTGGCGCAAAAGTCGATAAGGGTATATGATAAGAATGCAGCGCTTATGATGACAGATTGTCTGCAGACCGTTATGAAGACGGGAACGGGACGAAAGCTCAGACTTTCGGATGTCACATGCGCGGGCAAGACGGGAACGACCAACGATCAAAAGGACGGCTGGTTTGTCGGATTTACGGCGTATTACACAACCGCCGTATGGGTCGGATGCGACAGACCGAAGAAGATAGATGATCTGATGGGTAACACATATCCGGAGCGGATCTGGCATTCATACATGGAGTCGATACATGCAGGTCTTGAGGACAAGGGTTTTGAGGAATACTTTGATCCGCGAGAGCCTGACGAGCCGGAAGAAGACGAGTCGGACGAAGAGGAATACGGCGAAAGGATGATCACAGACGCCGAGGGATTCTTTACTTCGGACGGAGACCTCCTGATAGAAGGCGGATTTGAAACCGACGAACCGTGGGGCGCAGCCGGGAGAGAGGGTGCCGGCGCAGGCGACACATGGGGCGCAGCCGGGAGAGAGGGTGCCGGCGCAG
>CAMIZL010000006.1 GCA_946403295.1 uncultured Clostridia bacterium | reverse complement strand
CGACGCCTTGCTTTATGATACTGGAAGTTGTCATGGAGATGATAGTTCCGTATCTTATGGCTACGCTTGTCGATGACGGAATAAATGCGGAGGGAGGAGGAAACCTCGGAGTCATTCTGCTCGTTGGCGGTCTCATGATAGTAGCCGCTCTCGTCGGTCTTTTTGCCGGCATCATGGGCGGAAAGTACGGAGCAAAAGCATCGACCGGTCTTGCGAGAAACCTTCGAAAGGGTATGTATGAGAGGATCCAGACCTTCTCTTTCTCAAATATAGATCATTTCAGCACGGCGGGCCTTGTGACACGTCTCACGACCGATGTCACGAACGTCCAAAATGCTTATCAAATGGCGCTTCGTATGTGCATGAGGGCGCCTGCGTCTTTGATCATAGCGCTCGTTATGTCTTTTATCATCAATCCGAGAATAGCGCTTATCTACCTGGGGGCTGCGGTTTTCCTTGCGATCATTCTCTCGATCCTTATTTCGAGGACGACCAAAGTGTTCTCACAGGCATTTCCAAAATATGATGACCTCAATGCCAGCGTTCAGGAAAACGTTTCGGGCATCAGGGTTGTAAAGGCGTTTGTTCGTGAGGATCACGAGGTTAAGAAGTTTAAGAAAGCCAGTGCCGCGATCCGGAAGATATTTACGAAGGCCGAGCTTCTTATAGCAGTGAACAATCCCGTAATGAACATTACGAGTTATACATGTATACTGCTTGTCAGCTGGATCGGAGCCAACATGATCGTTAATTCCGGACAGACCGAATTGACGACGGGAGATCTTATCAGTCTTCTTTCTTATTGCATGAGCATCCTCTTCAGCCTCATGATGGTTTCCATGGTATTTGTAATGTTGACGATGAGTGTTGCGAGTATCAAGCGAATCAACGAAGTCCTTTCGGAGGAGCCCGATATCACAAATCCCGAAAATCCCGTCATGGATGTGAGCGACGGTTCGGTAAGCTTTAAGGGAGTGGCGTTTAAGTACGACAAAAAGGCCTCGGAAAACATCCTCGATGACATAAACGTAGATATCGGTGCGGGCGAAACGATCGGTATCATCGGCGGAACGGGCAGCGGAAAAACAACTCTCGTCAGTCTCATAAGCAGACTCTACGACGTGACCGGGGGAGAGGTCAGAGTCGGCGGAAGAGATGTCAGGGAATACGACATCGAGACACTGAGAGACGAAGTGAGCGTTGTGCTTCAAAAGAATGTGCTTTTCTCGGGAACGATCACCGAGAATCTTTCGTGGGGTATCAGGCGAAGCAGGAAAGACGCCGGTACCTTAAGCGACGAGCAGATACTCGGAGAGTGCAAAAGAGCATGCAAGCTCGCTTGCATAGATGATTTTATAGAAAGCCTTCCGGACGGATACAATACTCGAATCGAGCAGGGCGGAACGAACGTTTCCGGCGGACAGAAGCAGAGACTCTGTATCGCGAGGGCGCTCGTCAAGAAACCGAAGATCCTTGTCCTCGATGACAGCACGAGTGCCGTAGACACGGCTACAGATGCGGCTATCAGGGATGCATTCGCGAACGAGATCCCCGACACGACAAAGATCATAATCTCACAAAGAATACTGAGTGTATGTCACGCCGACAGGATCATCGTTATGGATGACGGAAAGATCAGCGGTGTCGGAACCCACGAGGAACTCTTAAGGACCAACGATATATACAAAGATATCTACGAGTCACAGACAGGCGCCGACGCCGATTTCGATGAAGTTAAGGGTGACTCCGGTGACGTGCGCAGCGAGGAAACGCATTCGGCCGGAAACCAAATGCAAGAAGGGGGTGAGCACTGATGCCGGGACCTATGAATCGCGCCCCGAGAGGCGTAAAACCTACTGTCGAGAACCCCGGGAAGATCTTCCTGAGACTCATGAAGCTTGTATTCAAGGGCAATATGCTCAAATGGATATTTATAGCAGTATGTATCTTCCTGTCCGTCCAGGCCACGGTGCAGGGAATGCTCTTTACACAAACGCTTATAGACAAGCATATCACGCCTGCGCTTCAAGGCAGCGGATCCCTTTCCGAGACGCTTCCCGCAGACATATTGAGGGTGGCCCTCATACTTGCCGGCGGATTCCTTGCTTCGTATCTGCAGCAGCTTGTGCAGGTTTTCCTTACACAGGGAACGATGCAGCGTATCCGTGACAGGATGTTTGAACATATGGAAAGCCTGCCTGTCAGGTATTTCGATACACATTCGCACGGCGATATCATGTCCATGTACACAAACGACGTGGATACGTTCAGGCAGATGGTGAGCATGAGCATCCCTCAGCTCGTCAACAGCCTTATCACGATCGTCAGCGTGCTCGTCAGCATGATGATACTGAACGGCTGGCTCACCATGTTGTCGATATTCCTTATCGGTGTCATGATCATGATCACGAAGAAGGTTTCGTCGTTAAGCGGAAAATATTTCGTTAAACAGCAGAAGGACATCGGTGCCGTCAACGGCTATATCGAGGAGATGATAACCGGACAAAAGGTTGTAAAGGTATTCTGTCACGAGGAAGAATCCGTTAAAGGATTTACGGAGCTCAATGACAATCTTTATGACAGCGCATATAACGCAAACCGCTATGCAAACCTCATCGGACCCATCAACATGCAGATGAGCAATGTCAATTACGTTGTTGTTGCCGTTGTCGGTGCGGCTCTCGCGATGGGCGGAGTCGGAGGTTTCACTCTCGGCGGACTTGCAAGTTTCCTGACACTCAACAAGAGTTTCAGTATGCCGATCAACCAGATCAGTATGCAATTTGCTTCGATCATCATGTCTCTTGCGGGCGCGGACAGGATCTTTAAGCTCCTTGACGAGGAACCCGAGACCGATGACGGATATGTAACCCTCGTGAATGCAAAAGAGGGCGCAAACGGCCTTGAGGAGAGCGAAGAACGTACGGGACGCTGGGCATGGAAACATTTCCATAAGGCTACGGGTACAACGGACTATGTCGAGCTCAAGGGCGACATAGTGTTTGACGGAGTGGATTTCGGTTATGTACCCGAAAAGCAGGTCCTTTATGACGTCAAGCTCTTTGCAAAACCCGGCCAGAAGATAGCATTTGTAGGATCCACGGGTGCCGGCAAGACGACTGTTACGAACCTCATCAACAGGTTCTATGACATTCAGGACGGAAAGATCCGCTATGATGGCATAAACATTAATAAGATAAAGAAGAACGACCTGCGTCATTCGCTCGGAATGGTTCTTCAGGACACGCACCTCTTTACGGGAACGGTCGCCGACAATATCAGATACGGAAAGCTCGATGCGACGGATGAGGAAGTTGTTGCTGCGGCCAGACTTGCCAATGCCCACAGCTTTATCAAGAAGCTCCCGAAGGGCTATGATACGGAACTTAAGGGCGACGGAACAAATCTTTCGCAGGGACAGCGTCAGCTTCTCTCGATCGCGAGAGCCGCTATCGCGGATCCCCCCGCGCTTATCCTTGACGAGGCGACTTCTTCGATCGATACGAGAACGGAGAAGATCGTTCAAAGAGGCATGGACAGCCTTATGAAGGGCAGGACGACGTTTGTTATCGCGCACAGACTCTCGACCGTTCAAAACAGCGATTGCATAATGGTTCTTGAGAACGGAAAGATCATAGAGCGCGGAACCCACGATGAGCTTATCGAGCAAAAAGGCAGGTATTATAAGCTTTATACGGGTAATTCCATCGCGTAAAGTCCGAATGAACGCAGTACAGGGATTGCCCTGCAGCGGAAGAAAAGTAGGAAAGGACCGGAAGAGACGGCAGTGAGACTCAGATCAAAGAAAAACTTAATAAGGCTCTTGGTCGATGCGCTCCTTGTGTCTGTCCTTGCAGTCGGAAGTATGTTTGCAGCGGGGTCCGCGAGTGCATCGACCGACGGGGAGGTTCTCATCTGGCCCTCGGGACCGAATCTTTCCGGTGACGGAGCGATACTTATGGATGCCGATACCGGAAGCATCCTGTATGAAAAGAATATCTATGACAGATTCTATCCCGCGAGTACGACGAAGATCCTCACGACTCTTGTCGCGCTCGAAAATGCGGATCTGAGCGAGATTGTTACCGTTTCGTATGCCGCCGACAATTATGTTTCGAAGACGAGCAGCCGTATGGGTCTCGTTGAGGGTGAGCAGGTCACGCTCGAACAGGCGCTCTACGGTATCATGCTTGAGTCGGGTAACGAAGCGACCTACGCAGTCGGCGAGCACGTCGGCGGTTCCATCGCGAGGTTCATCAAGATGATGAACTGGAAAGCGCAAAGCCTCGGATGCGACAGATCCCATTTCGCGAACTCACACGGTCTCCATGACGACGATCATTACACATGCCCCTACGATCTCGCACTCATATCCCGCGCGGCCTACGGCAACGAGGAATTCATGAAGATCACGGGCGCCGCGACATTTGCCATGCCCGCGACAAACAAGAATCCCGAAAAGATACTTACCAACCACCACTGGTTCCTCAACGGCACACAGAAATACGACCGTTGCATCGGCGGAAAGACGGGAGCGACGAATCAGGCGGGATATGCGCTTGTCACATATGCGCGAAAAGACGGAAAGACCCTCATAAGCGTTGTGATGCACGCACCCACATGGAACGATGTTTATGCCGACTCGAGAAAGCTTCTCGAATTCGGATTTGACAATTTTAATGTATATAAGATGACTCAGGCCGGCGACAGCACGACCGCCGGGGGAATGGAGAGCACGCTTCCCTCGATGTTCGAGTCCGGTGACAACAAGTTCGACGAAGACAGGAGAGAGCTACTCTCGACAGGTACCGAAGGCATCATAATCCTCCCTTCGTATGCGCTTCCGTCCGATACAAGGCGTGAGGTCATTTTTGAGCCCGGAAGGGAGATCGGTCACGGCGACAACGTGATCGGGCATGTAACATATACATACGGCGAAAGAGTCGTCGGTTCGGCCGATATCGTCTATTATCTCGGGGACGATCCGATGACGCAGGAAAAATACAACAGGGACTGGCCGAGATTTTTGATTCCTCCCGAAGAAGCATTTGAGGATCTTGCATCGAGGGCAAGGATCTGGCCCGAGCAGCTTCGTGAAGCGCGTAAAGAGAAGCCCGTGGAACTCAGACCGCTCATGTACGGCGCGATGATAACAGCCGTGATATTGTTCATCGGTGCCCTTGCGATCATTATTGTCAGGAAGAGAAGATTATGATTTTTGATACACATGCACATTATGATGACCGTGCGTATGACGAAGACAGGGAGGAAACGCTCGGCAGGGTCTTTGAGAGCGGAGTCGGCTGTATCGTAAATATCGGTGCCGATATCGAAACGTCGAGGTCGTCCGTCAGGCTTGCGGAGGAATACGAACGCATATATGCGGCCGTCGGGATCCACCCCGAATCGGTGAACGAGGTCGATGACCGTGGGATCGGGATACTCAAAGAGCTCATAAAAAGCAGCCCGCGCGTCAGGGCCGTCGGAGAGATCGGGATCGATCTTCATTACGACAAGGATTCTCTCGAGCAGCAAAAACAGGCGTTTATCAGGCAGTGGGATCTCGCGGACGAGTTCGGACTTCCGGTCGTGATCCACAGCAGGGACGCAGCCAAGGTCACATTTGATATCGTAAGGGAAAGATTTATCAAGGCCGGGAAGCCGCTAAAAGCCGTCATGCATTGCTATTCCTACGAGAAAGAGCAGGCCCTCATGTATGCGGAAATGGGTCTTTATATAGGGGTCGGCGGTGTGCTCACCTTTAAAAACGGCAGGAAACTGAGGGAAGCCGTCGGGGCGATACCCATGGACAGGATACTTTTGGAAACGGACTGCCCCTACCTCTCGCCCGAACCGTACAGAGGAAGCAGAAACGATTCAACGAACATCAAGTATGTAGTGGCCGGGCTTGCCGAACTTAAAGGCATAAGCGAAAAAGAAGTCGAAGACATTACATATGAAAATGCGCAGAGGTTTTACGGAATATGATCATTAACGATGAACCCGCAAGAACGATAGGGATATTAAAAAAGTACGATCTCATGCCCAGAAAGAAATTCGGGCAGAACTTTTTGATCGATCCGCACGTGATAGAAAAGATCATCGATGCGGCGCAGATCGAAGAGGGAGATTGTGTACTCGAGATCGGCCCCGGGATCGGGACGATGACAAGACATCTTTGTGACCGCGCGGCGAAGGTGATCGCCGTTGAGATCGACAGGGATCTGGTGAAGATCCTTAAGGAAGATCTTTTGAAGGACAAGGAAAATCTCACCATCATAAACGAAGACATCCTGAAGGTCGACACGGAGGAGCTCGTAAGGAAGGAAAACGGCGGACGCCCCATAAAGGTAGTCGCCAACCTGCCGTACTACATAACAACGCCCATTATCATGGGGCTCTTCGAAAAGCATGTGCCCATGGAATCCTTAACGCTTATGGTCCAGAAGGAAGTGGCACAGCGGATGTGTGCAAAGCCGGGCACCAAAGATTACGGCGCTCTTACCGTTGCCGTTTCGTATTATTCGGAATGCTATCTGGCCGCAAACGTGCCCTGTAATTGCTTTATGCCGAGACCCGATGTCATGAGCGCGGTCGTAAGGCTCAAAGTCCTGAGCGAGCCGCCTGTTACGACCGGGGATCCCGCAAAGATGTTTGCGATCGTAAAGGCAGCGTTCGGCCAAAGGCGAAAAACCCTTCAAAACGCCTTGGTAAACGCACAGGGGATTGACTGTACCAAAGAAGAAGTGGCGGAAGCTCTCGAAAGCATGGGCCTTCCGGCGCTCGCAAGGGGAGAGATACTTTCGCTCGAACAATTTGCCGCGATATCGGATATCCTGACAAAATAAGAAAATTTAAGAATAATTTAGGGAGGCAATAATGTCTACTGCTCGCAGATATAAACTCGTTTTAAACGCTCCGCTCACGATCACTTTCGTGGCGATATGCGTGCTTGCACTTGTTCTTTCGTCCGTAACGGGCGGAAAGAGCGACACTCTTGTTTTCGGAGTTTACAGGTCGTCTCTTTCCGATCCGCTCACTTATGTCAGATTCTTCTGTCATATATTCGGACATGTGGATATCAACCATCTTATCAATAACATGCTTTTGATCCTTATCCTCGGACCGATGCTCGAGGAAAGATACGGATCGAGCCTTCTGTTGCTTGTAATCGGTGTAACGGCTCTCCTGACGGGTGTTGTTCATTTCATATTCTTCCCCGGACAGATGCTGCTCGGCGCGAGCGGTGTTGTGTTTGCCTACATCGTGCTGGCTTCTGTCAGCGGTTTCAGACAACGCGAGATACCGATCACGTTCATCATCGTTGCGGTCGTATACCTCGGACAGCAGATATACCAGGGTCTTTTTGACACAGACAACATCTCGCAGCTGACACATATCATCGGCGGCGTGATCGGCGGTATCTGCGGTTTCCGTTCGAGGAGATAGCTTTTTATTCGGACAGACCGAGGTCCTTAAGAAGCCAGTTATAACCGTATGATGTAAGAAGTTCGTTCTCTACCGTAACGTCACACATTTTCTTGGTGAATGACTTGTAGACAGCTTCTTCGTTTTCAAATCCATACATATCATAGAAGATCTCATCGAACTTTTGAGATCTTTCTTCGGGAGTCGGCGAATATCCCTCGGCTTTCGCTATAGCCTGATAAACGTAAGGGTATTTAACTTCGGGCTCCGCACGCAGACGAAGGCTGTTCGTAAAATCTTCTTCGGACAATCCCGTGTATGTGAGAGCATCAACTCCGGTGTACTGCATGAAATAGTTGTCGTAATATGATCTGTAATAGGATACCCTGTCATTGATCTCCGCTTCGACATTGTCGTTAAAGGAAGATGACAGAACGAGAGATTCTACGGCTTCCTGGAACGCAATCTGTTTTGCTTCGCTTTCCTTCGATGCGAGAAGGTCTTTCTTTGTTGCGTCGCGGTATTCCGTGACAGTCTTATATTCGGTGTTTTCCGAGATCAGTTCATCGGTGAGTTCGGGATAATACTTTTCGCTTATCTTCTTTACGGTGATCGTAAAATCAACGGGCTTGCCCGCAAAATCGGGGTCAGTATAGGGATCGGGGAATACGAGGTTAAGCACCTTTGATTCGCCGATGCCGACGCCTATGATTCCGTCTTCGAAGCCGTCGATCATCCTGTGTGAGCCGAGAGTGATCTCTAAATCGGTTCCTGTCGTTTTCGGATGGTGTTCGCCGTCTACTACGCCGTCGAAATCTATCACAACAGTATCATTTAATGCGGCGGGTCTGTCGGTTACTTCACGGAACTCGGTAAGACCGCGGTTTTCGAGGAAAGTCTTTTCGAAATTGGTAAGGTCTTCGTCGGTAACACGTACTTCCGCAACATCGAGGATAAGACCCTTGTAATCACCGATTGTTACTTCAACGCCGTAATCGGTGTAATCGAAAGGTTCGGCCGGTGTTTCGAGATCCTCTTCATGGTCGTGGTCGTGTTCCGGTGTTTCTTCACCGGGATTTACGGGGACGGCTTCTGCCTGCGATGCGAGCTCACTGAGCACGTCCGTTCCGTGGTCATGATCGTGTTCCGACTCATCTCCGACCTTAAGGATCGCGATAAGAACGATAACGACCGTGATAACGGCAAAGAGAGCGATGGAAGCGACGATCGCTGCCGAGATCTTTTTCCTGCTTTTCTGCTGCTCGGCGGCTCTTTCGATCTCCTCCTCGGAGAATTCCACATTGTAAAAACCTTCCTCCGCGGGTGTTTCATCATTGCCGGCTACTTCTCCGGAAGAGTTTACATCGTCTGTTACAACTTCCTCCACAGGGGTTTCTTCACTTGCTAAAACTTCCTCCGCGGGTGTTCTTTCGCTTGTTACAACTTCCTCCGCGGGGGTTTCTTCGATATTAATATTTCCCGAATTTTCAAATGTCTGATTGTTTTCTTCCACTTTTTTGACTCCTTCTCGGAAACAGTTTGACCGCTTCCGTCTGTTTGTGCGATAAACGAATGCCATCTGTTGCAAGCTTGTTTGCAATTGGATATGTTTTCAGGTTTGCGGGGAGAGCTTGCTCTCATAAGCAAACATGAAAACATATCCAAAGTGAGGCGTAGCCTCACGTACAGACGGCTGAGTGAACGGTCATCGAGCGGACTAGTACGCGAGATGTCCGTCGCATCGAGTAGGAGTCAGCCTACTCGATCCCGGCATGCGGATCACGCAGCGGGGCCTGTCATTCATATTCGTGATGGTCTACAAGCTTGAAAGGAGGCCAGATCCTGAGCCAAGCCTTTGCGAGCAGCCGATCCCCGGTAACATAGAAAGTATGCCATGCACGGGAATCGCTTGAGTGATTACGATTGTCACCCAGCATAAAATAACTGTTCTCGGGAACCGTGACGGGACCGAAATCTTCTTTGAAGGGCTTTTCGCGCAGATACGGTTCATCGAGAGGTTCGGTCGAGTCATTTATATATACCTTGCCGTCTTTGATCTCGATCTTTTCGCCGGGGAGACCTATGATACGCTTGACATATGTCTCTTCTTCTTTGTCGGGGGCTTTGAAGAATACGATCTCGCCTCTTTCGGGGTCGCTGAAAAGGTAAGAGAGACGGTTGCCGAGATAAACATCGCCTATTTCAAGAGTGTCCATCATCGAACCTGAAATAACTTCGGCTTTGATGATGATGAATTTGTTGATGAGAGTCGCCAGTATAAGCGCTATGCCGATGATTATCGCCCAGCTCGCAAGCTCGGAGATTATCTTGTTCTTCTTGCTGCGATTGTCGGTTTCGGTCTTTGTATTTTCGGAAGAGTCGGCGGATTTTACGACTTCGCCGGTCACTGCTTCGGTTGCTTCCGGATTAACTTTTTCGTTCAGCTCTTTGTTTTCTTCCACTACTTTATCTCCTTTTCGTAGTTGTGACGGGTTCCGCAAACGGGTCAATGCCTCACCCGGAGGGTTGGCCGGGTTGACGCCTCGTTCGCGGGAATGTCCGCTACATAAATAGTCAAGTTGCTTTCGCATGAATGAAATTATATTGTATTAAACGTTTATTTTCAAGAGTCGCGGGGCGTCCAAACTGTGAACAATCAGCGAATTTTTTAAGGGAAGAGATGCCGGCAACGAATAAAAAAGGATGACCTTGCGGGATCATCCTCTTTTTGGAGAAGGTATTTTTGTTACTTATGGGGTGTAGCAAAAACTATATAATGTATTGGGGTTTACGAGTATTATTATACTCACCTCCGAAATGAAGTGTGCACAAAGATAATCGTGTTTTGGAAATTTTTTTGTCAAATTTGTACATAAAGATCATTCGGGATCGGGTTCGGGAACAGGATCGCCAAACAGTGATTCGAATTCGGCACCGGTGATACGCTCCTTGTCCACGAGCAGAGCGGCGCATCTGTGGAGCACATCGATATTCTCGGTGATTATGCGCTTCGCTTCGCTGTAGCATTCGTCGATGATCGATCTGACTTCGTTGTCGATACGGCCCGCGGTATCCTCACTGTAACGCTTGGTGTGCGCGAGATCGCGACCGATGAATACTTCGTCGTCATCGTTTGCGTAACATACGAGACCGAGACTGTCGGAGAAACCGAAACGTGTCACCATGTCGCGAGCGAGAGATGTGGCGTTCTTGATATCCTGGGACGCACCTGTCGTGATATCGTCAAAGATTATCGACTCTGCGGCACGACCGCCGAGATTAACGATAATATCCTGGCGGAGCTTGCCTTTTGTATAGTGCATATTGTCCTTCTCGGGAAGGGGCATTGTATAACCTGCCGCACCCTGGCCGGTAGGAATAACGGAAACTGTATAAACGGGGCCCTCGTCGGGAAGAAGATGGAAGAGGATCGCGTGACCCGCTTCGTGATATGCGGTGATCTTCTTGTCGCGGGGAGAGATGATGCGGCTTCTCTTCTCGGAACCTATCCCGACCCTGATGAGCGATTTCTTGACGTCTTCATCCGTTATGAACGCACGGTTATGTGTAGCGGCGTTGATAGCTGCTTCATTCATGAGGTTTTCAAGATCCGCGCCCGTGAAACCTGCCGTTGTACGTGCGATCTCGGGAAGGTTGATATCATCGCCGAGAGGCTTGTTGCGGACATGAACGCGGAGGATCTCTTCACGACCGCGTGCATCGGGTCTGGAAACAATGATCTTACGGTCAAAACGTCCGGGACGAAGGATCGCGGGATCGAGGATATCGACACGGTTCGTGGCCGCAAGCACGATTATACCCTTGTTTGATTCAAAACCGTCCATTTCGACGAGCATCTGATTGAGGGTCTGCTCTCTCTCGTCATGACCGCCGCCCATACCGGTACCACGTCTGCGGGCAACGGCGTCGATCTCGTCAATGAATATGATACAGGGGCTGTTCTGCTTTGCTTTTGTAAAGAGGTCTCTTACTCTTGATGCGCCGACACCGACGAACATCTCAACAAAGTCGGAACCGGAAATCGAGAAGAAGGGAACCTTAGCCTCACCGGCAACGGCCTTTGCAAGAAGCGTCTTACCTGTTCCGGGAGGGCCCTCAAGGAGTATGCCTTTCGGGATACGTGCTCCGAGAAGCGCATATTTGCGGGGGTCCTTAAGGAAATCGACAACTTCGGCGAGCTCTTCTTTTTCCTCTATAAGACCCGCTACGGAGCCGAAATTGAATTTGTCGGAAATGTCCTTTATCATCTGGGCTCTGCTCTTGCCAAAGTCCATAAGCTTCGAGTTTGAACCGCCTGCGGGTCTTGACATGATAAAGAGCATAAAGATAAAGAGCACGGCAATGATCAGATAAGGGAGAACCGTAGTAACGAAGACACTCGGCTTATCGATGGTGTCCATATAATAAGGAATTCCCTTTTCTCTCGCGAGCAATTCGATCTCGCGGACATCCGATGTGTAGAAGTGGTAGGATTGTCCGTTCTTGGTGCCGACCTCGATCGTACCGGTGGGAACCTCTTCGTTCGGATAGACGGCTACAGTCGTGACGTTTCCGGCCTCGAGGTCGCTCTTAAAGTACGTATAGCCATAGTTTACGGTATTCGACTGTCCTACGCGGCTGGAAAAATAAAGAGCCGCAAAGAGACCGATAATAACTATGA
Source organism: uncultured Clostridia bacterium (assembly GCA_946403295.1). Classification (GTDB taxonomy): domain Bacteria; phylum Bacillota; class Clostridia; order Lachnospirales; family Lachnospiraceae; genus RUG11977. Next base: position 66,243 of record CAMIZL010000006.1, on the reverse strand, counting down.
TATAAATGATTAATCCTTTGTTTTTGTTTGGTGTCATATTAATTCCTCGTCATCTGCAAAAGTTGCAGGAAATCTCGATTATTGTCCGGGTGTCCGCCGATACACGGTATGCATCGCACCTTCTGATCCCGGGGATCCATATCACGTCGTCGCCGCATACGGCAACAGGGATATTTTTCGCCTCGGCCGCGGTGATGCCTGCTTCGCGGAAGACCTTCAGTACCTCTTTATGGCGAAGGGTGCCGCCAAGGAGAACGGGGATCGTGTCGCCGGGGAGCGGGTAGCGGAACATCAGACCATCATCAATATTATCATAATCAAACCATTTGGTACAGTTTTTGTTTGACGAACGGTCAGCTAAATCCTTTTCTATCAATGAAATCGCGAGAGCGCGGTCGTCTCCCGAGTATTTTTTTACGGTGAAAAAACTCCCGGCCGGGGGCATTTCGCTCTCCCGGGAGCTTACGCCGATAACGATCCTGTCCCTCGTACGCAGCGCATAAAGACCGTAGGGAAGAGAAACGGTTTTTGATGTCCCGGCACAGATAAGGTCCGTGATCGATGATATATGCGTACGGGAGATGTCTTTGAGGGACGAGGTGAGCTTTGGTATGAGTAACCTCAGAACGCCCGGAACGAGCGCGGGATGAAGTCCCATAAGGAGTATAACGCTTATGCTCACTTGTGTGTCTGACACGGCTGCTTCGCCGCTTGCCAAAGCTTTGTCGAGCACCTGCCTTGAGGATGTTTCCACGAAATCGGACACATCGGCCATGTCCTGCGCAAAATTGCACAAATGCTCGACCGCGCGGGGATTGACCTGCCCGGTGAGGAGAGGGAAGATCCCTCTTCTGAGGCGGTTCCTGGTGTGATCGTCCGAAAGGTTTGTCGAATCTGTTCTGTATTTGATGCCCGCTTCGCCGAGTATTTCCTCGATGCGGGAACGTGATGTCGAAAGAAGGGGTCTGATGAGTTTGATGCCGTTCCTTGACGAGACGGGCCTGATGCCTGCGCCTCCCGTGATGCCGCTGCCGCGCAGAAGATTGAGAAGCACTGTCTCGGCGCGGTCGCTTAAATTGTGTGCGAGAGCAACGGCTGCCGCACCGTGTTTTGCGGCTTCTTCAAAAAGCGCGTTGTACCTGATCTCGCGTCCGGCTTCTTCGAGGGTTTTACCTGTCTCAAGGGCGATTGAAGGGACGTCGGCATGTACGGAAGAAAAAGGGATGGAGTTGTTCTCGCAATATTCTCTGACAAAGGCTTCGTCAGCGTCGGCCTCGGCTCCCCTGATGCCGTGGTTGACGTGGAGCACACGGACCTGAAGGGACATTTCTTTGGAAAGCTCCGTAAGACAAAAAAGCATGCACATCGAATCGGCACCGCCTGAAACGGCTGCGATAACGCAGTCGCCGGTTCTGAGCATGCTGTTTTCAATAATGTAAGAAGCGATGTCCTTGTCCATGGAATAACCTTTATTCTTCGGGTGATATGATGGTTTCGTTGGGGTCGATGAGTCCGATCCCGCGAGCGGCTTCCTCTATATATTCGTCGGTCGAGCGGTAACGGATCTCTTCCTCCATCTCCTGCGTCTTATTGTTCGCTTCGTTTATGGCACGGTTCAGTTCCGTCAGTTCCTGCTGTTTTTCCTCGAATTCCCGGTTTTCCTGCTGCGTTTTGTAGAACAAAAACAGGCAAAGAAGGAGTACGACGGCTGCAACGATCCACAGGCCGATCGAAGAATTTTTTTTACCGGCTGTTTTTCCCGTCATAACAAAAATCCCCTCCTTTTAAGAATTCGGATTCATAGCGAACACATATCGGATCTTATAAATACTTGTACATAAGACCGGCTTCTTCTTTATTCTGGGTCTCAACGATCTTGAGAACTTCCACACGCACGGTCTTTGCTCCGAGCGTCATACCGATCACGTCGCCGACTTTGACCTCGAGAGAGGCGCGTGCGATCTTGTCGTTCACGGTAACACGGCCTGCGTCGCAGGCCTCGTTTGCAATGGTGCGTCTCTTTATGAGACGCGATACTTTAAGATATTTGTCTAATCGCATAATAATTCCTCACATCTCGCAAGTAAAGCTTGCTCGATGTACGCGCAAAAAGAAAAGCCACTGCGCGCAAGGCACAGTGGCTAAGTGATCATAAGTTAGGCGTTAACAGTGTCCTTTAAAGCCTTGCCGGCCTTGAACTTAGGTGCCTTGGAAGCAGGGATGTTGATAGCCTTCTTGGTCTGAGGGTTTCTGCCCTTTCTAGCTGCTCTCTTGGAAACTTCAAATGTTCCGAAGCCAACTAACTGAACCTTGTCGCCCTTCTTGAGCTGTGCGGTTACAACGTCGATGAAAGCCTTTAATGCCTTCTCTGAATCCTTCTTGGATAACTCTGCCTTGTCAGCGATTGCTGCTACTAATTCAGCCTTGTTCATGAATACATCCTCCTAATATGACTTGATATCAATCCCACTGGATTAAAGTGTGCTGTCTGCACTACATGTCTATTTATAATCTTTTTGGACTCTTTTGTCAAGAAAAAACGGCTCAAAAACTAACATTTCTATTAATATATGAGCAAAATTTAAAAGAAAGAACATCTGAGTTCACAAAAAGAGAAAAATATACCAACATATGCCCTAAAACTCCGCAAACTGACAAGCCCGATATTGACATAAAGGCCGTCAAATCTTATCATGGGGCAGTAAGGAATATGAGTCTTCACAGGAGGTTTCCATGTCGATATTGTCATGTAATCATGTCACACTCGGATATGACGGAAAAGAGATCTTGACCGACATCGATTTTGCCGTCGGAAGAGACAGCTATCTGTGTGTGATAGGAGAAAACGGAGCGGGAAAGAGTACGCTCATCAAAGGTCTCCTCGGACTTATCAAACCGATGAAGGGAAAGATAGTTCCCGGTGAAGGCTTTAAGATGAACGAGATCGGATACCTGCCCCAGCAGACCGATATTCAGAGGGATTTCCCGGCAAGCGTAAAGGAAGTGGTCCTTTCGGGATGCGGCAACAGGCTCGGGCTGCGCCCTTTCTACTCGGCAGCGGAGAAAGAACTGGCACTCGAGAAGATGAATGCCATGGGAATATATAATTTAAGGAAGAAAAGTTATCAAGAGCTTTCGGGCGGCCAGCAGCAACGCGTACTTCTTGCGCGTGCCCTTTGCGCCACAAAAAGCCTGCTCCTGCTCGATGAGCCCGTTTCGGGACTCGACCCCCTGGCAACGGCGGAACTATACGAACTTATCGCAAGGATAAACAAGGAAGAGAAAATAGCGGTGATCATGGTAACGCATGATCTGAAGGCGGCACAGAAGTATTCCAATCATATTCTTCATCTTGCCCACAGACAGCTCTTCTTCGGAAGGACACAGGAATATGTCGCGGACGAGAACGGCGAAGCCATAAACATCATAGACAGGTATGTAAGGAACAGGGAAAAGGGCGATCCGGACAAGCGCAATATTGATATTTAGCGGTCTTAGTAATATAATACGGATTGAGTTATAGGGATACGGAGGAACGCCGTGAGTGATTATACCAGACACGCAGCATTTTGCGACGGGACCGAGAGCTACAGGATACCGGCGCAGCCAAAGCCGGGAGATACGTTAAGGCTCAGGCTTAGGACTGCTGCCACGGAAGGTCTCGAAGCGTATATTTTTATAAACGACTCGGAGGGTGAACGTCTCGAGCCCGTGGAAGTGCGCGACAGATTCGTGTTTTTCGAGTATTCGATGACGTGTCCCGAAGAGCTTTTTACATATTATTTCCTTATAAATGACGGAAGCGATGCTTTCTTCTATACATCGGCCGGAGCCGAGGAAGGTGCGCGCCCCGAATACAGATTCCGTATCATGCCGGGCTTTTCAACGCCCGATTGGGCCAAAGGCGCCGTCATGTATCAGATATTCACCGACAGGTTCTGCAACAGCGATCCCACCAATTCGGTAATGGATGACGAATATTCATACCTCGGCAAACATGTAAAGAGAGTGATCGATTGGAACAAGCTCCCCGAAGCGGAAGATATCCGTAATTTCTACGGAGGCGATCTTACGGGAGTAAGGAAGAGATTCGACCATTTACAATACATGGGAGTTGAGGCTATCTATTTCAATCCTCTTTTCGTTTCGCCATCAAATCATAAATACGATACACAGGATTACGATCATATAGATCCTCACTTTACGGTTATCCCGAGAGACGAGGGGGAGGTTCTTGCGGACGGCGACAACGACAATACCCATGCGACGCGTTATATCACGAGAGTCTGCGACCTTGACAATCTGAAGGCGAGCAACGAATTCTTCGCCGAATTTGTTAAGGAAGCGCATGACAGGGGGATCAGAGTGATCCTCGACGGCGTGTTCAATCATTGCGGATCCTTCAATAAGTGGCTCGACCGGCAGCTCATATATGACAAGACGCCCGGATATGAAAAAGGAGCCTATGTAAGCAAGGACAGCCCTTACAGAACGTTTTTCAACTTCCGTAAGGACGACTGGCCGAACAATGATTCATATGACGGCTGGTGGGGTCACCCGACTCTTCCGAAACTCAATTATGAGAATTCACCCGAACTCTTTGAATATATCATGCGGGTGGCCGAAAAATGGGTGTCACCGCCCTACAATGCCGACGGCTGGAGATTAGACGTCGCGGCCGACCTTGGGATGTCTCCCGCCTTTAATCACTTCTTCTGGAAGGAATTCAGAAAGAGAGTGAAGGCCGCCAATCCCGAGGCGATCATAATAGCCGAGAACTACGAGGGTTCGGAGAACTGGTTGCTGGGAGACGAATGGGACACGATAATGAATTATGAAGCCTTTATGGAGCCGGTCGGCTGGTTCCTTACAGGCATGGATAAACACAGCGACGCCTACAGAGGCGAGCTCCTTGACAACAACAACGCGTTCTGGGCCACCATGCGTCACAACATGGCAAAGATGGATACACCTTCGCTTCAGACGGCCATGAACCAGCTTTCGAATCATGACCACGCGCGGTTCATGACAAGGACGAACAGACGCGTGGGCAGACTTCAGAGCCTCGGCAGCGCTGCAGCATCGGAAGGGATCATGCATTGCTGTATGCGTGAGGCGATCGTCATTCAGGCCACCTGGCCGGGCGCACCCTGCGTTTATTACGGTGACGAAGCCGGAGTGTGCGGATGGACCGATCCCGACAACAGAAGGACATTCCCCTGGGGCCGTGAGGACAGGAGCCTGATGGATTTTTATAAACAGCTCCTCGGGATGCACAAAGCCTACCGAGTTTTAAAGACGGGTTCCTTTAAGTATCTTACGGGAACGAAGGGCGTGATTTCGTATGCCCGCTTCAACGAAGAGGAAGTTTTCATCGTTGCGGTCAACAATAACGATTATGACATAAACATCAACATTCCCGTATGGGAGACGGGTATTACGGACGAGACCGTTCTTGTAAGAATGGTCATCACATATGACTGCGGTTATTCGTACTCGGCCGAAATGTACAGACTTGAGAACGGAATGCTCGGGCTTCATATGGATAAGTTCAGTGCTCTTGTGTTTAAGAATCTTCCTTCGTCGTTCCTCCCCGGAGGAAAGCAATGACCGCAGGGAAGACGGGACGCCCCGGAAACAAAGGAAGGTGTGAATGAAAAAGAAAAAGGACGATATTAAGGATCTGACAAAGATCCTTTGTCTTCTCGACGAACACTATCCCCGGACGGAAAGCTTCCTTGAATACGACGAGCCGTGGCAGCTTCTCACAGCCACAATACTCAGTGCCCAGTGTACCGACAACCGCGTGAACGAAGTGACAAAAGTGCTCTTTAAGAGATTTACGTCGCCGCGTGAGCTTGCAAATGCGGATCCCCGGGATGTAGAGGAAGTGATCAGGCCTGTCGGACTCTACAGGGCAAAGACGGCGTCGATCATGGGATGCGCCGCACAGCTCACGGAAAGATTCGGCGGCAAAGTTCCCGGGTCGCTCGAAGAGCTCGTATCACTGCCCGGGGTCGGCAGAAAAACCGCAAATGTTGTCAGATCGCATGTTTTCTCGCAACCCTCCGTGGTGGTTGACACACACGTAAAAAGAGTGTCGAAAAGACTTGGTCTGACCGACACCGAAGATCCCGTGAAAGCGGAATATGAATTGATGGAAAGGCTCCCGGAAGATCATTGGAGCAGGATAAACATACAATTTATGTCGCTCGGACGCGAGATCTGCAAGGCTCGTTCCCCGCGCTGCGAAGAATGCTTCCTCGCAGGTTATTGTCCGAAAAACCTAAAAAGAGAAAAAACTTGTCATTAAGCCTGATCTGTCATAAAATTGTGTAAGGCGTCAGCCTTTTGACGAAGCTTGCCGTATCCGGAAAGATTGGCGGAATAATCAAGCAGTTTGTAGGCTTCCGCGGTTCGGCCGGCATCGGAGAGAAGGTCAGCGGCCTTTTCGCAGTCCGAAACGAGAAGGGCAAAGTCGGAATCGGCCTGAGACAGGGCGGTAAAGTTTGATGTGCCGTATTTGATCTTGAGATCCGTGTTTGTCATCTCGCTCAGATCGATCAGGTTTTTTCCTTTAAGGGAGCGCAGCTCCTTTAGTACGTCCGCAAGCTCTTCGGAGTCGTCACATGACGCATCCGGAATGACGCTTTCGTCGAGAGTCACATAAGGAAGATTGTCGATCCTTGCGGTAGGGGAGAAAGAGGCGCGGCGTTCACGCTCCCAGAATTCTTCGTTTGTGTACGAACTTTTATGGTCTGCCTTGAGTCTCTCATAGGTAAACCACATAAGAAAAATGAGAAATAGCCCTAGAAACATGATGGTTGCCTCCGTAAACAGATTGCTTCGAAACATATGGCTTGCGATCTGCGGCCGGCATCTCATCAGATAATGAAAGGATACAAAATGAGCTTTTACAACAAGAAGACCAGAAGAACTTTAGTAGTCATCGTGTGCGTTGTTATCGTTCTTGCCATGGTGGCACCGCTTGTTATTGCCATTACGAATCTTTGATGTTTATCTCAGTATATTGGATTCTGTAAAAAACATCAAGAGACGGACGGGGGAAATGTATGGATATCGTCCTTATCGGAAGGATAGCGGAGAGCGCGGCGCTCAAAACCGCGCAGGACAAGAAGGAGGAGCTCGCAGGGGCTTATCCTTCATCTTATCTTGTGGGCGGAATTTCTGCTTTGCAGGCTGAATTCGCCGATCAGGATGTCCTTATGGAAGCACTCAGGATGAGCGCATATATGAACGTGATCACGGAAGGTTCGCTCGCGGATGCCCTTTGGAAAACGGGGGAGGAACTCGGAAAAGGCCTCAGGGTCAGGAGAGACGATATCCCTGTCAGGCAGTTCGCGATAGAAATGGCGGAAGCAGACGGACGCGATCCCATAAAAAGCGACAGCACGGGATGCGTGATCTGTGTGACCGACAACGCCGGCCGGCTCTGCGGAATGCTCGGGGAAAAAGGCGTTGACTGTGCAGTCATCGGATATATCACGGACGACAACGACAGATGTATTTTAAACGGTGAGATAAGATCATATCTGACCGGGGAAGGAAGATCATGAAAGAAAAAATCTTAAGAATCATAGAGAAGAATTCGAGGATCACACCCGAGGAGCTGGCGATCATGCTCGGGACAACAAGCGCGGAGGTTGAGGCGGCGCTTGCCGAGATGGAGATCGATAAGATCATTTGCGGATATCCCACGCTTATCGATTGGGACAAGCTTTCGGCTGACAAGATCACCGCACTCATCGAGGTCAAGGTTACTCCGCAGCGCGGACAGGGCTTTGACAGGATCGCGGAGCGTATCTTTAAATTTGATGAAGTGGAGACTGTTTATCTCATGTCGGGCGGATTTGACCTTACGGTCATCATCCGTGGTAAGAGTATGAAGGAAGTCGCGGGATTCGTTTCGGAGAAGCTTGCACCGATGGAAGCCATACTCAGCACGGCCACCCATTTCGTGCTCAAAAGATATAAAGAGAACGGAATCGTCATGCAGAATGACGAACAGGATGAGAGGATGATTGTTTCACCATGAGAAACCCATTAAATAATAAGATCGTAGGGATCAAGCCCTCGGGAATAAGAAAATTCTTTGACGTTGTAAGCGAGATGAAGGATGCCATCTCACTCGGCGTGGGCGAACCCGATTTTGAAACTCCCTGGCACATCAGGGAGGAAGGCATCTATTCACTTGAAAAAGGAAAGACGCATTACAGCTCCAATGCAGGTATTAAGGAACTCAGAGTCGAGATCTGCAGGTACCTTAAGAGAAGGTTCGATCTTGATTACGACCCATTGAAAGAGACCTTGGTCACCATCGGAGGAAGTGAAGCCATCGATATGGCACTCCGTGTAATGCTCGAGGAAGGTGACGAGGTTATCCTTCCCCAGCCCAGCTACGTTTCCTACGAGCCCTGTGTGATCATGGCAGGCGGTAAGCCCGTGATCGTGGAGCTTAAGGAAGAGGATGAATTTAAGCTCACAAAGCAGGAGCTTCTTGACGCCATCACCGACAAGACCAAGATCCTCATCCTTCCCTTCCCCAACAACCCTACGGGTTCGGTCATGTCGCGGGAAGAACTGGCTGATATAGTGGATGTTATCATCGAGAAGGACATCTTCGTTATCTCCGATGAGATATATGCGGAACTCACATACGGCGAAAAGCATGTTTCGATCGCTTCGTTCCCGGGCATGAAGGAGAGGACCGTCGTTATAAACGGTTTCTCCAAAGCATATGCCATGACAGGCTGGAGACTCGGCTATGCCGTAGGTCCCGAAGTGATCATAAAGCAGATCCTGAAGCTCCACCAGTTCGCCATCATGTGCGCCCCCTCAACTTCGCAGTACGCTGCTATAGAGGCGCTCGTTAACGGCGACCCCGATGTTGAGATGATGTGTGAGGCATATGACGGAAGACGTCGTTTCCTGCTCCATGAGTTCAGACGTATGGGTCTTTCGTGCTTTGAGGCAAGGGGAGCTTTCTACGTGTTCCCCTGCATCAAGAGCCTCGGAATGACAAGCGAAGAGTTCGCGACGAAGCTCCTCATGGAGGAAAAGGTCGCAGTTGTACCCGGGACCGCGTTCGGTGATTGCGGAGAAGGCTTCCTTCGCATCTCCTACGCATATTCCATTGATAACTTGAAGAAGGCTCTCGAGAGGATCGAAAGATTCGTGAACGCGCACAGACAATGACAACCAGATTCATAAACGGACAAGGAGGATTCACGTGGCAGCTACTATCAACGTTGATTATATCAACCCGATCCTTAAAGCTACCGTTACGGTAGTCAGAGACGCATGCCGTCTTGATGTTTCAATAGGTAAGCCCTCGCTTGCAACGGCAAGCTTCACGGATGATGAATTTCTGATCCTTATGGGTATCACCGGTGAGATGAAGGGACAGGCCATCATCGATTTCCCGGTTGACGGAGGAAAAGAGATCGCTTCGGCCATGTGCATGATGCCTGTGGAGTCGCTTGACGAGCTCGCCCAGAGTGCCATTTGCGAGCTTTGCAACATGATCCTCGGCAATTCCGCGACACTTTATTCCGTAGCGGGAAAGGCCATTGACATCACTCCTCCCACGATATGTACCGGAAATGTGGTATTTAACGCCAATTATGCGGCAAATATCAAGATCCCGATCCTCAAGGACGGCGCGAGATTATTTGATATCAACATTGCGATCAAGGGTGACGATTGAGAAATGAACATAGTTTTACTTGAACCCGAGATACCCGCAAATACCGGTAATATCGGAAGAACATGCGTGGCGACCGGCAGCTCGCTTCATCTTATCAAGCCCCTCGGCTTCGAACTTGACGAGAAGCATCTGAGAAGGGCCGGAATGGATTACTGGAAGCTGATCGACCTGCATGTTTATGAGAACTACGAAGATTTTTGCAACAAAAACGGCGGTGCGGTGATGCACTATGCAACAACCAAAGGGCAGAAGATGTACACGGAAGCCTCGTTTGGTCCCGATGATTATATAATGTTCGGCAAGGAGAGCAAGGGTATCCCGGAAGAGATCCTGGTCGCTCACCCCGACAGCTGTATCAGGATACCGATGCTCGGGGATATAAGATCCCTGAATCTCGGTAATTCGGTGGCGGTGGTTCTGTATGAAGCACTCAGACAGAATAACTTTACGGGCCTAAATCCGGTCGGACATCTGCATCATCTGTGCTGGCCCGGCGATAAAGAACAATGAAAGAAAAAACACTAAGAACACTTGAATATCACAAGATGATCGAAAGATTGTCGAATTGTGCGGGTTCCGCGTGCGGCAAAGAAAGATGCAGAGAGACCATGCCTCTCACCGATCTCGATGAGATTGAGCGTCTGCAGGAAGAGACGCAGGACGCGCTCTCACGGATCTATGCCCACGGGAGCCTTTCTTTTTCCGGGATCCATGATATCCGGGCATCTGTAAAAAGACTTGATATGGAAGCGGGACTTTCGGCGGGAGAACTGCTGCATGTGAGTTCGCTTCTTACGGCGGTAAAAAAGATCCGCGATTATGGGGCGGGAGAAGAGAGAAACGATTCGCTTTCGGAGCGTTTCCGTATGCTTGAACCGCTCACGGGAGCGGCAAACGAGATCGAAAGATGCATAATCTCCGAAGAGGAGATCGCCGACGATGCTTCGCCCGGCCTTAAAAACGTCAGACGCAGCATTCGCCTTACAAACGAAAAGATACGCGACCAGCTCGCGAGCATCGTAAGCTCCTCGGACAATAAGTCGTATCTTCAGGACAATATAATCACCATGAGGGACGGCAGGTACTGTATTCCCGTCAAGAGCGAATACAAAAACCGTTTCCCCGGCATGGTTCACGACCAAAGCTCCAAGGGATCCACAACATTCATTGAGCCTCTCGCGGTCGTAACGCTCAACAACGAACTCAGAGAACTTGCCGGAAAAGAGCAGGAGGAGATCAAAAAAGTCTTAAAATCGCTCTCCGAGATGCTTGTTCCGCATATTCCCGCGCTTGAATACGATATGGAGACGGTTACCGCCTTTGACGTGATCTTTGCGCGTGCGATGCTCGCAAAGAGTATGAAAGCATCGCGCCCCGTATTCAACACGGAGGGCGTGATCGACATCAGAAAAGGCCGCCATCCCCTTATCGACCCCGCGAAAGTTGTCCCGATAGACATCCGACTCGGCGGAGAATTCACAATGCTCGTGATCACGGGACCCAACACGGGCGGCAAGACGGTATCCCTCAAAACGGTCGGCCTCTTTACGCTTATGGGGCAGTCCGGACTTCACATCCCCGCGTTTGACGGATCAAAGCTGTCCGTTTTTGACAATGTATTTGCCGATATCGGCGATGAGCAGAGCATAGAGCAAAGTCTTTCGACATTTTCTTCGCATATGACAAATACCGTCTCTATCCTTAAGGAGGCGGACGAAGGTTCGCTTGTGCTCTTCGACGAGCTCGGTGCCGGAACCGATCCCACCGAAGGCGCGGCGCTTGCAAGAGCGATACTCTCGGATCTGCACGAGAGGGGGATCCACGTTATGGCCACGACGCATTATGCCGAGCTTAAGGCATATGCGCTCACAACCAAAGGCGTATGCAATGCATGCTGTGAATTTGATGTGGCAACGCTTTCGCCCACATATAAATTGCTTATCGGAGTTCCCGGAAGAAGTAACGCGTTCGCGATCTCCGGAAAACTCGGACTTCCCGAAGAACTGATCACGAGAGCCCGCGGGTATATGACCCAGAAGGAGAAAAGCCTCGATGACGTTATTGAAGGTCTTTCGGCGAGTCGTCTCGAATATGAACAGAAGAACGAAAAGGCATCCGAAGCGCTCGGAGAGGCCGAAAGGCTCAGGGAGCGACTCGAACAGAAAAACGAGAAGCTTGACGCCACGAGAGAGAGGATGATCGAAAACGCCCGTGAGGAAGCCGAAAGGATCCTGAGAGACGCCAAGGAATTTGCCGATGCCACGATCAGAAAGATCAACAAGCTTGCCGCATCCGGCGGTAACATGAGAGAGCTCGAGGAAGAGCGCGGCGCTCTTCGCGACAAGCTTTCGGGTGCGGGCAGAAAGAAGAAGAATCTGTCGAAGAAACCCGGAACACCGATCACCGATCCCGCGAGTCTGAAGATCGGCGACAGCGTGCATATAGTTTCGCTCAATGTTGACGGAAAGATCGCCGCTCTCCCCGACAGAAAGGGAGATGTTACCGTTTCGATGGGAGCAATGCGTACGACGGTCAATATAAGTGATCTCGAAGCCGCAGAAACCGTTTCCGAGCCCGAAAAGAAGGAAAAGACGGGAGTCGGGGCAATCAAGATCCGGAAAGCATATGACGTCGGAATGTCTGTCAATGTTATAGGAATGAGGGTCGACGAGGCGCTGCCCGTTGTCGAGAAATATCTCGACGACGCTTATCTTGCCGGTCTTCAGAATGTATCCGTAATTCACGGAAGAGGTACCGGAGCCCTCAAAGATGCCGTGCACGGTCTCTTAAAGAGACTCAGATACGTTGAATCGTATCGGTTCGGCACGTTCCATGAGGGTGACAGGGGAGTAACGATTGTAGAATTTAAGAGGTAATCTATGGAGAATGCAAAGAAGATCCTGATCGTGGATGATGACAACAACATCGCTGAGCTGATCTCTCTGTACCTTACGAAGGAACGTTACGAAACGGCCATCGCATCGGACGGAGAGGAAGCGATAAGCATGTTCGCGCAATTTGGTCCCGACCTGATCATCCTTGATATAATGCTTCCCGGGATCGACGGATACGAGGTGTGCAGAAGGATAAGGCAGACCTCGGCCGTGCCCATAATCATGCTTTCCGCCAAGGGAGAGACTTTTGACAGGGTCCTCGGCCTTGAGATCGGATCGGACGATTATATGGTAAAACCTTTTGATTCCAAGGAGCTTGTGGCGAGGGTCAAGGCGGTCCTCAGGCGTAATCCCGTGGGATTCGGGTTGCCCGGGAAAAATGAAGGCGACAAGCAGTCGGTTTCGTATACGGATCTTACGGTAAGCCTTTCGGATTATACATGCAGGTATAAAGGCGCGGCCGTCGATATGCCGCCGAAGGAGCTCGAACTGCTTTATTTCCTCGCAACATCGCCCAACCGCGTGTTTACGAGAGAGCAGTTGCTTGAGCAGATCTGGGGCTACGAATACATCGGCGATACGAGAACGGTTGACGTCCATATCAAAAGGCTCAGGGAAAAGCTTCCCGATGCCGGGGAGTGGAGGATCTCCACGGTCTGGGGCGTGGGTTACAAATTTGAAGTCGGGAGATGATCCCGCGGCAGTCAGGCATTTGAGCGGAAGTCATGTAAGAAACGGGGATTTCTATGAAGATACCGGTAAAAATCATCATATGCTATACATTGACGGTTTTCGTGCTCTTCCTGTGCGCCAATACATTTCTGGAAGATGCGGTGAGTAACAGGATATTTGAGGACCGCAAAAGTGAACTTTCGGAATGTGCCACAGGACTTGCGGACGGATATATCGTCAAGTTTTATGATTCAAAATATACGCTCCGCCAGATGCGCGATCAGGTCAGGATGCTCGGAGACATAATCGGGCAGAGGATCTGGATCATAAACAGCAAGAACAAGGTGGTCGTCGACTCGCAAAGTTCGACTGTCATAGATCTCGGAATGATCGACCCGGAATTTGTCTACAACACGATCCATGACAACGTCATGATCGATGACATACTCGACGAGAAGATGCTCGCCGTTACGGCACCCGTCATGTACAACTACTCCGTAAAAGCATATGTGTGTGTTCTGGTGCCCGACAGAGAGATACGGCAGGCGGTCACGGACCGCATGAACACGATAAACCTCGAATTGCTGATCATATGCGTGTTCATGGCGATATCGTACTTCGTCATATACATCATAGCCGCTTATCCCACGAGAAAGATACGAAAGGCGGCCCTCGAATACGCGAAAGGGAATTATTCCTATACGCTCAAGTGCAAGACGCATGACGAATACAACGACCTGACCGAGGCGATCAACTACATGGTCAGTCAGATAAAGCAGGTTGATGATTATCAAAAGAAATTTGTCGCAAATGTTTCGCATGATTTCAGGTCGCCGCTCACTTCCATAAAAGGATATGCGGAGGCCATCAAAGACGGAACGGTTCCCGAGGAGGCAAGAAACAAGTACCTCGATGTCATCCTCTTCGAGACCGACAGGCTTTCGAAGCTGACTTCCGATCTTCTTGATCTGAACAAGATCGATGCTCGCGGCCTGATGCTCGACGTCACGAGCTTTGATATAAACGAATCGATCAAGAACACGGCGGCCTCCTTTGAAGTCACGTGTCTGAAAAAGAAGATCAGCATTGAGCTTTCGTTCGCTTCGAAGAGTACATTTGTCGATGCGGACCTCGGCAGGATCCAGCAGGTCCTTTATAATCTGATCGACAATGCGATCAAATTCTCAAGACCTCAATCGGTCATAGAGATAGAAACGGAAGAAAAGGGTACAAAGGCGTTCATTCATGTCAGAGATCACGGAGAGGGGATCAGCAGGGAGAACATAAAACGAATCTGGGAACGGTTTTATAAGCAGGATTCCTCGAGAGGTAAAGACAAAAAAGGAACCGGGCTGGGCTTATCGATCGTAAAAGAGATCATTGCGGCCCACGATGAGAATATCAATGTTATAAGTACCGAGGGAGTAGGTACCGAATTCACTTTTACACTGCCTATTTCGGGTTGATGAGCAGTTTAGGGGAAAGAGCATGGATAACAACAATATCGATAAGAATCAGGATCAGGAAAAGAGTTTTATCACCGAAAAGATCAAACCCAAGACCAGAAGGAAGATCAAGAAGGTTCTCGAGGTGTGCGGGTTGGCACTTATTGCCGCGCTGATCATCGGATTTGTTTCGAGGATCGTCTTTGAGGTATCCGAGGAACCGGTCAAAAAGATGCTCGGAGTGGAAGACAAACCGACGACCGCGCCGGTTGACAGTCCTTCGAGGAATGTTGTCAGCCTTTCCGTGGGACCTGACGAGGGAAGGATCAGTCCGTCCGTTGTCAACGAACCGTCGCCTTCGATCGAACCGGTGATGACGCCCGCGATGCTCTCGCCGACGCCTTCGCCCACGCCCGAGGAGATACCGCCTCAAACGACGGGACAGCCGGATGGTTCCGGAGGGGAAGCCGCGGATCCGGGTCATGAAGGCGGACAGACTGTTGTTCCGCTGACACCGACTCCCGAAGAAAAGGGAGACGATCCCGAGGGGCAGGAAGCAGCCGCAACCACCCCGATGGATGATTATAACGGAATAGTCGGAGGCCTCAAGGAACTCTATTCTTCAACCTCCGAGAGTATTGTTACCGTAAGATCGTTCAGCAGCGGTATCAACTGGCTTGACGAAAATATCGAAACACACGTGGACGGAACGGGAGTCATCCTCGGAGAAAACGGTGTCGAGCTTCTCGTTATGACATCAAATGCCAAGACAGAAACGGCGGACAGGATAGAAGTCATCCTTCCGGACGGCCACAATGTTGAAGGCAGCGTGTTCATCAACGATCCCGTTCTCGATCTTGCCATAGTCGCTGTCGAACTCGATAAGATCACACCGCAGGAAAAAGCATCGCTTCGATGCATATGCATCGGTGATTCATCTTCCGTCGCTGTCGGAGATTCGATCATGGCAGCGGGTATGCCCGACGGTTATTCCGGCTCTATGGCATACAGCTTCGTATCTTCAACGGGCAGGATATCTTATGTACAGGACGGCGTGCTCGATGTGTTTACGACGGGGCTTCCGTACCATTCGGGTTCGGATGCAGTCATTGTAAATATGTCGGGAGAGATGATAGGGATCATATCCCATTATGCGGAAGCGAACGAGGAGGACAGGATCACCACGTGCGTGGCCATAAACAGCATACGCGACATCCTTATAGCCCTTCTTAACGGCAAAAATCCCGTACGTCCCGGTATCAGGGCCGAGGATATACCCGCCGACGTCCTTAAATCCATGGGACTTGAGAACGGTATCTATATCAACGAGGTTGTGGCGTCGTCTCCTGCGGCAAATGCCGGACTGAGGAAAGGTGATGTCATCACCGAAATGGACGGAACACCCATAAACAGCGTGAAAGAGATGATGTCGTATCTCATCGGCGGATCGGACCGTGCGCTTATAACTACGAAGTATTACAGGGGAAGCTTAAGAGACGAACCCATTAATACGGTGACGATCGAGCTCATTACGGAGTGAGAGACGAGTTGACGGTTCATGTCAAAATAGGTTAATATGGGTTATGTGGATTATGTTATCCGACGAACATTAGAAACAGAGGATATTTATGAGGTTTTTATCAGATATTCGTGAAGGCGACAATATTCGGGAGATCTATCTTTGCAAGGAGGTTCGCACACTTCAGAGTAAGGTCGGAAAGAACTATCTCGCACTCACGCTGCAGGACAAGACAGGAACGGCAGACGGTAAGGTCTGGGACATAAACGCTGCCATCGAAGAATTCGAGGCCATGCAGTTTATTGCTATAGAAGCAAAGGTGGTAATTTTTCAGGACAAGCCGCAGCTTAACATAACGAGGGTCCGGAAAGCGGGCGAGGGAGAATACGATCCATCGGATTATGTTCCCTGCAGTCAGTATGATCCCGAGGAAATGAAACAGGAGTTGATGAAATACATCGATTCGGTAAAGGAGCCCCATTGCAAGGCACTTCTTGAGGATCTGTTCATCAATGACAAGGAATTTTCGAAGGCCTTTTGTAAGCATTCGGCGGCAAAATCGATGCACCACGGATTTGTAGGCGGACTTCTTGAGCACACGCTCTCCGTGACAAGGGTATGCCATTGCTATTGTAAGTGCTACCCCATGCTTAAGAGGGATCTTCTCATAACGGCGGCACTTTGTCATGATATCGGAAAGATCGAAGAACTCTCGGACTTCCCGATGAATGAATATACGGATGAAGGAAATCTTCTCGGTCATATCATTATCGGAACGCAGATCGTTTCGGAAAGGATCGCCAGGATCGAAGGGTTCCCGCCCACACTTGCGGCCGAGATCAAGCACTGCATACTGGCACACCACGGAAAATATGAGTACGGTTCGCCCAAGATCCCTGCTATTATGGAGGCTATGGCACTTCATTTTGCGGACAATCTAGATGCGAAACTTGAAACATTCAAAGAGGCCATCGACGCATCGGACGGAAAGACTATGTGGCTCGGCTTCAACAGAAGTTTTGAATCCAATATCAGAAGGACAACTGACATATGAACACTAATTCATCCTCAGTAAAAGCGAAAAAAGGATTGATCCTTGAGGGCGGATCGATGAGAGGCATGTTTTCGTGCGGTATCATCGATGTCTTCCTTGAAAACGGGATCACTTTCGACGGAGCTGTCGGAGTATCCGCGGGAGCGGTTTTCGGCTGTAACCTGAAATCAAAACAAAAAGGCAGAGCTCTCAGATACAACAAGATGTTCTGCAAAGATAAAAGATATGCGAGCATGAGAAATTTCATAAGGACGG
The DNA here is from genome assembly GCA_946403295.1 of uncultured Clostridia bacterium. Classification (GTDB taxonomy): domain Bacteria; phylum Bacillota; class Clostridia; order Lachnospirales; family Lachnospiraceae; genus RUG11977. The sequence continues at coordinate 48,677 of CAMIZL010000006.1, read as the reverse complement.
GAGACGTGTACGGTGCCGAATTCTGCTACCGTGAGATCCCCGACAGGCTGGACGTTTTTGACAGAGAGACGTTTGCCGCAGATCCCATGGAGTTTTATATAGTAGCTACGGACGTCGAGACGGGAAGACCGGTTTATCACAAATGTAAGGACGGCGGGGAGGAAGACATACAGTGGATGAGAGCATCGGCATCGATGCCTCTTGCTTCGAAGATCGTCGAGATAGGAGACAGAAAGCTTCTTGACGGAGGTATGGCCGATTCGATCCCCGTGAAATTTCTCGAGAGACGCGGATATGACCGAAATATCGCAATCCTCACCCAGCCGCTTGATTACGAAAAAAAGAAGAACAGATTCCTCGGACTCATCAGAGTTGTATACAGAAAATTCCCTCAGCTCATCAAGTCTGTCGCAACGAGACATTTGAGGTATAACAGGACAACCGCCTATATCAGAGAGCGTGAGCTCTCGGGAGATCTGTTGGTCATTCGTCCGCCCGAAGCATTAAATATCGGGAGTGTGGAACATGATCCCGATGAGCTTGACCGCGTATATGAGATCGGCCGCAAGGTCGCTCTCGAACGCCTCGATGAGATCAAGGCATGGCTCGGGATCTGAGATCCCGGAACACGGCGATGATTTCTGCGGGAAAACGTATTTGCACGACTGCACAAAAAGAGAGTATTATGCTGCAAAAGAACGACATAATTGAACTGGATATTACTGATATCGGAAGTGAAGGAGAGGGCATCGGTCATTTTGACGGGATGGCCTTCTTTGTCGTGGGAGCGATCCCGGGCGACCGCGTGAAAGCAGGTGTCATGAAGCTCAAGAAAACCTACGGCTACGCGCGCCTTGTTGAGCTCATCACCCCTTCGCCTGACCGCACCGAGCCTCGATGCAAGGTCGCAGCGCTCTGCGGAGGCTGCCAGCTTCAGCATGTAAACTACGAAGCGCAGCTTAAGTTCAAGACCGACAAGGTCCTAAACTGCCTCACAAGGATAGGAGGGCTGCAAGTTGATTTTGATCCGGTAAAAGAAGATCTGACGAGCACAGAGGGAAGCTCGCCGAAGGGTGTGGAGGAACAGTCTCAAGGAGAAACACGCGGATATACATTAAGGGACCCTGTAACCGGAGAAACTGCACGGATGGATTTCGCTGTCGGTGCGGCGGAACCCTTCGGGTATCGTAACAAATCGCAATACCCCGTCGGAAGAGATAAGTCGGGTAAGACCGTGGCGGGCTTCTACCGCAATCACTCACATGACATAATCCCCTGTAAGGAGTGCGCACTTTCGCATCCCGTAGCGGGAAGCATCATGGACGCGGTGCTTGAATACATGGACGAGGCGGGTGTTCCGCCGTATGAAGAAGCAGCCGTGGCAGAGGAAACACAGAGAAGAACCGGAAAAGGCGGAAGAGGTAAAAAGCGTGGTTCGGAGTCTGTAACAGACTCGGGATCGGACAGGATGGTAATAAATCAGAGCGGAATTGTAAGACACGTTCTGATACGTACCGGTCATGTCACAAAGCAGGTCATGGTCTGTCTTGTGGTGTGTGCTGAGGATGTGCCCGGGAGGGAACTGCTTGTGAAGCTTCTCTCCGAAGCCTGCGACAGGCACAACATGAAGCTTGAGTCCGTGTCGCTTTGCGTCAACCGTGAGATAACAAACGTCATCATGACGGACAGGATCAGGCACATCCGGGGAAGTGACCATATCGTTGACAGGATCGGGCAGATCAGCTACCGTATCTCGCCGCTTTCCTTCTTCCAGGTCAATCCTCTCCAGACACGCGTCCTTTACTCGAAGGTGGAGGAGCTGGTAAGAGACAGCATAAGCGTGAGCGCCGGTCATGCCGAAAACAGTAATGACTCGGAGACAGAAAAACGAAATGGTTCGGGGATATCAGACCGTGATAATAAGCCCGTGATCTGGGACATGTACTGCGGAACGGGGTCCATAAGCCTTGCGCTCTGCTCGGTTGCCAAGAAAGTCTACGGGGTCGAGATCATCGAGGCAGCGGTGCGTGACGCCCGCCAAAATGCCCGGGAGAACGGTATCACTAACGCGAAATTCTTCTGCGGACCCGCTGAGGAAGTCGTCCCCGAAATGTATGCCAAGGACCCTTCGTACGGCGCGGATATCGTGGTTGTCGACCCGCCTCGTAAGGGCTGCGACCCGAAACTCCTCGACTGCCTCGTCAGGATGTCGCCGCACAGCATCATCTACGTTTCGTGCGATCCCGCAACCCTCGCCCGCGACATCAAGATCCTCCGAAAGGGTGGCTATACCCTCAGAAGAGTCATGCCTGTAGACATGTTCCCGCAGACGGTTCATGTGGAGACCTGTTGTTTGCTTGAGCGACTTTGAAATGCAAAGGATTATATTCCGTTTAGGGTGGATATGGAAGAGTATTATAAGATTAAGGACGCGGAGATGAAGCAAGATAGCACATACTAATCGCTATTTGTGAGCTGGTGGTAATAGCTGAGAAGCCTCTGTATAGTTGCATTATCTGCACTTTGAGCATCTGTTATGAGTTCAAATAATATAGGATTATTGGCTTTACAGATGCTGATTATGTCCGAAGAAATATCATCTGTGTTTCCTGATAAATAGGCAACAGAAGTATTTAGCTTTTCTGCTATTGATGTTAAAACCTGCGAAGAAGGACTTCTGTCACCGGCCTCATATCTAACATATGATGCAGCGGTTAATCCAATTCGTCTTGCAGCTTCTGCTTTGGAAAGGTTAAGTTGTTCTCTCGCGGATTTAAGGCGTTCAGGAATAAGAGTATTGGATAATTCTTTCATAGGGGGCCTCCTTGACAATTACCATTGGTAACATTATAATATTACCAATGGTAATTGTCAAGGAAGGAGACATATGTCAGAATCTTATTGATATCTGGCACGTTCTCAGGCATCTTCAATATAATATTTCAGACAATATTGACAGGAATCTTTATGATGTGAGAGCGTCAGAACCATATCAGGGTGGAACGGAACCGCTTATGAAGGTCTGTGTAATAGAAAAGCCTGAAATATAGGGGGATTCGTATGGAAAAGAAAGCCATAGCAGATTATAAGAAAAGATTTGATGATATCAGGCATGAACAAAATGGTGTAGAGTTTTGGTATGCTCGTGAGTTAATGGAACTTCTTGATTATGTTCAGTGGAGGAACTTTGAGAAAACTATAGAAAAAGCAAAAATCTCATGTGAAAACAATGGGATAGCCGTATCAGATCATTTTGCTGACGTCAGCAAAATGATAAAGATCGGTAAGGGTGGTAATCGAGAAGTAGATGACTATATGCTTACCCGTTATGCCTGCTATCTCATAGCTGAAAATGGAGATCCGCGAAAGGAACAGATTGCATTTGCACAGAGTTATTTTGCGGTGCAGACAAGAAAGCAAGAACTAATTGAAGAAAGAATAGCATATATAGAAAGAACGGAAGTACGTGGCAAACTTAGAGAATCAGAGAAGAGATTATCTCAAAATATCTATGAGAGAGGCGTGGATGATGCCGGATTTGCAAGAATACGTTCTAAAGGTGATCAAGCTTTATTCGGAGGGTTTACTACCAAAGAAATGAAAGAACGGCTGGGAGTTAAGGATTCACGACCGCTTGCCGATTTCTTGCCAACACTTACAATTGCAGCAAAAAACCTTGCAACAGAGATGACAAACTATAATGTTGAAGAAAAGGATTTGCAGGGAGAGTCGGCCATTACGGAAGAACACGTTGATAATAATACTTCGGTTAGAGATATGCTAGGACAGAGAGGAATCAAACCTGAAAATCTACCGCCTTCTGAGGACATAAGAAAACTGGAGCGGAGGGTACAAAAGGAAGATAAACAGCTGGCTGAGAAATCAGGAAAACTTCATGAATAAGATCGATTTATTTAATACCAGAATAATCATTGGAGACAAGGTGTACTTGTTGGCAAAGGATGTTAGGGAAGCGTATGTCGAGGCTATGATTGAATTGGAAGAAGTTCATCGCAAAGAAAAGCATGGAAATAAGGGATAGGGTAACTGTCTATTAAAGGGAGACTGGTTATGAAAATAGAGATGGATAATGATTTCAGAGGAAATGCGTATATCATTCAAAATGAAGATGTTCTCTTGAAATTCAGCGGAGGATTTGCGGATCTGGCGAATGAGATACTGAATACTCTTAAAACAAGATTTGCAACTGCATCCATGGGTAAAACATTTGTTGCCGTGGGAATCCTTCAGCTGATCGAAGCCGGAAAACTAAAATTTGAAGATACTCTGGGGGATATCCTTGATATCAATTTGAAAAGCATTGATCCGGGTGTTACGGTAGAACAGCTGTTGAATCATACATCAGGTGTTCCGGATTATTTCGATGAGTCAGTCATGGATGATTATGAGGCTCTTTGGACAGATTATCCTAATTACAGGATAAGACATAATAAGGACATGCTCCCGTTGTTTATAGATGAACCCATGATGTATCCGAAGGGTGAGAGATTTCAATATAATAATTCCGGGTATGTACTGCTCGCTATGATCATAGAAAAGATCACGGGCTTAGATTTCGACATATATCTGAAAAGAAATGTTTTCGATCCGTGTGGTATGGATTCTACTGGATACTTCGAATTTGATAAACTGCCGGCAAAATGTGCAAACAGCTATATCTATTGTCCTGATACAAAAGATTATCGCACAAATATTTATTCCGTTGGTGCCAAAGGTACCGGTGACGGAGGAGCATTTGTTACGGTAGAGGACATTGTAAAGTTCTGGAAAGGACTGATCGGGCATAAGCTGCTTTCTGAGAAAATGGTATCGGCGATGTTTTCCAAACAAAGTGGTGATGGGAAAGATCCTGAAGAGGGATACTATGGATACGGAGTATGGATCATCGACAATCCGGATGGACAGGACTATGTGTATATGCAGGGAATTGATGACGGAGTGAGTGCAATCTCCGAATATAATCCTAATAACGGGATGATCACAGTCATGCTCAGTAATTATGGTGATAATGTGTGGTCGAGAATGAGGAAGATCCGAGAGGAAGCGTATGTCTAGGCGGAAGGAGGAGAAGGCTATGAAGACGGTAGATATTCTGGGAGCGAACCGGTTTGATAATTATACAAAGACACGCGAAGGCAGCAGAGCGATCATCATACATGACGGAAAGATTCTTCTTACGCATGAATCAAACTCCGGTTGGTGGCTGCTTCCGGGTGGAGGAATTGAACAAGGAGAAAGTCCTGCGGACTGCGTGATTCGCGAGGTCGAAGAAGAAACGGGCCTTATTGTGCGCTTGACAGAGCAGTTTTTGACGATGCACGAATATTACGAAGAATACCGTTATACGGGGTATTTCTTTGTCTGCGAAGTAACCGGAAAAGGGCAGATGAGACTTACCGATGTTGAAAAGCAGCGCGGAGTACAGCCGGAATGGATTCCGTTGCAGGATGCAATCGAACTGTTCTCAAAACACGAATCATACACGGACATAAGCGAGGAAAAAAGAGGCTCATATCAGCGGGAATATATAGCGCTTAAAAACTATATGAATCATGAGTCCGAAAACTCTGAGAGACAAATATTTGAACGCTTCCCGGGGGTGAGCTGTGCTTACAGGGATGCAGCGGGAAGAGAAATTTTAAAATATGACGGGGTTGCCGACAAAGAAAGCGGTATTCCGGTGGATGGCGACACTGCTTTTCCGGCCTGTTCGATATCAAAGTTTGTTACTGCCATAACCGTGATGAAGCTTCAGGAACAGGAGCTTTGCAATATCGACGAACCTGTCAACCGCTATCTTCATCAGTGGAAGCTGCTTGCTTCTGACGGAAAAGAAAGCAACGCAACCATAAGATCGATTCTTAATCATACCTCCGGGATAGTTGATGGGGAAGATTCTTTTTACGGGCTTCGCCGTAACGACCCTCAGGTCAGTGTATTGGATGTTTTGGAGGGCAGAACTCCATATAATAAGCGACGCGCCGCATCGGAAAAACAGCCCGGAACAGAATTTGAATACAGCGATGCGGGCTATTGTGTGCTGCAATTGATGATTCAGGAGCTTATGCAAGCCGACTTTGAAGAAGTCGTTACCAAATATGTTTTTTCGCAGTTAGGACTTAAGAAGACGTTCTTTGCTTCACTTAAGACTATGGAACTTCGGGAAAAAGAACGGAATATGGCTGCAGGATATGACGGTGAAGGTGTATTAATCCCCGGTAAATACCCGCAGATTCCGGACCTTGCCGCTTCAGGCTTATGGAGTACGCCTTATGAACTGATGATGATTGCAAAAGAATTCACTGAGGCGGTAAATGGCAGGAACTCGTTTTTGAGCAGGGAATCTGCCCGGGAGATGATTAAGCCGACGGAAAATTTTTCGTGGGTTGGCCTTGGTTTGTTCCTGCGAGGCAATGACACGATGGTGTCGCAGGGCTGGGGAGAAAACGGACAGAGCATGCTAAAAATGAATTTCGTGACAGGAGAGATTTCTGTTGTTATGACAAACCGAAATCCCGAGGTAGATCAGTCTGAGTCCGGAGTAGAGCAGCTTACGGCATTGTGAGTTTTTGCCCACTGCAAACGACGTCGAGGTCTGTTGTATACTTGAACAATTATAGGTATTATTTTGTTATAATCGTTCTTACTATATGATGATGTCGGGGCATCTGATAGTATTCTTTTTGTAAAGGCGCTGATACAAAATTCTACACAATGACAAATGCAATTACGAAAGGATACTAATCATGAACAGAGATATTTTTATCAGAAACCTTACGGGCGATCGCATAGATATGAGTCCCAAAGGCAGATGTGCAAATGAACTGACGGTGGAAGAGTTTGAAAAAGGATATGAGAGTTTTTTTGATATGATCTTTGAAATCGCATCCACCGATGTTTCTGACGTGACCGGATACGGGGAGTTCGCTGAAGATAATAAGGCTCCGTATACTTCGCTTGAAGAGTTCATCCGGGAGACATTTAATGAGAATCAGGAGGGTTATTGGCACAACTGGACTAAGATGTTTGAAACCACATTCCTGAAGAAGGACTATTTCGACAGGATATTTGCCAAGGCCATACAGTATGCACCGTTCTGTGAAGGACAGAGATTTCTTGCAAACAACAATACTTTCTTTGTCAATATGATCGTGGACGATGCGGGCAAGACTTATTGCGCAGACTGGGGAAGAGCCGGGATCATGGACTTTATGATGGACTTCGCAATTATGGATCTTAACAAACCATATCTTCTGGTGCCTGAAAAGCTGTATGCTTATGCAAAGAAAAAGAACATCATAATCGAAAGCTTTAAAGAACGTTTTTTATGCATGGCATATTTCAAGGGAATCCACACACTTATGTGGCATGCATCCATTGACGATCTTGAATCCTGTGAATCCATCACAAGATCCATAAATGAACTTGAAGAGCGTATGAGCAAACTGACGGAGTAACTATGCAATATGAAAATGCCAAGGATATTCTCCCTGCAAGCCTTTTGGAAGAGGTTCAGAAATATGCGGAAGGAAAAGCAATCTACATACCAAAGCGAACTAAAACAAAGGGCTGGGGAGAAGCATCCGGATATCGGGATAAACTAAACAAAAGAAATACAGCCATATGTGGCAGATATTCGGCTGGAGCGTCGATCATGGAACTTTCGGAGGAATTCTTCCTTTCTCCGGAATCGATCAAAAAGATCGTATACGGTAAGAAGATAGATCTTCCGGAGTATTCCCCGTCTGTGTATTCTGCCGAGCAGTATTCCAATGCGGGACTTGGAGAAGAGTGGGTCAGGATATACCTTGAAAATGCGAAGGTCAAAATGCCTGATATTTCGCATTATTTCTTATCCGAACTTGTAAAGATCCCACTTCGCCTGATCGAAGAGACAGATTCGGCCACAGATACAGAGTATGAGAGATCATCGGTCGATATTCCGCTTATCATCCTGTTTAAGCATCACCGTTTCCGGGTACTTTGTGGCGGGAACTACCTTAACTGCTTGATAAAGGAAAAAAAGAACGCACATCAGGCCTTCATTTTTGTGCCGAATGAGGAGTATGGTATCTATATGAATAATTTCGGAAAGCAATTTCAAAGGCATTGCTGAAATATTCAGGAAACGGAATGAATTTCGCGGTTAACAAAACTATTGTTCCCTTGTACCGACGTCGAGACCATTGATGATAAGTATTCGAATGCAATCCCTTAAGCGAGAGAGCGGAAATAAAGGGATTGCATTTGAGTTTCAGGGGAATAAGTGTATAATGTATACCGTGAAATATCGACAAGGAAGCGCATTCGATTTTATCGAATGCAAAGAGAAAACCGGTACTGCGTTGAAGAATGCGACAAGGAAACGCATTCGATAGAATCGAATGCAAGGAGATTCTAAATGAAAACACGACTTTATAATGCAAGAATAATCACTATGCTCGGAGATGACCGGATCATCGAGGGCGACATCCACATTGACGGCAACAAGATCACATACGTGGGTCCCGCGAAGCCCGGAACATTTGACGAGGAGATCGACTGCGAGGGCAACGTCCTCCTGCCGGGCTTTAAGAACGCGCACACGCACTCCGGCATGACGGCATTCCGCTCGCTTGCGGACGACCTGAATCTTCAGGACTGGCTCTTCAACGAGATCTTTCCACGCGAGGACAAGATGACGGGCGAGGACATCTTCTGGCTTTCGAAGCTGGCGTTCCTCGAGTATCTCACATCCGGTGTTACCGCGTGCGCGGACATGTACCTCACACCCGAGACGACAGCCGAAGCGGCAGAACAGTTCGGCATGCGCTGCCAGATGGTATCCGGCTTCAACAAGTTCAGCGGCCCCATCGACATCGTTGAGAAGAGGTTCAACGAGCTTAACGGAAGGAACCCGCTCACGGGATTCCTTATGGGACTTCATGCGGAGTACACATGCGACAAGAGCACACTCGAAGCGATGTCGGAGCTCCTCCACAAGTACAAGGCTCCGCTTTATGTTCACATGTCTGAGACAAAGACAGAACACGAGGAATGCAAGGGAAGGTACAACCTCACACCCATGGCGCTCTTCGACGAACTCGGCCTCTGGGACTTCGGCGGAACCATCTACCACGGTGTCTGGGTTGAGGATGCCGACATGGACATCATGAAGAAGAGAGGGATCCGCGTGGTCAGCAATCCCGGCTCGAACACCAAGCTCGCGAGCGGTATCGCGCCCATCACAAAGTACATGCAGAAGGGCATCGAGATCTCCCTCGGAACAGACGGAGCTTCCTCGAACAACTGCCTTGATTTCTTTAGGGAGATGTTCCTTGTGACAGGTCTCGCGAAGCTTCGCGACAACGACCCCAAGGCTGTTGATGCGTATGAAGTTCTCAAGATGGCGTGCGTAAACGGCGCACATGCCATGGGACTCTTTGACAACGACGCGCTGGCTGAGGGCAAGCTTGCCGACATCATCATGATCGACATGCATCAGCCCAACATGCAGCCCATCCTCAACATCAAGAAAAACATCGTATACAGCGGCTCGAAGAGCAACATCAAGATGACCATGATCGACGGCAGGACCCTCTACAGGGACGGCCGCTTCATCGGAACGGATGCCGAAGAAGTCTACGAGAAGTGTAACGAGATCACAGCCCGTCTCAAAGATATCTGAAGGAACAAAGGATATTAAAAACGACAGGAACTCAGAAAGCCACATGGATATTTAAAAAAAGATAATCCAAAGGCACATGGAAATCTAAAAGAAATTGTAAATCTTAGGAACAAAGAAATGAACAAAAAGAAGATCATTACGGAATGGATCAGGATCGTGCTCGGACTCGCAGTGTTCTCCTTCGGAGTGCACCTGACGATCTTCGCAAACATCGGACTTGCGCCGTGGGATTGCCTCGGCATGGGACTCGCGGCCCACACTCCGTTCAACTACGGGATCTGCATGACGTTCATCGCAGTCACCGTGCTCGTGATAGACATCATTATGAAAGAGAAGATCGGTTTCGGCACGATCATAGACGCATTGCTCACCGGTAACCTCATACAGCTCTACGACTACCTGAACCCCTTCCCCGAGAACGACAACATGTGGCTCGGGATCGGGATCATGCTCGTCGGCTTCGTCTTCATGGCGCTCGGGATGTGGATCTACATGAAAGCCGAGCAGGGCTGCGGGCCCCGCGATTCGCTGCTTGTGGGTCTCGGCAAGCGCCTCAAAAGGATCCCTATCGGCATCGTAGAAGTCATGCTGTGGGCTGTCGTCCTCCTGATCGGCTACCTGCTCGGAGGCCCCGTGGGGATCGGAACGCTCATCAGCACGTTCGGTGCCGGACTCGTGATGCAGCTTGTCTACGGGTTGATCAGATTCGAACCGAGAAAGCTCAGACATAAGGATGTTTTGAGTGTTGTAAAGATCCTTGTAAAAAGATAAAAGAGGTGAAAATACCGGGGGTTGCGAGGCCCCGGGACGATAAGTAAAGTCATCCTGAACAAAAAATGAAAAGCCGCAGGGCGATATCTGATTGTCTATAAGTGGTGGGTCGGTGTAATATGTCAATTATCCTTGAGAGAAAAAACATGTAATTGGCAGGACGAGAAATGAAAAACAACAAGACAAAGATCATAGATGAAAGAACACCGCTTTTGGTGCTTGCGGGACCGATGTTCTTAGAACTGTTCCTCAACGTGATGCTGAACAATGTGGATACGATCATGCTCAGTCACTACGATGAGTTTGCGGTCGGGGCAGTAGGAAATGCAAATTCGATATTGTTCATGATGAACATTTTTTTTAATGTCATCGCGACGGCAACGAGCGTTGTTGTGGCCCAATATCTCGGAGCAAAATGGTACGAAAAGATGAACATGATCTACACGCTTGCGATCATGGTCAACTTTACGATAGGCGCTGCGCTCAGTGCCGCTTTTTGTGCGGCAAATCCGCTTATCATGGATCTGCTTAACGTATCTGCCGAGATGAGACCTTATTCGATGATATACATTTATATTGTCGGGGGATCGGGTTTTGTCACCGCAGTCTTTAGCGTAATGCTTCAGATCCTCAGGTGTAACGGTTTTACCGGGATAGGAATGTGCGTCTCGCTCGGTATAAACGTTATAAATATCCTCGGCAATTATCTTTTCCTCTACGGACCGCTTTCGTTCCTCAACATGGGTGTTGAAGGTGTTGCGATATCAACCGTTGCCGCAAGAGTTATAGCCGTGAACGCACTTTTTGTGTTCTTCTATGCGGAGAAGATTGGAAAGGTGTCGCTACGTTTCCTTAGACCGTTCCCGGGTCAGCTGCTTTTAAGGATGATCAGGATCGGCCTCCCGTCGGCAGGCGAGAATCTTACATATAATATTTATCAGACCACACTCCTCGCCTTCGTAAATGCGATGGGAAACGACGCTGTCAACGCCAGGTCGTACTGCTACACGCTCATATCTTTCGCGATGATATTCTCGAACGCATGCGCCATGTCGACGCAGATAATAACGGGACATCTTGTCGGGGCCGGCAAGACGGGTGAGGCTTATCGGCGCGTATTTAAGACGCTTCGAACATCCATGCCCATAACGATCGCGCTGGCGTCAATCAATGCGATATTATGCAGCTATACCCTGCGGATCTTTACGGACAATGAAAAGATAATCGCGCTGGGGCAGGCTATAATGATCGTGGATATATTTGTTGAGATCGGACGATGCCTCAACATGACTTTTGTAAGCAGCCTGAAGGCGGCGGGAGCATATATATTCCCTCTTATTGCGGGAATCCTCAGTAATTGGGGACTTGGTCTTGCGACCGGTTATATCTTTGGCGTTGCGCTCAAATTCGGAGTTGCGGGAATTTTCGTGGGAACCGCAACCGATGAGTGCATAAGGGGTTTGATCGTCATGTATTACTGGTACAAGAAGAAATGGGTCGGGAAAGCGATCGTAGAGAAGAAAGTGACATAGATCGTGGGAAGGAAGTCAAGGCGTCATGAAAGAATATGACATCATATGTATCGGTACCGCGCTTGTAGATTCCATAATAAAAGGTTTTGATCCGAATCCGGTTTCGGCCACGGGTTTTCGTGCCGGATCGGGTTCGCTTAATGTTGGCGGAGAAGCCGTCAATGCCGGAATGGCAGCGGCGAAGCTCGGATCAAGAACGGGCATCCTTTGCTCGCTCGGTAAGGACTGCGCGGGAGATATGATCGTTTCCGCTCTTACGGGCGCAGGTGTCAATACGGACCTGATCGTCAGATCGGAAGAACATCCGACTCCCGTTACAACGATGTTCGTAAATGAAGACGGCTCAAGAAAGTCGATCACAAACAATTCTCATCGCTATAATTTTCATCCCGAGAATTTCGGGGAGAGCCTTACGAAAGCAAGGGCGCTCATCCTCGGCTCGCTCTTTAGGGCGCCTTTTGACGACCCCGGGATAATCCTTTCGGTACTTACCATCGCGAAGAAGTCGGGTGCGCTCGTTTTTGCGGACACGAAGCTGCCGAACTTCCGGTTCCTCACTCTTGAAGATCTGAAAGATGCTTTGCCGCTCGTAGACTATATCACCCCGAACGAGGATGAGGCAAAATATTATACGGGGAAAGAAGACCCCGAAGAGATGGCGGATGTGTTCCTCAGTTACGGAATAAAGAATGTTATCATTAAGCTCGGTGCGAAGGGGTGCTTCTTTAAAAATCCCGAAATGAAGATCACGGTGCCCGCATGCGAGATCGTAGCGGTTGATGCGACAGGCGCCGGTGATAACCTGATCGCCGGGTTCGCATCGGAGATACTCCGGGGCGAAAATGTTACGGAAGCCCTAAAATTCGGCAACGCCTGCGGTGCGATATGCACAACAGGCGTCGGTGCCGGAACTGCTCTCAAAAACAGGGAACAGGTGCTCGATATGATCAAAAATCAATCAAAGGAAACGCAAGTACAACTTTAAACAAATCTCCGTCAACGCTTATGTTCATGGAGCCGCCTTGCAGGTCTGTCAGGCTTTTCGCGATCGAAAGACCGAGACCGTTGCCTTCGGTGTTTCGCGATGCGTCACCACGTGTGAAGCGTTCCATAAGTTCGGCTTCCGTCATGTCAAGGGGTTCGCGCGATGTGTTTTTGAAGGTGAAAACGGCGTTTTTGTCCGATTCCTCAAGAGACAGATATACGCGTGTTCCGGGCTGCGAATACTTGCATATGTTGTTCAGGAGGTTGTCGAATATCCTCCACATCCTGCGCCCGTCTACGTTTATACGCAGCTCCTTTTCGGGAAGCTTTGTGATGAGAACAAGTTCAGAGCCGCGAAGCTTTTCTTCAAATTCTCCGGCAGCCTGGGTTATAAAGACGGATGCGTCGCATTGCGCGGGAATTATCTCGATATTTCCGGTCGAGGCTTTCGATGCTTCGACAAGATCCTCTATAAGTTTCTTAAGCTTGTCGGATTGACGGACCAGGACTTCCGAATATTCTTTCATTTGAGACTCATCGCATTTTCCTTCACCGATCAACGCTGCATAGTTGATGATCGAAGTAAGGGGAGTTTTTATATCATGCGAGACGTTTGTGATGAGCTCGGTTTTCATGCGTTCGCTTTTAAGACGATCCTCGACGGCGCGGTTCATTCCCACAGCGATATTGTTGAGGTTTTCGCCGTGTTGTTTAAGATCCCCGAGCATCCTGCTCGTATCGGTCACATAGGAATAATCTCCCGAGGCCAGCGCCTCTCCGCCTTTTTTGAGATTCTTTATCGATATGGCGACATATAATATCAAAGGACAAAGAATCAGTTTTTCAATGAACCAGCAAAGGAGCACGTAACCGACCTGTATACTGCCGCGGTATTGCCGGTAAGTGAGCATCAGGAATAACTCGATCGCTACGGCTGCGACAATAACGAGCGTCGTTTTCGGCACGAGCGGGATCCTGCGGATCGTATAAGCGAGAAATCTTCCAAATCTTAAGATACCCCTTCCTATCCAACAAACAAGATCTTTGATCCAAATACAGATCCTTCTCAGGAACAGTTTGCTAAAGAAAGTTTTCTGCTTGAGGCGGCTTGCGGCAGTCATGCACATCCCGAGAACAACGCTTATACCGGCGGCGATCAGGATGACGGCTGACACGGCGCGAAGCTTTGAGTTACCGAGACGGTCTGCGACCGTAACAGTGAACACCGCGATCACGGCCAAACCGGCTGTCATAACGTCGTATGGGATATTCTCCGTAAAACCGGGCGCAAGTTCATCGGAGCCGGGCCTCCTTCCGGCTGAGTACATAAGCATTATGAAGGAGGCTATTGCAAGAACAATAAAACCGGCGATACAAAGGATTACTGTGGACTGTGGTATATACGTCAAGGTGCCGCCAAACAATTTCAAGAGGTGACGGTCCGATGTATAAGAAGCCACAAGCAGTATGACGCCGAACACGGCGGCGCACACGGATGCGACACACAGTACGAAGAGAGTGGTTTTTCCGACCAGAGATTTCATGAATCTTTTCATTATTTTCTTGATCCTTTCATTTTGTAGCCCTGACCGAAGACCACGATGATATAGCGCGGCTCGGCAGGATTGATCTCAAGTTTTTCCCTGAGATGACGGATGTGGACCGCCACGGTGTTGTCCGTACCAAAGGGCTTGTCCTTCCAGACAGTGCTGTAGATTTCCTTGGGGGAGAATACTCTGTCGGGATTCGATATCAAGAGCTTCAGGATTTCATATTCCTTTGGTGTTAACGATATGGGACTTCCGTCGAGGAGAACTTCCTTCGTGCGATCGTTAAGCTCGATCCCGCCGTTACGGTATTCTTCAGGTGAAGGGGCATTTCCACCGAAGTTCAGATAACGGCGCAATTGAGAATGCACTCTGGCATTCACCTCGAGAGGATTAAAAGGCTTTGTAATGTAATCATCGGCGCCGACATTAAGCCCGAGGATCACATCCGTGTCTTCGGATTTAGCGGTAAGCACGATGATCGGAACATTACTGATCTCGCGGATCTTAGCCATGGCGGTCATGCCGTCCATTACCGGCATCATGATATCCAGGAGTATAAGGTGTATTTCATTTTCTTTCACGATGTCGAGTGCTTCTTTCCCGTTGTATGCTTCGAAAAGCGTGTATTCGGGATTTGATAAATAAATCTTCAGGGCGTTGACGATATCTTTTTCGTCATCGCATATCAGAATGTTAGGCATGTCTCCCCCTCCTCTTGATGTAAGTCCATTATAATGCGGAGCGTTATTAAAAAGAAATATGCAAAGTCATTAAGATTTGATGAAGATTTTGCTTTTGGGAGCTAAGTTGTGTTACCATTTTATTGCGGCAGCCGGGTGAATTGACAAGGTTTTACATGACGATTAAAGTAGGGACTGTAGAATAAGTAAGAAAAATTTTTATGAAAGCGGGAGAGCCTGTGAAAAAAATACTTATCGTTGAGGACGACAGGACGCTGTGCGTGGAGCTGTCGAACCTTCTTGAAAAATCGGGATACGAGGTTGAGATCATACGGGACTTCACCGACGCATATGCGCAGATGGAGGCATCGGATGCCGATCTTGTATTGCTTGATATCAGCCTTCCCGGCGAGAACGGAGAGGCCCTTCTTCAAAAATACCGCAAATCAAACGATACGCCCGTCATCATGCTCACGAGCCGTACCGAGGACATGGACCAGGTGCTTTCGATGAGCTACGGGGCCGATGACTATATAACCAAGCCTTATAATCCGACGATCCTTCTGCTTCGGATATCGGCCGTGCTCAAAAGAACCGCAAAGGCCGTTCAGACCGAGATGTACAAGGACATCAGGGTGAGTTTTGTGAAGGGCAGCCTTGTAAGGGGCGATGAAGAACGGATCCTCACGAAGAATGAGATGGTCATATTCCAGGTGCTTTTCGACAGGCAGGGAGAGATAGTGTCGCGCGACGATCTGATGACCGCGCTTTGGGATAATGACGAATATATCAATGATAATGCCCTCTCGGTGAATATCAGCAGACTGCGCAACAAACTTGCCGAGCTCGGGGTCAGTGACGCCATCGAGACCAGAAAGAAACTGGGTTATATCCTAAGATAAGAAGTTGTTCCGGATAGGCGGAAACGATCGCTTCAACAAGAGAAAACAACGGGAGGAAAAGGGAAATGACGATTTCAGGCTTTTTGAGGGACCGGATCCCCGGGATCGTGATAAGAGTGATCGCGTTTGCCATGGTCATTATTTTTCTGAATGCTTTTAATGCTCAGACGCAGGCGATCCTTGCCGTGGCGATCATCTTCGCCATAGCGACGGTCGCTTTTGAGATGTGGGAATATTTCCGGAAAAGGAAGTTCTACAGAAGGCTGGCCGGATCACTTGATGAGCTTGACAAGAAATACCTGATCTGCGAAATGCTCGATGCTCCGGGATTTTTGGAGGGCGATCTGCTTGTGAATACGCTTAGCGAGTGCGACAGATCAATGGCCGAGAATGTGGCCGTGTACAGACGGCAGAACAAGGAGTTCAGGGAATATATAGAGCTTTGGGTACACGAGGCAAAGCTTCCGCTTGCGAGCATGAGGCTCATGTGCCGACAGAGTCCCGAGATAGAGAACAAGATGGCCGTGCAGCTCGGCAGGATAGACGATTATATAGAAAACGTTCTTTATTATGCGCGCAGCGAGAATGCCGAGCGCGATTACGTGATCAAGGAAACGTCGGTAAAAAAGGCATTCGGTAATGTCGCGGTGAAGAACCGCGAAGCCCTTCAGATGATAGATGCAAGGATCGAGACGGAAGGACTTGACGTGTCCGTCATGACCGACGGGAAGTGGCTTGAATTCATATTCGGCCAGCTCATGGCCAACAGCATAAAATATTATTCGGAAGAAAGACCGCTTGTCATAAGCGTCAGCGCCGAAGAAAACGACAAACAGGTCACGGTCCGCTTCCGTGACAACGGGATCGGTATCCCCGCGGCCGATATAAAGAATGTCTTTGAAAAATCTTATACGGGAACCAACGGCAGAAAAGATTCGAAATCGACGGGTATGGGTCTTTATATCGTAAAGAACCTCTGCGACCGTCTCGGGCACGGGATCGGCATCGAATCGCAGGAAGATGCGTATACCGAAGTGACATTGACATTCACAAAAAACGACTTTTACATTTCTCGCGGCAGTCGGTAATACCGGCTGCATTTTCTCGTAAGAGCGCAGGCGCGGGGCAGGGTAAAAGAGATCGCCAAACACATTAAGATTACAAAATTGTAATGTTCGGTAAGATTAAAAAAACGACAGATATGGGTTGTTTCGATAAAGTGTAAGCCAGAAAGACGAAAGGAGAACAAAACTTTTATGGAATTACTTAAGGTTGCGCAGATAGAAAAATATTACGGAAGCAAGTCAAGTCTTACAAAGGCTGTTGACGATATTTCCTTTAGCGTTGACGAAGGAGAGTTCGTGGCGATCATGGGCGCTTCCGGAAGCGGAAAGACAACACTTCTTAACTGCATCTCGACCATTGACCGTGTGACTTCCGGTCACATTTACCTTGAGGGACAGGACATAACAAATCTGAAAGGAAAAGAGCTTAACAGGTTCAGACGTGAGAAGCTCGGATTCATCTTCCAGGATTTCAACCTTCTTGACACACTCACGGGATATGAGAATATCTCGCTCGCGCTTTCGATCCAGAAGAGATCCGTCAGCGCGATGGACAAGAGGATCAAAGAGGTAGCGGAGCAGCTCGGCATTACCGACGTTCTTTCAAAATACCCCTACCAGATGTCGGGAGGCCAGAAGCAGAGAGTGGCTTCCGCGCGTGCGATCATCACGGATCCCAAACTTGTACTTGCCGATGAGCCTACGGGAGCACTCGATTCAAAATCATCAAAGATGCTTCTCGAGCGATTCAATTACCTTAACAGGGAGCTCGGGGCCACGATCATGATGGTAACACATGACAGCTTCTCCGCGAGCTATGCGAGACGCGTGATCTTCCTTAAGGACGGCAAGGTCTTTAATGAGATCAATCGCGGAAATGACAGCAGAAAACAGTTCTTCGACAAGATAATCGATGTGGTAACGCTTTTTGGAGCAGATATCTCCGGTATGGTTTCGGGCGAGGAACCGCAGCCGTCAGAGGCGACTGCAAAGAGGGGGTGATGTTAGCGATGCTCTTTAAGATATCGGCCCGCAATATCCGCAGAAGTATGCGTGATTATGCGATCTATTTCTTTACGCTCATCATAGGTGTTTCAATCTTTTATGTGTTTAACGCCATCGGCGGACAGGCGGCAATGATGCAAGTCGATGAGAGCACACATGAGATCGTGGCTCTCCTCGCGGACGTGATCACCGCAACCAGCATCTTTGTGGCACTTGTCCTCGCTTTCCTGATCATCTATGCGAGCCGTTTCCTTATGAAAAGAAGGAACAATGAATTTGCAATATACATGATGCTCGGGATGAGCAAACGAAAGATCTCGGCGATCCTTCTTGTCGAGACGATCATGATCGGTATCGGATCGCTTTTTGTCGGACTTTTGATCGGAGTCGGCTTCTCGCAGCTTATGAGTGCCATTGTCGCGAACCTTTTTGAAGCCGACATGACCAATTATCAATTTACGATATCATACGATGCCATAGGCATGACGGTCTTTTTCTTTGCGGTTATGTACATCGCGGTCATGATCTTTAACAGCGGTGCGGTCACAAAGATGAAACTAATCGACCTCATGCAGAGCGGCAAAAAATCGGAAACGGTCAGACTCAGAAATCCTGTGCTCTGCGTGATAATATTTATCTTGTCGGCCGTTGCGCTCGGTTACGCATATTACAAAGTCGCTTTTCCCTACGAGATGATCGAACCGACCGATCTGTGGATATATATCGCGATCGGATGCGTTACGACATTCTTCATCTTCTGGTCGGTTTCGGGCCTGCTGCTCAGGATCGTGATGTCGATCAAGAAGATATATAACAAAGGTCTCAATACATTTACGTTTCGTCAGATCAGCAGCAGAGTAAACACTATGGTATTTTCGATGACCATTATCTGCCTCATGCTCTTCTTAACGATATGCGCTCTTACATCGGCTTTTTCGCTCAGAAATTCGATGAACAAAAACGCTGAAACGCTTTGTCCGGCGGATGTTGAAGTTGAGTTCGAGCAAGTTTATCTGGACGGCGAACCCATATATGAGAATAAACGTAAGATGATGGACGATATCGGATTTAAGCCCGATGAAGTATTCACGGAATATGTTCAGTATTCTTTTTACAGAGACGACAACTTCGGATTCCCGGAATTTTTGGGAGACAAATATGAGAAGATCAGGGCAGAAAAGCCCAGGGTTATCTTTAACTTCATGGAAAAAATAGTCCCTTTAAGCGAATACAACGAGCTTATGAGGTTTTTCGGAGGAGAAGAGATCTCTCTCGGCAGCGACGAATATGCACTGGTCTGTGACTTCTCTCAAATGCTCGAGATCCGTGATGAAGTATTGGCAGACAAGCCTGACGTCACTATATTCGGAAAAACGCTTCATTCAAAATATGATAAGTGCGTATACGGATTTATGTCCATAGGCATTGAGCACTCCAACACCGGTATCTATGTCGTACCGGACGAAACAGTCGATTCGGTCGATCCGATGAGAACCATCGTCGTCGGGAAACACGGTATCACCGACAAGAAGGAAAGACGCGAGAAAGACAGGGAGATCGTAATATCATACAAAAATGCTTTTTCGGATCTGGCTAACAGGCTCAGGGCAGAAAATCCCGATAAGAATGTTACGGAATACTTCTACATCACTTCCAAGAGTGAGATCCTTACGGCAACCGTGGGGATCGGAGCGGTCATTACATTCCTCGGTCTTTACATCGGAATGGTTTTCCTGATCGCATGCGGTGCGCTTCTGGCGCTCAAAGAGCTTTCGGGAAGTGTCGACAGTATCACAAGATACGAAATGCTCAGAAAGATAGGAGCGGAGGAAAGAGACATCACATTCTCGCTTTTCAAGCAGACCGGAGTCTTCTTCCTGATGCCTCTCCTGCTTGCGATCGTTCACTCGATCTTTGGTATGAAATTTGCAAATCTGGTGCTTGAGGCGTTCGGAACCGACGAACTCGCAAGATCGATCGCACTGACATCCGGAATCCTTCTGCTTATATACGGCGGATATTTCCTTATCACATTCCTCAGCAGCAAGAGGATCGTAAGGGAAATGCCCGGAAAGACGGAATAAGCGTGGGTATATATAAATAGAAACGGTAGCCCCGGGAATTGCCCCTCCCGGGGTTATTTTTCTGTACTTGCGGGCCTTTGGTGTGTATAATATTAGGATATATATCGAAAAAAAGGAGGAGTGTGATTATGAAGAGCGTGAAAAAGTTATTAAAAACGGCAGGCTCCGTCATGATGATAATGGCGCTTCTTCTTTTGATGTTTGATAATATTCCGGGAGAAGCGAAAGCTAAGCTCAATACCAAAAAAATAACGATCGAAGTCGGAGAAAAGTATACCGTCCGGCTCAGCGGACTGTCCTCAAAGAAGACTGCGGAATGGTCAGTCTCAAAACCCGGGGTCCTCAAAACGATCAAAACAACAAAGAATTCGATAAAGATCAAGGGCAGGAAAGCCGGAACTTCGTACGTGACGGCCGCGGTCGGCAAAAATACATACAAATGCAAGATAAAGGTCATCGCAAAACAGGAAAAGACGATCGTTCGAAGCTATGACGAATTTGACAAGTTTGCGGGACAGGTGGCGGGACTCGTAAAGAATAATCCGGTCAAAGCCGGCAGGGGTATCGCGGCAAACGACAGATTCGTGACCGCGCGTCTGATCGTAAAGAGCAGGACGGGAGCGCTCTCTCTCGACCGGTTTGATATCGTCGACGCGATCAGGGGAAGTGACAATATATATGTTATCCAGTTCGAATCGTCCGCAAAGGCGGAGGATGCATTTGCGCAGATCTGTACGATGGATGATGTCGAGTGGGCGGAACCCGATGCGTTGATCGGGGCAAAATTTGATCTCCCTGTCTTTGATCCGATCTTTGAGGATCCTGTTTACGGCGAAACGGACGGATCCCTTTCGTGGGGTGTCGCAAAACTCGGTGCCGATGCATATGCGAAAACGGTCGGAAACGGATCAATCACCGTTGCGGTGGTTGACACGGGCGTCGCTTATCATGATTTCCTGAGCGGCAGGATCGTTGCCGGCTATGACTATATAGACAACGATTCCGATCCCACGGATCATAATTCTCACGGAACCCATGTTGCGGGCACGATCGTCGACTGCACACCGGGCCTTAACGTATATATCATGCCGGTAAGGGTTCTCGGAACCGACGGAAGCGGAACGGACACGACGGTTTCCCTCGGCGTCAGATATGCCGCCGATCACGGAGCAAAGGTCATCAATCTGAGTCTCGGGGGAGGCCACAGCAACTATATAGACGAAAGCGTGAAATATGCGATCGAAAAAGGCGTGACGGTGTGCGTTGCGGCCGGAAACGAGAACTCGGATACTTTGTACGCATGCCCCGCCCATCTCACAGAACCGATTGTTGTCGGCGCTGTGGACGTTTATGATTCAAAAGCGCAGTTCTCAAACTACGGCAATTCGCTCGATGTTGTCGCTCCCGGAGTCGGTATCACGAGCTGTGTCCTTAACGGACAATACGATACATACGACGGAACATCGATGGCTACGCCTCATATTTCGGCAATTTCGGCGATGCTCATGCTCAAATACCCCGAGCACACTCCCGCCCGGATCGAAAGCCTTATCAAATCGAGCGCGAGAGATCTCGGAAGTGTCGGATGGGATAAGTACTACGGCTACGGGATGCCGGATCTTTCAAACGTTTCGGACATCATAATAAATCCCACGGGCATCAACATCGAGCCCGGCGAGCTCAGCCTCAATGTCGGAAACAGCACCCGACTCTCCGCATACATCGCTCCTTCAAACGCAACGGATATTAACGTTTATTGGAGCAGTACCGATACGGATGTGGTGATAGTCGACTCAAACGGCTTTGTTACAGCTATTTCACAAGGGTCGGCCGGCATATATGCAACGACATCCAATAACATAAGCGCATATTGTCCCGTTACGGTAAGCGCCGGCACAGGATATATTCCGACTCCCACCGCGGGTCCGGAGCCGTATCCCACATGGACGCCGTATCCCACTATGGAACCGTACCCCACGTGGACACCGTATCCCACATGGACGCCGTTCCCTACGTGGTCACCGTTCCCCACACAGAACCCCGTGCCCACACAGAACCCCGTACCCACGCAGAACCCCGTGCCCACGCAGAACCCCGTGCCCACGCAGAACCCCGTGCCCACGCAGAACCCCGTGCCCACACAGAACCCCGTGCCCACACAGAACCCCGTGCCCACACAGAACCCTGTGCCCACACAGAACCCCGTGCCCACACAGAGCCCGGCACCCGTTCCGAATCCCGGACCGGGCGAGGGCAGCAGCTCCGGATTTACATACAGCATCTACGGAAACAACATAACGATCACGGGATACACGGGAACGTCTTCCTCGCTTGTTATCCCCGCCGTGATCGACGGATATACGGTTACAAAGATCGGCATGAGCGCATTCTCACAAAACTCGAGGATCACAAGTCTTAAGATCGAGGCCGATGCGACCGTAGACATGAGCGCGTTCGCGCAATGCTCGTCTTTGAGGAGCGTTGAGTTTGCGGGCAGGATACCGTCTGTCGGCATGAGCGCGTTTGCCCAATGTTCTTCCCTGTCGGAGATCAGGATCACGGGCAACGTAAGAGAGATCGGAATGAGCGCGTTCGTTCAGTGCGGATCGTTAAAGACATTGACACTCAATTCTTCCGTCAGAAGCATCGGAATGAGTGCGTTTACACAATGTTCCAACCTTTCCGTCATCAACTATTACGGAACGATCGACGAATGGAACAGCATAAGCGTCGGAATAGGTAACGAACAGCTCTGTTACGCAACGCTCAGACTTTGTTGACCGAAAGATGTCAGAGAGAGGAGAAAAATGGGATTTACCGGTGAATCAAACGACAAATTCGAAAGACTTGAAAGCATAATAAAACAATACGGAAGTCTTGCCGTCGCTTTCTCGGGCGGCGTTGATTCCACACTCTTGCTCGCGGTCGCAAAAAAAGTGCTCGGCAGCAACGTGATCGCGGTGATGAACGCTGATGCGGGAGTGCCGGAAAGAGAATTAAAGGAAGCGAAGAGATTCTGCGAAGAACGTGGCATTCGACTTGTTCTCTGCGATACCGATCCGCTCGGGATCAGGGAATACCGCTTTAACAGTCCCGATCGCTGCTATTATTGCAAGCGCGCCATCTTTGAAAGGATAATCGGGGTCGCCGCAGAGAACGGCATATCCGTTGTGGCGGAGGGCTCAAATGTTGATGACGAGGGTGATTACCGCCCGGGCCTTCGCGCGATCGCGGAACTCGGAATAAAAAGCCCCCTGCGTGAAGCCGGTCTTAAAAAGAGTGAGATAAGAGAGATTTCTAAAGAACTCGGATTGGCGACATTCGATAAGCCCTCATATGCGTGTCTCGCATCGAGATTTGCATACGGCGAGGAGATCACAAAGGAAAAACTGAAGATGATAGACCTTGCGGAGCAATTCCTCATCGATCTCGGATTTACGAAAGAACGCGTGAGACTGCATGGGGATGTCGCGCGGATAGAAGTGGATCCCTCGTGCGTTGTGAGGATCGCTTCCGAAGAGATCAGAAACAGGATCTATGACAGGTTTAAGGAGATAGGCTTCGGGTATGTCTCGCTTGACCTTAAGGGTTACCGTGTGGGAAGCATGAACGATGCCATCGGAAAAGCTACAGAAGGAAAGACAGAAAGCATGAGTGATACCGTAAAAACAGAGATTGCGAACGACGCGAAAGCAGCCATGTGTAGCGCCGTAAAAACAGCGGTTACGGATGACGCGAAAACAGCGGTTACGAATGATGAAAAAGCAGAAAAGCTGGAGCTCTTACGCGAAATCTGCACCGGCGAGCGTGCGCTTTTTATGGCGCATGACATGAAAATAAGTGAGACGATCTTCTGCGACGGGGAATCGCCTTTAAAGCACAGCTGCAATATAGACATTGAGCGGTCGTCGTTCAGATGGAAATATCCGCTTTGGTATTCAAAGAATATCGTATTAAGGGACTGCGTCCTTGAGGACACGGCGAGAGCCGGGATCTGGTATACGGACGACCTCGATGCGGAGCGGGTCATCGTTGCGGGGCCCAAGAACTTCAGAAGAAGCAGTCATATCAGATTGAAGAATGTCACATTTTATAATGCGCTTGAGACATTCTGGGAATGCAAAGACATCGTGATGGAGAAGGTTAGGGCAAAGGGAGATTATTTTGCGATGAACAGCAAGAATCTCACGCTTACCGATTTCGAGCTTGACGGCAATTACGGTTTTGACGGCTGCGAAAACCTCACGATCGAAAACGGAAGACTTCTCACAAAGGACGCTTTTTGGAACTGTAAGAATGTGCTTGTCAGGAACTCGTACATATGCGGAGAATATCTCGGATGGAACAGCGCGAACGTCACATTTGAGAATTGCACGATCGAGAGCCTTCAGGGACTTTGCTTCATTAAGAATCTGGTGATGAGAAATTGCAGGCTCATCAATACGACGCTCGCATTCGAGTATTCACAGGTCGATGCCGAGATAATCGGTCACGTCGACAGCATCAAGAATCCTTTGTCCGGAAAGATAACGGTCGGCTCGGTCGGAGAGCTTATCATGGAAGAGGACAAGGTGGACGTCGGGGCGACAAGCATAAACATTGGGTAAAAAGAAGCGGGGTCCCCGGAAAACAGGGATGTCGGGCGATCCTGTCATCGCGGCGGAATAATTGTGAAGAAAGGACAGAGACAAGAAATAGATGAGAAAGAACAGAGACAAGAAACAGATGAGAAAGGACAGAGACAAGAAATATATGAAGTATGATTTTGATACCGCAATAAATCGAAAAGACACCGGCAGTGTGAAGTGGGACTTTGCCGGGGATGCGATCCCGATGTGGGTGGCGGACATGGATTTTGAAACGTTTCCGGGAGTAAAAAAGGCGGTCATGGATCGTGCCGTTCACGGGATCTATGGTTATACCCACGAGACCGAAGCATGGAAAAATGCCTATGTATACTGGTGGAAAACACGTCACGGCTTTGAGGTCGACGGCAGATGGCTTGTTTTTGTAACGGGTATCGTTCCGGCAATATCCTCTGCGGTCCGGAAGCTCACCACACCGGGCGAAAACGTCCTCATACAGACGCCTGTTTATCCGGTCTTCTTTAATTCGATCATTAACAACGGAAGACAGGTCCTTGAGAACAAGCTCGTTTATGACCGTGATTCGGGATCGTTTTCGATCGACTGGGACGACCTCGAAAGAAAACTGGGAGATCCTCAAACGACATTGATGTTACTTTGTAATCCCCAAAACCCCACGGGAAACATCTGGGACAAAGAAACGCTCATAAAGATCGGCGAGCTCTGCGCAGCTAACAATGTGCATGTCCTGTCGGACGAGATCCATTGTGACATAACGGCTCCCGGGAAAGAATATATCCCGTTTGCATCGGTATCGGAACTTAACAGAAAGATAAGCGTTATGTGCGTAACGCCCACAAAGTCGTTTAACATAGCGGGGATCCGGACTGCGGCCGTGATCGTACCCGACGCGGATCTTCGCCATAAGATGTGGCGCGGCATAAATACCGACGAAGTCGGAGAAGGTAATTTCTTTGCATATGATGCCGCAGCGGCTGCGCTTTCGGAAGAAGGCGGAGAGTGGCTCGACGAGCTGAGAGAGTACTTATGGGCAAACCGTAAATTCGCAGAAGACTTTATAAAGGAAGAAATAAAGTCGCTGAGGCCGATCGGTTCGGACGCTTCCTACCTGATGTGGGTGGACTGCGGGGACGTGACCGACGATACCCGGACCTTTGTCGATCATCTGAAGAAAGACTCAAAAGTAATGTTCAGCTACGGTGAGCCGTTCGGAGGCAACGGCAAAACTTTCATCCGTATCAATCTTGCCTGCCCGGGAGCGATGCTCCGGGAAGCGATGCAAAGACTCAAAAAAGGTACGGCCGATTACAAACAAAATTGAACGGGATACAGAAAAGCAATCAATATCTGCACACAAAACACTGTATCGCAAATCGTGGACAAGAGCTGAAACTTCACAAAACTATGCAGTTTTGAAATTTAAACAAAAAAAAAGGCCTTTAAACAAAAAAGCGTGGATTATGAGAGCTCGTTGGCTTATGCTATTACCAACGTCACCTGATCGTGATAAGAGTAGAAGGGTAAAATAACGGCTCGTCTGGGTATACAAACTTTTATGCATCAAAGATGCGATCGATTTTCGAGATGAAAGGCCTTTTAGAAAAATGATTGTGGATATTCTTGGATTAACGCTTGTCTCTGCACTGGTAGGAGAATCAAAAGTCGTTTCCGTGATCTTCTTTGCGATAGGGATCGGGCTGATCTGTGCTTTGTACGAATTGAACGTAAAGAAAAGACTGGTCCTTGAGAGAAAATGGCTGCTTGTTATTGAGTCCGGAAGTGTTATATGCCTTACATCCGCGTTTATAGGCGATATGAGTGACTGGCTGGTGGTGATCACGGCACTGGGAGCATGCGGGATCATGATCGTATACAATCAAACGCAAAAAAGCACGACATCCGCGTTTTTCTTTATGAGCTCGCTGGCATGCATGCTGGTTCCGATATGCTTAACACTCAATGTTTTAAGGTTGATCCTGTTCTGTACGGCCGGGATAGCTTTCTTCGGAGCATTATTCATAAGAAAAGTCGAACCGGTATATAAATAGATATCTTTCGGATGCCTGTTTTAAGCGCACATGTTATTCATATGAAGAGAAGTATTTCTATCAGAGCGATCGCAACTTTTTACCTGCGATCGCTTTGCGGATTTTCATTCAAAAAAATTTTTTAAAAAAGTGCTTGCATTATTGCACAGTACGTAGTAATATGTTATTCGCTGTGAGTTGATAGCGTAGAAGCGTGAGGTTGCAGCAAGCTTGCTTGCTGGTTTTTCCGTGGAGCGAATGTCAAGTTTACAAAACTGACGACAAGTCACTGTACAATTTAATTCTGACGAGGAAAGCCTTGGTCCGAGTTGATTCGGAAACCGTTTCCGACGTGCAGATAAACCGTGAGATCGCGAATCCGCCGGGTGCGTAACCACCCGGAATTTTAAAGGATAAAACGTGAAACACACGGATGAGTGTACAGTCGCCGCTTGTTGTACTTTTAAGAAAAGTGCGAAAAGGAGGAGACTTTTTTTATGGCAAATCAAGTAATGAGAATCACCCTTAAGGCTTATGATCATCAGCTTATCGATGCATCCGCAGCCAAGATCGTCGACACCGTTAAGAAGACGGGATCGCAGGTTTCCGGCCCCGTACCGCTTCCCACAAAGAAGGAAGTTATCACTATCCTTCGTGCGGTACATAAGTATAAGGATTCAAGAGAGCAGTTTGAGCAGAGAACCCATAAGAGACTGATCGACATCATCACTCCCAATGCCAAGACAGTTGATGCATTGTCGAGACTCGAGATGCCCGCAGGTGTCTACATCGACATCAAGATGAAAAATAAGCAGGCTAAATAAGTCCTAGCTAGGATGATCGCGAGAGCGATCCGCTGTAGAAAATAGGAGGTTACAAATGAAGAAAGCTATTTTAGCTACTAAAGTCGGAATGACTCAAATCTTCAACGAAGACGGCGTTTTAACACCCGTTACCGTACTTGCTGCAGGTCCTTGTGTTGTTACACAGGTTAAGACAGCAGAGAATGACGGATATGAAGCTATCCAGGTTGGTTACGGTCAGATCAGAGAAAACCTTGTAAGCAAGCCCCTCAAGGGACATCTTGCAAAGGCAGGCGCCGGTGTAAAGAGATATTTAAAGGAATTCAGAGTAGATAACGCTTCCGAGTACGAGCTCGGACAGGAGATCAAGGTTGACGTTTTCGCAGAAGGCGACAAGATCGATGCAACCGGTATCTCGAAAGGTAAAGGATTCCAGGGCGCTATCAAGAGACACGGCCTCAGCCGCGGACCTATGAAGCACGGTTCAAAGTACCACAGACATGCAGGTTCCAACGGTGCCGCTACATCACCCGGACGAGTTTTCAAGGGAAAGCACATGCCCGGTCAGATGGGTAACGTTCGTGTGACAGTTCAGAATCTTGAGGTTGTCAGAGTTGACGCAGAGAACAACGTGATCCTTGTTAAGGGCGCAGTTCCCGGACCCAAGAAGTCACTGATAGTTCTTAAAGAAACTGTCAAGAAAGCGGACTGATAGAGCTTTAGGAAAGGAGGAACCGAAATGGCTACAGTTAAAGTATACAATATGGAAGGCGCTGAGGTTGGCACACTTGACCTTAACGAGTCAATCTTTGGCGTAGATGTTAATACACATGTTATGCACCTTGCTGTCGTATCACAGCTCGCACATAAGCGTCAGGGCACACAGAGTGCAAAGACCCGTGCAGAAGTAAGAGGCGGCGGAATTAAGCCCTGGAGACAGAAAGGAACCGGTCGTGCAAGACAGGGTTCGATCAGAAGTCCTCAGTGGAAGGGCGGCGGCGTAGTATTCGCTCCCAAGCCCAGAGAGTACGGTTTCAAAATGAACAAGAAGGAGAAGGCACTTGCTATCAAGTCTGCTCTCACTTCAAAGGTTCTTGATCAGAAGTTCGTCGTAGTTGATCAGATCACATTCGACGAGGTAAAGACAAAGAAGATGGTTACAATGCTCGCTAACCTCAAGGCTGACAAGGCACTTGTTGTTCTTGACAAGAAGGATGAGAACGTAATCCTCTCCGCAAGGAACCTTCCTGATGTTACCACAGTTACATACAACGCACTTAACGTATTCGACATCTTAAAGTATGACAAGATGGTGATCGCTAAGGATGCTGTTGCACAGATCGAGGAGGTATACGCATAATGGCAGATCTTAAATATTATGATGTCATCTTAAAGCCTGTTGTTACAGAGAAGAGCATGGCAATGATGGCCGACAAGAAGTACACCTTTTCGGTAAATACCGAAGCAACAAAGAACCAGATCAAAGAAGCTGTTGAGAAGATGTTCAATAACGTAAAGGTTGCATCCGTAAACACAATGAACCTTGACGGCAAGACACGCAGACGTGGCGCTACATTCGGAAAGACAGCAAAGACAAAGAAGGCGATCGTTCAGCTTACGGCTGACAGCGCAGAGATCGATCTGTTCTAAGGATCGACATGTCGATCCTCAGATCCTCCGGAAGGATGCGCAGACAATCGCAGAGGAAGGTGCTTCGCACCGCGATTGCCGCGCCGGAAACGTCAAGACGTTTCCGAAGAGAATGACGCGTTTTAGAATGCCTCCGGCAGGATGCGCAGGAAGATGATACTTCCATAATGTTAGTACATTAGCGCAGAGAAAACCTAGTTAGTTTAGGGAAAAGATATTGCGCAGAAGGAGAATATAAAGATGGGAATTAAGAAATATACCGCTTATACGCCCTCCAGAAGAAACATGACCGGCTATGATTTCCAGCAGATCACAGCTACAACTCCTGAGAAGTCCCTTACAGTGACTTTAAAGAAGAACTCGGGTCGTAACAATCAGGGCAAGATCACCGTTAGACATCAGGGCGGCGGATACAGAACAAAATACAGGATCATCGATTTCAAGAGATACAAGGATGACATTCCTGCAACAGTAAAGACGATCGAATACGATCCCAACAGAACAGCTAACATCGCACTTATCTGCTATGCAGACGGCGAGAAGGCATACATTCTTGCTCCCGAAGGACTTAAGGTCGGCGACAAGATCATGAACGGAGAGAACGCAGAAGCTCTTAACGGCAACTGCCTCCCCTTAAGCAAGATTCCGGTTGGTGCACAGATCCACAACATCGAGCTTTATCCCAAGCGTGGCGGACAGCTCGTTCGCTCGGCAGGTGTTGCTGCACAGCTCGTAGGTAAGGAAGA
This sequence comes from uncultured Clostridia bacterium, assembly GCA_946403295.1. Taxonomy (GTDB): domain Bacteria; phylum Bacillota; class Clostridia; order Lachnospirales; family Lachnospiraceae; genus RUG11977. The sequence goes on along the minus strand of CAMIZL010000006.1, from coordinate 18,584 downwards.
CAAGTACGCAATCCTTCGTCTCCCTTCGGGCGAAATGAGAAGGATCCCCGTTATATGCCGCGCAACGATCGGTGTGATCGGAAACGGCGAGCACAACCTCGTTAACATCGGTAAAGCAGGTCGTAAGAGACACATGGGTATCAGACCTACAGTACGTGGTGCTGTTATGAACCCGAATGACCATCCTCACGGTGGTGGAGAAGGTAAGAACGGAATCGGTCGTCCCGGTCCTTCAACTCCTTGGGGTAAGCCCGCTCTCGGTCTCAAGACCCGCAAGAAGAACAACAAGTCCAATAAGCTCATCATTCGTCGTAAGAATGGTAAGGCTATCGCTAAATAGAAAGGAAGGTTGAACCTATGGCACGTTCATTAAAAAAGGGACCCTTCGCGGACGCATCGCTCCTCAAGAAGGTAGATGAGGTTGTTAAGTCAGGTGACAAGCAGGCGATCGTGACCTGGTCACGTCGTTCAACCATCTTCCCTAATTTCGTTGGTCTGACAATCTCTGTACACGACGGAAGAAAGCACATCCCGGTATACGTTACCGAGGATATGGTAGGACATAAGCTTGGCGAGTTCGTAGCAACAAGAACATACCGCGGACACGGCAAGGATGAGAAGAAAACATCCAGAAAGTAATGACTTTTGCGGATAATACAGTTTTTTGACACGATGAAAGGAGGTTACATCCACATGGCTAAAGGACATAGATCTCAGATAAAGAGAGAGAGAAATGCCGTTAAGGATACCAGACCCTCGGCTAAGCTTTCATATGCCAGGGTATCCGTTCAGAAGGCATGCTTCGTACTGGATGCAATCAGAGGAAAAGACGTAAATACAGCACTTGGAATTTTAGCATACAATCCCAGATACGCTTCGACAGTGATCGAGAAGCTCGTTAAGTCGGCTGTTGCCAATGCCGAGAACAACAACGGAATGGACACATCAAAGCTCTACATCGAGGAGTGCTACGCAAACTGCGCACCCACAATGAAGAGGATCCATCCCAGAGCACAGGGCAGAGCATACAGGATCTTAAAGAGAATGAGTCACATCACCGTAGTACTTAACGAGAGATAATCTCTAATTAGAGAAAGGAGAGCATATGGGACAGAAAGTAAATCCCCATGGTTTAAGAGTCGGAATCATCGCTGACTGGGATTCAAAGTGGTACGCAGAGGGCGACTTTGCCGACAATCTTGTAGAAGATTACAACATCAGAAAGTTCTTAAAGAAGAAGTTATACAGCGCCGGAATCTCCAAGATCGAGATCGAGCGTGCTTCCGATAAGATCAAGGTTACAGTTCATACCGCTAAGCCCGGTGTAGTTATCGGCAAGGGCGGAGCTGAGATCGAAAAGCTTAAGGGAGAGATCAAGAAGTTCACGAAGAAGGACGTTAACCTTGATATCAAAGAGGTTAAGAGACCCGATAACAACGCTCAGCTCGTTGCGGAATCCATCGCACAGCAGCTTGAGAACCGTGTATCCTTCAGACGTGCAATGAAGTCAACAATGTCAAGAACCATGAAGGCAGGCGCTAAGGGAATCAAGACATCCTGCTCAGGTCGTCTCGGCGGAGCTGATATGGCTCGTACAGAGTTCTACAGCGAAGGAACAATTCCGCTTCAGACAATCCGTGCCGACATTGATTACGGCTTCGCAGAGGCAGACACAACCTACGGTAAGGTTGGTGTTAAGGTTTGGGTTTACCACGGTGAGGTACTTCCCGCTAAGAACGGAAAAAAGGAAGGGAGCGTGAAGTAAGATGCTGATACCCAAGAGAGTAAAACACAGAAAACAGTTCCGCGGAACAATGCGCGGAAAGGCCCAGAGAGGCAATACAATCGCTTACGGCGAGTACGGACTTGTAGCAGCAGAGCCTGCATGGATCAAGTCCAATCAGATTGAGGCAGCCCGTGTTGCCATGACCCGTTACATTAAGCGTGGCGGTCAGGTTTGGATCAAGATCTTCCCTGATAAGCCCGTTACAACAAAGCCCGCTGAAACCCGAATGGGTTCCGGTAAAGGAACAACAGAGTTCTGGGTAGCAGTAGTTAAGCCCGGACGTGTAATGTTCGAGATCGCGGGAGTATCCGAAGAGATCGCCAGAGAGGCGCTCCGTCTTGCGATGCATAAGCTTCCCATCAAGTGCAAGATCGCATCCAAGGCAGATTTAGAAGGAGGTGCCGACAGTGAAGAGTAAAACATATCTTGATGAATTAACAAAGAAGTCGGGAACCGAACTTGCTGAGGAACTTGTCGCAGCAAAGAAGGAACTCTTTAATCTCAGGTTCCAGAATGCGACCAACCAGCTTGACAATACAAGCAGGATCAACGAAGTAAGAAAGAATATCGCCAGAATAAAGACTGTGATCTCACAGCAGAAGGCATGATCGATTCAAAATGATGATATTCACATCGTCATATGAATGGAAAGGAGAAAGTTGTGGAAAGAAATCTCAGAAAAGTTCGTACCGGCAAAGTAGTCAGCGACAAGATGGATAAAACAGTCGTTGTAGCCGTTGTAGATAATGTTAAGCATCCCTTGTACAACAAGATCGTAAAGAGAACCTACAAGCTCAAGGCTCATGACGAGAACAATGAGTGCAAGGTCGGCGACAGAGTCAAGGTAATGGAGACAAGACCTCTTTCAAAGGATAAGAGATGGAGACTTGTCGAGATAGTTGAGAAGGCTAAATAAGATTTTTCACGCGGTTTTTTCGCGCAGGAAGGAGTTATCATGATTCAGACCGAATCAAGACTTAAGGTTGCCGATAATACCGGTGCAAAGGAACTCCTTTGTATCCGTGTAATGGGCGGTTCGACCAGAAGATATGCGAATATCGGGGATGTTATCGTTGCCAGCGTTAAAGATGCAACACCCGGTGGCGTTGTTAAAAAAGGTGAAGTAGTTAAGGCTGTTGTAGTTCGTACAGTAAAAGGCGCTCACCGTAAAGATGGTTCTTATATCAGATTTGACGAGAATGCGGCTGTCATTATTAAGGAAGACAAGACACCTAAGGGAACACGTATTTTCGGACCCGTGGCTAGAGAGTTACGTGAGAAGCAGTTCATGAAGATCGTTTCTCTCGCTCCCGAAGTGCTTTAAGGAGGAAATGACATGGCAACATTAAAGATCAAGAAAGGTGATACAGTTAGAGTTATCGCCGGAAAAGATAAAGGTAAAGAAGGCAAAGTCGTCAAAGTGACCGACAAGCGCGTTATTGTTGAAGGCGTAAACACAGTTACGAAGCATGCCAAGGCAAGCCAGGAAAATCCCAAGGGCGGCATCGTAAAGAAGGAAGCGCCCATCGACGCATCAAATGTCATGTATCTGTACAAGGGTAAGCCTACAAGGATCGGTTTCAAGTTCGTTGAAGGCAAGGACGGCGAGATGACAAAGGTTCGTTTCGCAAAGTCTACAGGTGACATTATCGACTAATAAGAGAGGAGGTCACAAAAGTTGGCTCGTTTAAAGGATTTTTATCTTTCAGATGTGAGAGATGCATTAGTAAAGAAATTCGGATACAAGAACATCATGGAGATTCCGAAGATTGAGAAGATCGTTATAAACATGGGCGTGGGCGAGGCTAAGGAAAATGCCAAGGCTCTTGAGTCCGCAGTTAAGGATATGGAGATCATCACCGGACAGAAGGCAGTGATCACCAAGGCTAAGAAGTCTATCGCAAACTTCAAGATCAGGGAAGGTGTTGCGATCGGTTGCAAGACAACCCTTCGTGGCGAGAAGATGTATGAATTCCTTGACAGGCTTGTAAACCTGGCACTTCCCCGAGTTAGAGACTTCCGTGGCGTAAACCCCAACGGTTTTGACGGCAGAGGCAATTATTCACTCGGTATCAAGGAACAGCTTATCTTCCCTGAGATCGAATATGACAAGGTTGACAAGGTCAGAGGTATGGACGTTTGCATCGTTACCACTGCCAGGACAGATGAAGAGGCACGTGAGCTCTTAAAGCTCTTCAGTATGCCGTTTGCCAAATAACAGGAGGAATCATAACCATGGCGAAATTATCGATGAAATTAAAGCAGCAGCGTCCCGCTAAGTTTTCAACCAGAGAGTATACACGCTGCAAGATCTGCGGTCGTCCTCATGCAGTACTTCGTAAGTTCGGTATTTGCAGAGTTTGCTTCCGCGAGCTCGCATACAAGGGCCAGATCCCGGGTGTAAAGAAAGCCAGTTGGTAAGTTATTCTAAAAAGGAGGAAAATTAACATGACAATGAGCGATCCTATTGCAGATATGCTTACCAGAATCCGTAATGCCAATACTGCAAAACATGAAAAAGTAAATGTTCCTGCTTCGAAGATGAAGATCTCAATCGCAGAAATCCTTCTTAAGGAAGGCTATATCAAGAACTTCGAACTCGTAGACGCAGGCGCAGCCAAGGATATCGTTATCACATTAAAATACGGAAAAGATAAGAACGAGAAGATCCTCACGGGTCTTAAGAGAATCTCGAAGCCCGGTCTTCGTGTTTATGCAAACTCGGAGGAGCTTCCCAAGGTTCTTGGCGGACTTGGTACCGCTATAATTTCTACCAACAAGGGAGTTATCACAGATAAAGAAGCACGCAAGCAGAATGTTGGCGGCGAAGTTCTTTGCTTTATCTGGTGAGAGAGTTTGTTTACAATATTCAGGAGGTACGGGCATGTCACGTATAGGTAAGATGCCAATCGCTATACCTGCAGGCGTTAACGTAGATATAGCAGAAAATAATGTGGTCACTGTTAAAGGCCCCAAGGGAACACTCAGCAGGGCACTTGCTCCCGAGCTCGAAGTAAAGATCGAGGACGGACAGGTTATCGTTAACAGACCCAACGATCTTAAGAAGATGAAGTCCCTGCACGGACTCACAAGAACACTCATCAACAACATGGTTGTCGGAGTTACTGCAGGTTATGAAAAAACACTCGAGATCAACGGTGTTGGTTACAGGGTTGTTAAGGAAGGCAAGAAGCTTAACCTTACACTCGGTTATTCACATCCCGTTATCATGGAAGATCCCGAGGGTATAGAGACTGTTTGCGACGGTCAGAACAAGATCATCGTAAAGGGTATCGACAAAGAAAAAGTTGGCCAGTTCGCAGCACAGATCAGAGAAAAGAGAGCTCCTGAGCCTTATAAGGGCAAGGGTATCAAGTACGCTGATGAAGTGATCAGACGTAAGGCCGGCAAGACAGGAAAGAAATAAGGAGGAATGAAGAATGTTTAAGAAAGAATCAAGATCTAAGATCCGTGAGAAAAAACATTTAAAGATTCGCAATCGTTTCTCCGGAACTCCCGAAAGACCCCGCTTGTCGGTTTTCAGAAGCAATAGTCATATGTATGCTCAGATCATTGACGATACGGTAGGTAATACACTTGTTGCCGCATCTACTCTTGATAAGGATGTTAAGGGACAGGTTGAGTTTACAGACAACATCGAGGCAGCTACTGTTCTCGGTAAGGTTATTGCCCAGAAAGCTCTTGACAAAGGCATTAAGACAGTTGTCTTCGACAGAGGCGGCTTCATATATCACGGTAAGGTTCAGGCACTGGCAGAAGCAGCCAGAGAAGCCGGTCTGGAATTCTAAGGAGGAGACAGCACATGAAACGTACAAATGTTGATGCTAGCAATTTGGAATTAGAGGATAAGGTCGTTACCATCAAGCGTGTCACCAAGGTTGTTAAGGGTGGACGTAACATGAGATTTACAGCACTCGTTGTTGTAGGCGACAAGAAGGGACATGTTGGTGCAGGTCTCGGCAAGGCTACTGAAATTCCCGAGGCAATTCGTAAGGGTAAAGAAGCAGCTATCAAGGCTCTCATCGAACTTCCCCTTGATGAGAACAGCAGTGTACCTCATGACTTCATTGGCAAGTTTGGTTCGGCTACAGTCCTTATGAAGAGAAGCCCCGAAGGTACCGGTATCATCGCAGGCGGTCCCGTACGTAACGTACTTGAGCTTGCAGGCTTCAAGAATATCCGTACCAAGTCACTTGGCTCAAACAATAAGCAGAACGTTGTCCTTGCAACTATCAACGGACTCAGTCAGCTCAAGACTCCCGAGCAGGTAGCAGCAGCTCGCGGAATCAGCGTTGAGCAGCTGATGGATTAATGTCAGGAGGATATAGAAATGGCAGATAAGATTAAGGTTACTTTAGTTAAGTCTACTATAAGTGCCCTTCCGAAGCATAAAAAGACTGTTGCAGCACTGGGACTCGGAAAGCTTAATTCAAGCAATGAGCTCCCCAACAATGCCGCAACTCAGGGAATGATCAATCAGGTCAGACACCTGGTAAAGGTTGAAGAAATCTAAACAGGTCACTTTTCAACTAATACATGATTGTATGTATGACAGAAAATCGTGCGGAACAGTATTCCGCATGATCTGAGAAGGAGATAATATCATGAATTTATCAGATTTAAGACCCGCTGACGGCTCTAAGCAGAGCAACAACTTCCGTAAGGGTCGTGGTCATGCTTCGGGAAACGGCAAGACTGCAGGTTACGGCCACAAGGGTCAGAAAGCTCGTTCCGGACGTCCCAGAGCAGGTTTTGAAGGTGGTCAGAACCCCTTCTTCAGAAGACTTCCCAAGAGGGGCTTCCGTAACAGAAACACAAAGGAAATCATCACCGTAAATGTAAGTATGCTCAACAGATTCGAAGACGGAGCAGACGTTACGGTTGAAAGTCTTATGGATATCGGACTCATCACCAATCCTAAGGACGGTATCAAGATACTTGGGAATGGAGAATTAACCAAGAAGCTTAACGTTAAGGTCAATGCCATCAGCGAATGCGCAAAGCAGAAGATCGAAGCACTTGGTGGAAAAGCAGAGGTGATCTGATATGATTAATTCGATCATCAACGCGTTCAAGAATGCCGACATCAGAAAAAGATTACTCTTTACGATCGCTTGTGTAGTTCTTATCCGTATCGGTTCTATGATCCCGGTACCCGGAATTGCTTTAGAGCAGTTCTCTGTATGGCTTTCGCAGGCAAACCTTGAACTTGGATTCCTTGATACGCTCACAGGCGGATCGTTCTCGCAGATGTCTATCTTCGCGCTTTCGATCTCACCTTACATCAATGCATCCATTATCATGCAGCTCTTAACGATCGCTATTCCGAAGCTCGAAGAGATCCAGAAGGATGGCGAGGACGGAAGAAGAAGGATCGGAAAGTACACAAGGATCCTCACAGTAGCTCTTGCATTACTCGAGGGTGGTGCAATGGCATACAGCTTCAGCGTTCAGAGCTCAGGTATCATCAATACCGATGCTTTCACAGGCATCATGCTCATCTCACTCGGTTTCACGGCCGGTACTTCGTTCCTTATGTGGATGGGTGAGAATATCTCCGAGAGAGGTGTAGGAAACGGTATTTCCATCATCCTCCTCGTAAACATCGTGTCGAGACTTCCTCAGGATCTTGACATCCTTTACACAAAGTTTGTATCGGGTGCAAGCAGCCTGATCGTCGGTATCATGAGCGCGATCATTATCATCGCTGTTCTTGTCGGCATGGTTGTCCTCATCGTTCTCCTTCAGGACGCTGAGAGAAGAATTCCCGTACAGTACTCGAAGAAGGTTTCGGGACGCAGCATGGTCGGCGGCGCTTCGTCGAACATCCCCCTGAAGGTTAATACCTCGGGTGTTATCCCTGTAATCTTTGCGATGTCACTTATGCAGTTCCCTATCATCATCAGTTCTTTCTTCGGTTCGACCGGATCAAGAACGGGATTCTGGAACAAGGTTCTCTACATGCTCAACATGCAGAACTGGTTCAATGTTACGGATTGGGGCGAGTTTAAGTACACATTCGGAGCACTTGTTTACATTCTTCTTATCATTTTCTTCGCAAAATTCTACACAGCGGTTACATTCAACCCTGTAGAGATTTCGAACAATCTGAAGAAGAGTGGCGGTTACTGCCCCGGTATCAGACCCGGAAGACCTACGACAGATTATCTTACCGATATTCTCGATAAGATCGTTGTTATCGGTGCATTCGCACTTTGTATCGTAGCTATCCTTCCTCTCGTATTTACCGGTGTATTCCAGGTAAGAGTAGGATTTGCCGCTACATCACTTATCATCGTTGTCGGTGTTATCCTTGAGACGATGAAGGCGATCGAGGCTATGATGGCAGTACATCATTATAAGGGATTCCTTGACAAATAAAGAAATTCTAATGGGGGCGGGGCATTACATGAGGCCCCGCCTTATTTTATGTAATAAGGACTTTGAAAAAATGAAGATAGTAATGTTAGGCGCACCCGGAGCGGGAAAGGGAACACAGGCAAAGCAGATCGCTGCAAAATACGACATTCCTCACATCTCGACCGGTGATATCTTTCGCGCAAACCTTAAAGAGGGAACACCCCTCGGACTCAAGGCCAAGGAGTACATGGATAAGGGAAGCCTTGTTCCCGATGAACTTACACTTGAGCTTATAATGGACAGATTCACTCAGCCCGACTGCAAGAACGGTTATGTTCTCGACGGATTCCCCAGAACCATCCCTCAGGCTGAGGCGCTTACAAAGGCTCTTGCCGACAATAAAGACGAGATCGATTATGCGGTGAACGTTGAAGTTCCCGATGAGAGGATCATCGACAGAATGTCAGGCAGACGTGCCTGCGCAAAGTGCGGCGGAACTTTCCATATCAAATACAACCCTACCAAGGTTGAAGGCGTTTGCGATCTCTGCGGCGGTGAGCTTTATATCAGAGACGACGACAAGCCCGAGATCGTAAAGAAGAGGCTTGATACATATCATGCCCAGACCCAGCCGCTCATCGATTACTATGAGAAGGCAGGAAAGCTTAAAGAGGTTGATGGTACACAGGATGTTGACAAGGTATTTGCCGATATCGTAAAAGTTATCGAGGCATAATTACAGAGGGAAGATCATGTCGATCACTATCAAATCGGAAAAAGAAATAGCGCTTATGCGTGAAGCAGGTAAAATACTGGCAGAAGTTCACAGACGTCTTGAAAAAGAAGTTAAGCCCGGAGTTTCAACATGGGAGATAGATAAAAAGGCTGCGGAACTTATAAGAGGATTCGGATGCAAGGCATCTTTCCTCGGATATAACGGATATCCCGCGTCGATCTGTATCTCGGTAAACGATGTTGTCATTCACGGAATCCCTTCAAAGGACGTGATCCTCAAAGAGGGAGATATCGTGAGCCTTGACGCCGGAGTTATCTACAAAGGATATCAGTCGGATGCTGCCAGAACGGTACCTTGCGGAAAGATAAGCGAGGAAGCCGAAAGGCTCATACGCGTAACACGCGAAAGCTTTTATGAAGGATTAAAATTTGCAAGAGGCGGAAATCACCTCTATGAGATCTCCGGTGCCGTCGAAGATCATGTTGTTGCCGCAGGCTTTTCCGTTGTACGAGAATATGTCGGTCACGGTATCGGCAGGGAGATGCATGAAGATCCGCAGATCCCCCATTACCATATGAAGCGCAGGGGAATAAAGCTTATCCCCGGAATGACGATATGCGTTGAACCGATGGTCAATGCAGGCAGATGCGACATTAATTGTCTTGATGACGGATGGACGATCGTAACACAGGATCATTCGCTGTCGGCACACTATGAAAACACAATCCTGATCACAGAAGGCGAACCCGAGCTTCTGTCGATCTGAGGCTTGAGAAGATTTGGGCTTTTAAAGAGGAGGACGTATGTCTAAGAGTGATGTAGTTGAAATTGAAGGCACTGTTATTGAAAAGCTTCCCAACACGATGTTCCGTGTGGAACTCGAGAACGGACACCGCGTGCTTGCACACATAAGCGGTAAGCTTCGCATGAACTTCATTAAGATCGTACCCGGCGACAAGGTCACCCTTGAGCTTTCGCCCTACGATCTCACTAAGGGAAGGATCATCTGGAGAGATAAATGATCCATTTGTATTGAGAAATAAAAATATTGCTTGCAAATAGCGGACTGACGTGGTATATTATATGTCGGTCTGCTTTTTTATGGGCTAGAACTATGCCCGTTTAAGACCGAAAGGCGTAGGATCGATGATCCTTATGCCTTGTATCCAGACAGAAGTATCAATACTTCGGAAATGAAAGGAGTGTCATTATGAAGGTTAGATCTTCCGTAAAACCGATCTGCGAAAAGTGCAAGGTCATTAAGCGCAAGGGTTCGATCCGGATCATCTGTGAGAACCCCAGACACAAGCAAAGACAAGGCTGACATTATCGGTCTCTTGATATATGAGAGACTTTCCGATATAAAGCACTTGCTTTCTGTGTTACAACGTTTGAACCCCGGAGGGTTCGGACAAAAGTTGTGATATTGTGGGTATCAACCCGAGATGGGCGCAGTACCTAAGACAGGAGGGTGTCATCATCACCCCGGATGTCTTCGTCGCGACGGGTCATCATCCCGTGGTCATAAGAAGCGGCGCACGATTTAAAGCGGCTGAAAAAGACGGTTCAGGTTGGGGTATCCCGGTTTGAATCGAAAAAGTATGTCAGGAGACATACAGACCGTGTGCACTGCATGCGGAGAGGAACTGTTTGCACAGGTGCAAACGAAACACATTTTAAACGGAGGTGTAAAACGCGTATGGCTCGTATCAGTGGTGTAGATTTACCTAGAGATAAGCGTGTAGAAATCGGCCTTACCTATATTTACGGTATAGGCAGAGTTAGCAGTAACAAGATTCTTGCTAAAGCAAATGTTAATCCCGATACCAGGGTTCGTGATCTCACAGACGATGAGGTCGGAAGAATCCGTGATATCATCGACAGCGAATTTATGGTTGAGGGTGATTTAAGACGTGAGACTGCCCTTAATATCAAGAGACTTCAGGAAATTGGTTGCTACAGAGGCATCCGTCACAGAAAGGGTCTTCCTGTCCGCGGACAGAATACCAAGAACAACGCAAGAACCAGAAAAGGTCCTAAGCGTACCGTAGCAAACAAGAAGAAATAAGGAGGTAGTCTAACATGGCAGCAAAGACAAGCGCTAAGAAAGTAACAAAGAAGCGTGTCAAGAAAAATATAGACCGTGGACAGGCACATATCCAGTCCTCGTTCAATAATACAATCGTTACTCTTACAGATGCGGAAGGCAATGCTATTTCATGGGCAAGCGCAGGCGGACTTGGATTCAGAGGATCAAAGAAGTCTACTCCTTACGCAGCACAGATGGCAGCAGAGACTGCAGCAAAGGCAGCAGTTGTTCACGGACTTAAGTCTGTTGACGTTATGGTTAAAGGACCCGGTTCGGGACGTGAAGCAGCAATCCGCGCACTTCAGGCATGCGGTATCGACGTAACAAGCATTAAGGACGTTACACCCGTTCCTCATAACGGATGCAGACCGCCCAAGCGCAGAAGAGTCTAATAGAGGAGGATTTGAGATATGGCTAGAGATATGGGTCCCGTATTAAAGAAGTGCAGATCCCTCGGCATTGAGCCTATGTTCCTTGGTATCGACAAGAAGTCGAACAGAACATTCGCAAGAGCCGGCAAGAAGGTCAGTGAATACGGATTACAGTTAAGAGAGAAGCAGAAGGCTAAGTTCATCTACGGCGTACTTGAGAAGCCTTTCAGAAATATGTTTGCCAAGGCTGAGAAGATGAGAACAGGCACAGCAGGTGAGAACCTCATGACCATGCTTGAGCTCAGACTTGACAATGTTATGTTCCGTCTCGGATACGGAAGAACAAGAAAAGAAGCTCGCCAGATCGTTGGACACAGACATGTTCTTGTTAACGGTCAGTGTGTGAGCATCCCTTCCTATCAGGTAAAGGTAGGCGATAAGATCGAGATCAAAGAGAAGTTCAGATCGGCTATGAGATATAAGGACATCCTTGAAGTAACCGGCGGAAGATCGGTTCCCGGATGGCTTGAAGCAGATCATGATACTCTTTCGGGTGTTGTTAAGGAACTTCCCACCAGGGATCAGATCGATGTACCCGTTAACGAAGTGCTTATCGTCGAGTTATATTCCAAATAATAACAACCATTACAAGAAGGAGGGTTCATATAGATGTTCGATTTTGAAAAACCGTCAATTGAGATCGTTACGATCTCAGATGATAAGAAATATGGCCGTTTTGTTGTTGAACCCCTCGAGAGAGGTTATGGTACAACCCTTGGCAACTCGCTCCGCAGGATCATGCTTTCATCACTTCCCGGAGCTGCTGTCAGCAGCGTAAAGATCGCCGGAGTTGTTCATGAGTTCTGTGGAACTGAGGGCATCAAGGAAGATGTTACTGAGATCATCATGAACATCAAGAACCTTGCTATCAGGAACAACAGCGCAACCGATGAACCCAAGACCGCTCTTATTGATTTTGAAGGAGAGGGTGTAGTTACGGCAAGAGATATCCAGGCAGACCAGGATATCGAGATCCTTAATCCCGATCTTGTTATCGCTACTCTTAACGGAGCAGGTGCAAGACTTGAGATCGAGATGACCATCACAAAGGGCAGAGGTTATGTCAGCTCGGATAAGAACAAGACAGACGATCTTCCCATCGGTGTTATTGCCGTTGACTCCATCTATACACCGGTTGAGCGTGTCAACATGACAGTAGAGAACACACGTGTCGGACAGGTTACCGACTTTGACAAGCTTACACTTGACGTGTGGACGAACGGAACCTTAGGTCCCGACGAGGCAGTTAGCCTTGCAGCCAAGGTACTCAGCGAGCATTTAAAGACATTTATCGATCTTTCGGACAGTGCAGGCAATGTTGAGGTTATGGCCAAGACAGAAGAACTCAAGTCCGAGAAGATCTGTGATATGAGCATTGACGAGCTTGAGCTTTCCGTACGTTCGTTCAACTGTCTCAAACGCGCAGGCATTAATACAGTCGGCGAGCTTACCGACAAGACACCCGACGATATGATGAAGGTACGTAACCTTGGTCGCAAGTCCCTCGAAGAGGTTCTTGGCAAGCTTAAGGAACTCGGACTTTCGCTTAATGTCGGCGATGAACAGCAATGAGATAATTAAACGTAGCCCCTACTGCTTCGTTGAAGTGTTGGGCGAAGAACCAGATGCGGCAAGACGCATTTAAAGAGGAGGAAACAAAAATGGCAGGTTATAGAAAACTTGGCAGAACAGCAAGCCAGAGAAAGGCTCTGCTCAGGAACCAGGTTACCAATCTTCTTTACCATGGCAAGATCACAACCACCGAGACTAAGGCTAAAGAAATCCGTAGGATCGCTGAGAAGTTTATCGCGCTTGCAGTTAAAGAGAAGGACAACTACGATACAGTTACGGTTACCTCTAAGGTAGCTCGTAAGGACAAGGACGGCAAGAGAGTTAAGGAAGTCGTTGACGGCAAGAAGGTTACTGTTTTCGATGATATCGAGAAAGAAATCAAGAAGGACAAGCCTACCAGACTTGCAGCAAGAAGACGCATGAACGCTTATCTTTACAACATCACCGAGGCTTCCAAGGATGATGAAGGCAAGAAGAAAGCTGCAAAGACAGTTAACATTGCCGATAAGCTCTTCGAGGAGATCGCTCCCAAGTACACAAACCGTAACGGCGGATATACCCGTATCGTAAAGATCGGACCCCGTAAGGGTGATGCTGCGATGGAAGTTATCATCGAGCTTGTTTGATAATACCGTTCGAAAGAACTTATGGGATGCAGGTGATTCGCCTGCATCCTTTGTTATATGGGGGCAGACGAACTCCCTGCGCGCGTGGGGATGAAAAGGGTTGCTCAAAAAATATGTTTATGTTAACATGGAGCGGTCAGGAATAAGACGGATTCTGAAAGGGTTGAGATTTTGGTCAGATTTGAAAATGTGACATTTGAATACATAAGACGCGACGAAGAAGGCAATGTGGACAGTATAACGACGGCGCTCGACGATCTTTCTCTGAACATCAAAAAAGGAGAATTTGTAGCGATCCTCGGGAGCAACGGCTCGGGAAAATCCACACTTGCCCGTCATATTAATGCGCTTCTTAAGCCGACCGAGGGCAAGGTCCTGATCGCCGGTATTGACACCGCTGATGATGACGATGCTCTTGAGATCAGACAGCGTGCGGGAATGGTATTCCAGAATCCTGACAACCAGATAATAGCAGAGACCATAGAAGAAGATGTTGCGTTCGGTCCCGAAAACATGGGCATGCCCACGGACGAAATGCAGCAAAGAGTCGATGAAGCATTAAAAAGAGTGGGTCTCTACAAAAAAAGACACGAATCGCCGAACCGCCTTTCGGGAGGTCAGAAGCAGAAGGTCGCAATAGCGGGCATACTTGCCATGAAGCCGGAATGCATCATTTTCGATGAACCTACTGCGATGCTCGATCCCGCGGGAAGGCGCATGATCGTTGAAACCGCGCATGAACTCAATAAGAAGGACGGGATCACGATCATCCTGATCACCCACAATATGGAAGAAACAGTCGGGGCAGACAGGATAATCGTTATGGATAAAGGTAAGATCGCTCTGCAGGGCACCCCAAGACAGGTGTTCTCAAAGGGAGAAGCACTCAAAGCGCTCGGCACGGAAGTTCCCGCGATGACGGAACTTGCGCAAAGGATAGGGCTTGAGGGCTGCATATTGACGAGAGAAGAATTCGTGGAAGCTTATAAGAAGGCATTGAGGTAATTATGTCCATTACGTTTGACAAGGTTGATCATCTGTACGGAAAAGGAACGTCATTTGAAAAAATGGCGTTAAAAAACGTGTCTTTTCATATCCGTGACGGCGAATTCGTAGGGATTATAGGACATACGGGTTCGGGAAAGTCCACGCTCATCCAGCATATGAACGGCCTGCTCAAATGTACGGGCGGAAATATATATTACGATGGCAAAGACATTTCCGATAAGGAATACGACAGAAAGAAGCTCAGGCAAAATGTCGGGATAGTGTTCCAATACCCCGAGCACCAGCTTTTTGAGGCGACGGTAGGAAAAGACGTCGCATTCGGACCGAACAATCTGGGTATCCCCGGTCTTCAGGCCGAGGTAAGGACATACGAGGCCCTCAGAAGCGTCGGAATCGACGATTCTCTGCTCGATGTATCTCCGTTCGACCTTTCGGGCGGACAGAAGCGAAGAGTGGCCATAGCGGGCGTTCTGGCGATGAAACCGAAGGTGCTCGTGCTCGATGAGCCGGCAGCCGGACTCGACCCCGTCGGAAGAAGAGACATTCTTGATATGATCGCCGGGATAAGGCGGGAAGAAAACATAACCGTTATCCTTGTTTCACACAGTATGGAAGATGTCGCGGAATATGTCGACAGAATCATGGTGATGAACGACGGTGAGCTGGCCATGGACGGGCCTGTCGGGGAAGTGTTCGCCCACAGGCGTGAGCTTGAGGAAATGGGCCTTTCGGTGCCCCAGATAAGTCTTTTGATGAAAGATCTCGAGGATGCGGGGATCATAAAGGACACAGGCATATATACGATGGAAGAAGCGGTGAGAGTTCTTTCAAAAAGGCTCCTTGAGGGAAGCGGTCAAAGTACATATAATACGACTCCCTGAAAGGACCGTGAGAGATTGTTATAATGGCTCCCCAAAGGGATCGTGAGAGATTTTATAATGGCTCCCCAAAGGGACCGTGAGAGATTATTATAATGGCTCCCCAAAGGGACCGGTAACAATAGATAAAGAGGCAGGACCAAATGATCAGAGACATTACGATCGGACAATACTATCCCTCCGAATCTGTCATACACAGATTGGATGCGCGGATAAAATTCATAGGCACTATCGGCTATGTTATCGCGCTCTTTCTGTTTGACACGTTCTGGGGTTTTTTGCCTGCACTTTTCTGGCTGGGAACGATCATTGTTTTGTCGCGGATCCCTTTGCGCTTCATTGCCAAGGGACTCAAACCCGTATTGTTCTTACTTATCTTCCTGGCATTGTTTAATCTTTTTCTTACTCCGGGTCAGACGATCTTTGAGTGGTGGATCTTTAATATCACGGACAAAGGACTCGAAAATGCGGGATTTATGGCGCTTCGCCTGATGTTCCTTGTGATCGGGTCGAGTATGATGACGTATACGACCACGCCGTCACAGCTTACGGCGGGTATGGAGAGCATTTTTAAACCTCTCGGCGTTTTTAAGGTGCCCGTTCACGAGGTGGCTATGATGATGTCCATAGCGCTCAGATTCATTCCGATACTCTTAGAGGAGACGGATAAGATAATGAAGGCGCAGCAGGCGAGAGGCGCCGATTTCGAAAGCGGTAACATATTCAGACGCGCGAAGGCGCTCATTCCCGTGCTCGTTCCGCTTTTTGTCTCGGCGTTCAGAAGGGCAGGAGAGCTGGCGGAAGCCATGGAAGCCAGATGCTACCACGGCGGAAAAGGAAGGACGAAGCTTCATCCGCTCAAAATGAAGGGAAGAGATTATGTCGGCCTCGCGCTCATAATCGGTTTTGTTGTCGCTATGGGCTTTGTGCCGTGACATTTTTCGGGAATTTGGTTAGGATAAAGGCGTGTCGGCCGGACAATGCCGACAGAACAAACGAGGGTGAGCAGATGAAAAGGGTTTACATGACCATCGCATATGACGGGACAAATTACGTCGGATGGCAGATGCAGCCGAACGGTACGGCGGTCGAAGAAGTGATCAACAAAGCGCTCAGCGACCTGCTCGGAGAAGAGATCGTGATCGCGGGTGCAAGCCGGACCGACTCCGGCGTCCATGCCCTCGGGAATGTGGCCGTTTTTGATACGGAGACAAGGATCCCTTCGGACAAGATCTCATATGCGTTAAATCGAGTTCTTCCGAGAGACATCGTGATAAGCGAGAGCCACGAGGTTGACCCGGGATTTCATCCGCGTCATGCGGATTGTATAAAAACATACGAATATAACATTCTTAACAGTAACCATCCCAATCCCATGTTGTGGAGATATTCGCATTTTGTCTACCTGCCCCTTGATACCGCGGCAATGAAGGCCGGGGCGCAATATCTTGTCGGTGAGCATGATTTCGCAAGCTTTTGCTCGGCACATGCGCAGACCAAAACAACTGTCAGGACGGTATATGATCTTGAGGTTGAGGAAAACACCGAAAGAATTCGCGGAATGCACCTCGCCGACGGTCAGAAGCTTATCACTTTACGGATCAGCGGAAACGGGTTCCTCTATAACATGGTGAGGATCATCGCCGGGACACTCATAAGAGTCGGGCATCACATGTATCCGCCCGAGCACGTGAAGGAAATACTCGATGCCTGCGACAGGAAAGTGAGCGGGCCGAAGGCTCCCGCGCAGGGACTTACGCTCCTCGGGATAAAGTACGAAGGAAGCGACCGCGCTTAGGAACGACGCGTAGAGGAGCGACCGCGCTTAGGAACGACCACGCGTAGAGGAGCGACCGCGCATAGAAACGACGCGTAGAGGAGCGGCCGCGCATAGAAACGACCACGCGTAAAAACAAACTACATAAAATGTGCGGACGTCTTCGGTGCGCAGATCTTTATGCAAACCACCGAAACACGCAGAAAATGATAAAAAGTGGCAAAAACCTGCAAAAGAAGCCACTTTTTTTTGTAAACAGACCAAATTCCCGAAAAAACGTGTTGACACCCCAAGGGGCAGCCTATATACTGTGCAAGTACGCGCTTCGGACAGAGGCGTTTCGGTGTGCAGACAATGCACAGTGATAAAGAAGAGATCATGAATCCCACAAAGGGATATTTTACAAGGAGGAACATCATGGACACAAAGACATTTATGCCCAGCGCAGCTTCGATAGAGCGCAAGTGGTATGTAGTTGATGCTCAGGGCCAGACACTTGGACGTTTATGCACAGCTATCGCCAACATCTTAAGAGGCAAGAACAAGCCTACATATACACCTTTCCTTGACATGGGTGACAACGTTATCGTCATCAATGCAGCAAAGATCAAGGTTACAGGTAAGAAGCTTGATCAGAAGATTTATTACAGCCATTCCGATTATCCGGGTGGAGTAAGAGAGACCACACTTCGTCAGATGCTTGACAAGAAGCCTGAGGAAGTAATCCGTTTCGCAGTTAAGGGCATGCTTCCCAAGGCAGCTCTCGGCCGCGAAGTTATCAAGAAACTTTACGTTTATGCAGGTCCCGAGCATGATCATCAGAGCCAGAAGCCTGAGACACTTGTTATCGACACTGCAAAGAAGTATTGATCATTTGAAAGGAGGAAAAAGAAGTGGCTAAAGTAGCAGGAAAGTTCTACGGAACAGGAAGAAGAAAGAGCAGTATTGCCAGAGTATTCCTTACAGCAGGAACAGGCAAGATCACTATCAACAAGAGAGATATTGATGAGTATTTCGGTCTTGAGACACTTAAGGTTGTTGTTCGTCAGCCCTTAGCTCTCACCGGAACAGCAGATAAATTCGACATCAACGTTAACGTACATGGCGGTGGATTCACAGGCCAGGCAGGTGCTATCCGTCACGGTATCAGCAGAGCACTCCTTCAGGTAGATGCTGATGAGTACCGTGTAATGCTCAAGAAGGCAGGTTACCTCACACGTGATCCTCGTATGAAGGAAAGAAAGAAGTACGGCTTAAAGGCAGCGAGAAGAGCGCCTCAGTTCAGCAAACGTTAATATGG
>CAMIZL010000005.1 GCA_946403295.1 uncultured Clostridia bacterium | reverse complement strand
TTATTAAAGAAATTTCAAGGTTGTTTTATTATTCGATTATCAAGGTTCTCTTTGCATGCGTGAAACGCATGCGTTTCCTCGTACCGGTCTTAACCGAAGTACCGATTCTCTTTGCTTTCGGCGCCCTTTCGGAAGTCCTCTTTGGCGCGTCAGCGAATGCTATTATATCACCCGCTTTTTGGTGTGTCAACAGCAAATTGTCTTTTTTTTGTATAAATTTTTAACATAGCGAAAAGCCGCTAAAATAGCGGCTTTCCTGCATTTCATGCATTGAATTTTCAGAATTATTCCTTGTTTTTGAACAATTTTCACACACGGATCACAGTTTATATTCGGAAATATTTTGATTAAGGCTTCTTGCTTCATCGTTATTCTTCGATGCTTTCTCGGTCAGATCGTTCATATTTTCCTCGAGTACCGCACTGCCCTTTGCGACAGATTCTATCTTTTCCGATCCTTTCTCGATAACGGAATTGATCGAATCTGCCCTGTCTCTGATCATGTTCATGCTTTCATTTATTCTCGCAAAGCTGTCATTGATCTCTTTGAGTGCGCCTGACATATCCGACATGTTCGAACTGTACGCGGCACCCATTTGACTGAATTCACGATAGTCCGGGAGTACTTCGTCACTGAGGAATCTCGTTGTTTCATTTACATTATTGATAAGATCGTCAACCGAAATAATAACCTGCTCGTTGGTCTGACGGATATTCTCTACAAGCTCCGTTATCTGGCTGCTCAGTTCCTGAACATCTCCGGCGATGATCGAAAATCCTCTGCCCGCTTCACCGGCTCTCGCCGCTTCTATACTTGCATTTAAGGAAAGCATCTTTGTTGTACTCGAAACCTTCAATATCTTGTCCGCAAGTTCTTCGATCTCATGGATCGCCTGACACTTGAGCGCTGCCTCTTCAAGTCTTTCTTTCAGACTCTCTACCATCTTTGTGGCGTTTTCGGCTTTTTCGGTGATCTTCTTTTCCTTGTCGCTGGCTTCGATACTTATCTCTCCCGCATCGGAAGCCTTGATCTTAGTATTTTCAAAAGCGAGACTTACGATATTGCTCGAATCGTTGATCCCGTCAAGAATGGCGGATGTATCACCGGTTGTTTCCTTCATTGTATCACTGAGCTTTTGAAGATCGGTCGCTATTGTACTTAAACTTCCGCGACATTCTTCAACAAGCTGCTCCATAGCCTCGCTGTTTGCCGCAACAACATCGGATGTCCCGGCGGCAACCTTCATCTGATCATGTATATGGGAGATGAAGATATTGATCTCACCGGCTGTTGTCTCAAGCTCATCACCGCTGTTAATAACGATCTGCCTTGTAAGATCCGCGTCCGAACTGTTGAGGTCGTGTACTTTTGAATAAAGTCTTTTAAGGTCCTTTCCGAGTATAAAGCCGATCGCCATCGATATTCCTATGAATACTACGCAGAATACTCCTATGAGTAATATGATAAGATTCGCAACAACGGCTATGTCTTTTTCCATCTCGGCAAGAGATACATCCACACCGACAAGACCCACGACTTTACCCGCACTGTTAAAGATCGGAGCATATCCCGAAATGAACGTGCCCCATTCATCGACGGTTAATTCTTCGTCCCATGCGGCAGTACCGCCATAGACCGTTTCGAAAACATCAAGCCAGTCATATTCTTCATCTATCTCGCCCGGTTCTTCGGGGTCGGTATCAACAACAAACACCGATTTGTTGGGCCCTGTCTTCCTCATTGTATAAATATATTCAACAACACTGTTATCTCTGTACTTTACGAGAGCATCATACACTTCCGCAAATGCTTCGTCGTCCTCCGAACCGATCGTGCTGAAGGAATCACCGTCGATCTCCGAAGCAGCGATCTCGGCAATATGCAAAGCCTCGGCCCTGATCTGTTCGATCAATTCCTTGCTTATCCTTTGATGTGCTATGATTCCGAAAATGCAAAAACATACAATACTGGACAATGCAATAACAAGAGTTATTTTTGTTCTAAGGCTTAATTTCCGTGTCTTCATAATATTTGGTCCCTTCCTGCGCCCTTCCATTTTTTGTGGTTTTTATATCGTGAAATACATTTGTCGAATGTTTGCTTTTGGTTTACTGATATTTTATACTATGGTATCGGTATTTCGCAACGTTCAAATTTTGTCTTATATATTCATTTTTTGTCATAAAAAAGCACCACGCCATACCAATTACTCCCCTTACTATAAAAAAATAAGTGCAGATGTCAGAGGTAATTACTCTCTAACATCTGCACTTTTATGGTACTAAAGAGCTCCCGAAACATTCATTCGGGAGCCCTTGATCAGCGATCCAAAAATATCAGATTTCTACGAAACGTTTGATATTTGATGCATTGGCATATTTTGTTTTCTTTCCGTTCTGCATTACCACAAGCGTGGGAGCACTCATGATACCGAATTCTCTTGCCATCTCGGGGTTCTCTTCGGCATCGATCACTTTGTAATCAAGTCCGTCAAGATATTGCTTTGCGAGTTTGCAATTGGGGCAAGTCTTTGTCGTGAAGAGATAAAGTCCGTCACCGACAAGTTTCGAAACATGGCCGTCGTCTATAACAGGTTCTTCATTGCAGCAATCCTCGTTCTTGTCGAGAGCCGCCTCGAGATTGTAACGATCGTATTTCATGGGATTGTACGTCGTACGGTTCTTATATTCCTGGGATTTTCCGATATTCCAGTTCTTAACCGGTCTGTAGTAACCCGTGATCCTCGAGTAAACCTCTGCTTCCTCACCGCAGATGGGGCATACGTTCTGCTCACCGTCAAGGTAACCGTGCTTAGCGCAGATCGAATATGTGGGCGAGATCGTATAATAAGGAAGTTTATAGTTATGAGCTATAGTGCGGACAAGCTTTGCAGCCGATTCCCAAGTAGGCATCTTTTCACCGAGGAACGCATGGAATACGGTACCCGATGTGTAAAGCGTCTGAAGTCTGTCCTGAATATCAAGTGCGGCAAAGATATCCTCGGTATAATCAACGGGAAGATGGCTCGAGTTTGTATAGTAAGGAGCATCTCCCTTTGCACCGGCCGTTCTGATATCGGGCCAACGTGAGCGGTCATGCTTTGCAAGTCTGTAGCTTGTTGACTCAGCGGGTGTAGCCTCAAGGTTATAGAGATCGCCGTACTCTTCCTGGTAGTCCGAAAGTCTCTCACGCATATGATTGAGAACGTCGATAGTGAAGTCCTGTGTTCTCTTGTCCGTCATATCGCAGCCGAGCCACTTGGCGTTGAGACCAACCTCGTTCATGCCGACAAGACCGATCGTCGAGAAATGATTGTTGAATGTTCCGAGGTATCTCTTTGTATAAGGATAAAGTCCTTCATTAAGAAGCTTCGTAATGATCTCACGCTTAACTTTAAGCGATCTTGCGGCAATGTCCATCATGTGATCGAGACGCTTATAGAATTCGTCCTCATTTGCCGAGAGATATGCGATCCTGGGCATGTTGATGGTAACAACACCTACAGAACCTGTGGACTCGCCCGATCCGAAGAAACCGCCTGATTTCTTACGAAGTTCACGAAGGTCGAGTCTCAGACGACAGCACATCGAACGAACATCCGAAGGCTCCATGTCGCTGTTGATATAATTGCTGAAATAAGGTGTTCCGTATTTAGCGGTCATCTCAAAGAGAAGTCTGTTGTTCTCTGTGTCGGACCAGTCAAAATCACGTGTGATCGAATATGTGGGGATGGGATACTGGAAGCCGCGTCCGTTGGCATCGCCTTCGATCATGATCTCAAGGAATGCCTTGTTGACCATGTCCATCTCCTTCTTACAATCTTTGTAGCAGAAATCAGCCTCTTCGCCACCGATGATGCAATGAAGCTCCGCAAGGTCTGCGGGAACGGTCCAGTCGAGAGTGATGTTCGAGAAAGGAGCCTGTGTTCCCCAACGGCTGGGAGTATTCACGCCGTAAACGAAGCACTGGATGCACTGCTTAACGTCATGATAGCTGAGGTTGTCGATCTTAACGAAAGGAGCAAGATAAGTATCAAAAGATGAGAAAGCCTGTGCGCCGGCCCACTCGTTCTGCATGATACCGAGGAAATTAACCATCTGGTTGCAAAGGGTTGAGAGATGCTTTGCGGGCGAAGAAGTGATCTTGCCGGGGATACCGCCGAGACCTTCTTTTATAAGCTGACGAAGCGACCATCCCGCGCAATAGCCTGTGAGCATCGAAAGGTCATGAATATGGATATCGGAATTCTTATGAGCGTTGGCGATCTCGTCGTCATAGATCTCGGAAAGCCAGTAATTGGCTGTGATCGAACCTGAATTGTGAAGGATAAGTCCGCCGACGGAATATGTAACGGTGGAGTTTTCCTTAACACGCCAGTCTTCTTCCTTAACATAGCTGTTAACCAGTTCCTTGTAGTCAAGGATGGTAGACTTCATGTTTCTGATCTTTTCTCTGTTCTTACGATAAAGGATATATGCCTTAGCCACTTCGTTGTATCCGGTCTGGTTGAGTACCTCTTCAACACAGTCCTGAATGGCTTCAACACTGACAGTTCCGTTCTCGATCTTTGTCTGGAACATGGATGTAACCCTTAAGGCCAGAAGGTTGATGATGTCATCGTTATAGAGCTTTTCGGTAGCATTAAATGCTTTTTTGATAGCGTTCGAGATCTTGTCGAGATTAAATTCCGCTATTTCCCCATCTCTTTTGGTAACAGTAAAGCTATTCATTATACTTTCTCCTCTCCTCTTTTGAGGGCGATTTCACAGTCGCCCGAGCTTCCTCTCCCGATGTCCGGAGAGGTCGCCGACCCTTTGAACCGCTTATATACTGAGTTTAGCAAATACACCCCTTCATGTCAATAATAAAAAGCACAAAATGTATGCAACAAAAAACAGGCTCACACAACATATTGTGGTCGCCCGTTTACTGACCGTGTGTAATAACATAGGCCCCAAAAGCCCCTGTTTTTGAGCTTTTGAGACCTTTTTGCCTGATCTTTTATCAAAATCTGTTCTCCAAAAATGCCTTTTCTTTGATCGCTTTTTGATCGTCCGGACGGTGGTTGAGGTACACTCCGAGGAGTCTGATGGCAACATCGTTTTGATGCATCCTTTCGGCAATGACGATCCTGTATCTGAGCTTCTGCTCGTAGGTGAGGCCCTTGTCTCCGGCAAGGCTGATGAATTCCTGCGCCGCACTGTAATACTCTTCCGGTGTCCTGCCGACATCCGCATATCCCGCAACCTCGGCGGCGTCAAGTATCGTACTTATCGCCGAAGGGAAATTGTCGATGTGCGCGGACCTGCCTCTCATGTATATGATCATATTGTCGGCCGCGGCGAGCATCCCTTTGTAATCCCCGCCTGTCCTGTAGCTGTTCACCAGCGCCACATACTCGTCTCCGGCATATATCGAAAGGTCTATGATCTCGGAAAGCGCTCTCCTGTATGCGTCCTCATACTGAAAGTTGTCCTTGTAGAGCTCGACATATATCTTCGCGCTCTTAAGCATGTATTTTTCCTTTTCGTCCGTGTTCCGGGCGAGGGAAATGAGTTCATCCGAGATATAACCGGCGTTCACGGGGTTTCCCGTTTCCATATAAAGATCGGCCAATGCATCGCCGATGTCGTAGAGGAAATTAACATCGCCTTCGTTCGAAAGACCCTCGAGGAGCTTGCAATCGTAGATGGGATAAAGCACATCGACGGCTTCGCGGGACTTTCCGAGCATGGCGAGGCAAAAACCGTATCCGACACGCAGATCGACATCGTCGGGTTCTTCTTCTATCGCCTGCTCGAAGTGTTTCTTTGCTTCTTTGTAATTGCCCTCATGATACAGCTGCGCAGCCTTATCAAAGGTGCCTTCCCTTGTACAGCCCGTCAAAATAAGCGCAAAAAAGAGCAACAGCGATATGAGTTTACCCGCATTGCTCTTTTTGTACATGTCATTCACCTCATTAAAATCATTTATTTACACTCTTCTGGGCATCCTCATGTCTGATCTGGGCACGCTTGATCTTTCCGCCGAGTGTCTTGGGAAGTTCTTTAACGTACTCAACGATCCTCGGATACTTGTAAGGTGCTGTGTTATGCTTTACGTGATTTTGAAGTTCTTTTGTAAGTTCGTCGCTCGGCTCATAGCCTTTTGCAAGAACTACCGTTGCCTTAACGACCTGACCTCTTATGGGATCGGGTGCTGCCGTGATGGCACATTCTACGACAGCGGGATGAGTAATGAGTGCGCTCTCTACCTCGAAGGGTCCGATACGGTAGCCGGAACATTTGATAACATCATCATGTCGGCCTACGAACCAGAAATAGCCGTCGCTGTCGCGCCATGCAACGTCCTTAAGATTATATGTTCCCGATCCGATCGCTTCTTTCGTGAGTTCCTCGCTGCGGTAATATCCTACAAAAAGACCTACGGGATATTCTTTATCGAGTCCTCTGACAGTGATCTCGCCTTCCTGTCCGTCTTCAGCCTCATGGTCGTCACTGTTCCAAAGTCTGATATCATAGATGGGCGAAGGCTTGCCCATCGAGCCTGCCTTGGGCTCGAACCAGGGGAAGTTGGCCACGAGGACCGTTCCTTCGGTCTGACCGAAACCTTCCGCAATGGTATGTCCCGTAAACGAACGCCACTTGTTAACAACTTCGGGATTAAGAGGCTCTCCCGCGGTACACCAACGCTGTACGCTCGAAAGATCGTAGGAAGCGACATCCTCCTGAAGCATGAATCTGTACATGGTGGGAGGCGCACAGAATGTTGTGAGCTTGTAGTTCTCTATCTTTTCGAGAAGCTTTGTGGGAACGAACTTCTTCATATCGTAACAGAAAACCGTAGCGCCGCAGATCCACTGACCGTAGATCTTGCCCCATCCGAATTTTGCCCATCCCGAATCGGATACGCTCATATGAAGCTTGTTTTCCTGAACGCACTGCCAATAACCCGCAGTAACGATATGTCCGAGGGGATGTATATAGTTATGGCAGACCATCTTGGGCATGCCGGTTGTTCCCGAAGTAAAGTAGATCTGCATGATATCGTTGTTATGTGTAGCCTGATCGCCTGTGGGGCGTTCAAGGACTTCACTTGCGTCTCTCATGCCGTCATGAAGATTGAGCCAGCCTTTTCTGTGGCCGTTTGCAAGCATTATGTGCTTAACGCTCGGAGATTTTGCGCTTGCCTTCTCGATCTGTTCAACAACAAAGTCGTCATCAAGACCGATGAACATTTCGATATCGGCAGCCTGTGCCCTGTATACAAGGTCATGCTCCGTGAGCTGGAGAGTACCGGGAATTATGATAACTCCGAGCTTGATAAGAGCCGTCGCACAGATCCAGTATTCATATCGTCTTCTGAGGATCATCATTACGACGCTGCCTTTTTTGAGTCCGAGCGATCTGAAATAATTGGCTGCTTTGTTTGAAAGCCTGCTCATGTCGGCGAACGTAAATGTTCTCTCCTCGCCGTCGTCGTCGCACCATACAAGCGCTCTGTTGTCGGGCTTCTCTTTTGCCCAGCCGTCTACTATGTCAAAACCGAAATTGAAGTTCTCGGGGATATTTACTTTATAATTGGCTTTAAAATCTTCGTATGAATCAAATTTGATACGTGGTAAAAATTTCTCTAACATTTTCCTCATCCTTTCGCTTCTCTCTGTGATAAAAGGCCGCAAGTCACCCTTCAGGCCACGGTGTGTTCCTCATAACGCCCTGTAAGTCTGTACCGGAGTAAAAGCACAGGCTCTGCCCAGGGCCCTCACACCTCGCTTATCACCGTAAGGAAAGTTGAAGGTTTATCGCATCCGCATCTCTGTCCGTGAGGGATCATGGGATTGAAATATACGCTGTCGCCGGCCTCAAGGACAAGCTCTTTGTCACCGATCGTAACGATTATGGTCCCTTCCACCACATAGTTGAATTCCTCGCCCTTGTGTGAAACAAGGTCTGCGGTCTTGTCGGAAGGGTCGATGGTAACAAGAAGAGGCTGCATGATCTTCCCGGGGAAGCGGAACGCAAGATCCTTGAAGATATAACCGGGATATCTGTCGATATATTGTCCCTTGCCCGCACGAACAACATGATATTTATCAAGCTTTGCGGATTCGCCCGTAAGTATCTCTGCGAAATCGACTCCGCATTTCTTGGAAATATCATAAAGAACGCTTATGGGAATGTTCTTTCCCGACGTCTCGTATTCGGCATAAACAGCCCTGTCGATACCGAGTTCATCGGCAAATTCATCACGGGTGTAGCCGCATGCGTCTCTGAGTCCGCTGATACGTTCAGCTATCTCTCTGATCTCTTCATCCATAGTTCTGTGTAACCTCTGCTTCTTTTTTGAGTCCCATAAGACTCAATTTCGTTTCTTATTTAATGTAAACAGTCCCTAGTATACCTCAAGGTATTTTATTAATCAAGAGCCTTGTAATGCGCTGCGTGTGTATTCAATTCCCGCATTCCAAAGCAGCCATGAAGAATAACCGCTGTCATATACGGCATTTATCTGGTCGCGGACTTCCTTTGCACCGTAATCGAGATGGTATTTCACCCATGATGCGGTAAAATCCTGAAGCCACGGTCTGACATCGGCTTTGTTGCCGTCCGGATCGATCATGTAGAGCACTTTGTTCGCATCCATGAGCGCATGATTTACGAGCTCATAGGGGTGCATGTCGGGATGATCGAGGTTGTAATAACCGTCCGCGTAGTGAGACGGATAAACCATCGGGCAAATATAATCGACGTATTGCGACATCCTGTAGAAGCTCTGTCCGACTATCTTGGCATCAACCGTACTTGTGACGATGGCGCCGTATACGTCGCATGACACAAATGCGCCCATGGGCTTTATCTCTTCGCAGATCCTTTTAAGCCCGTCCGTGATGGCGTCTATTCTGGTGCGGTCACCCGCATCCTCCGAAAAATCCACATCGTTCATGCCTTTTCCGGTAGAAAAACGGATATAGTCGAAATTTATCTCGTCAAATCCGACTTTGACGCATTCCTTCGAGATCTCGAGCAGATAGTCCCAAACGCCTTCCTTAAAAGGATTGAGCCATGCCTTGCCCGCATTGTCCTTAAAAAGCGTGCCGTCTTTCTTGGTGACCGCAAGCTCGGGATGATATTTCGCAAGCTTCGGGTCCATCATCGACACGATACGGGCCACGACATAAATGCCTTTATCCTTGAGCTTTTTGATCGTTTTCTCTATATCGGGTATCGAAACGGTCAGCGCTCCGATCTCTTTGGCCGTCTCGCTCCCGTCCATCTTAAAGGTGATATAGCCGTCCTCAGTCTTGACGTCGATCACCATCGTGTTGAGCTCGGTCGATTCAACGAGTTCGACGGCTTTGTCAAATTTCGCGGTCATATACGATGATGATATGTATATGCCCTTGGCCGTGACACGTGGTCTTTCGTCTTTAAAATCTCCCATCCAGAGGTGTTCGTCGGGGTGGTAGATCGACCCGGCCTCATCCGTATCGCCCGTGCCTTCGGTACTGTACCAGAGACCGTAAACTCCGGTCTGCGCGAAAGCACCGTCTTCCGTCATGTTTTCCGCAACGCTTACGGGCACGGGTGTCGCGTACAGGCTCTTGTCCTGCTCGTCTATGACTTCGTAGTAGTATGAAGAAACAAAGAAAACGGCGAAACCGGCCGCTGCCGCGATAAGTAATACGATGATCGCCGCGATCGCCGTCTTCTTTCCGGCCGACCGTCTTCTGTGCGCTCTGCCGTAATCAAGATAATCATTTTTCATATGTTGCTCATTTATCTCCTGGGATCGGTTATCTGCCACTCGGGAATATATTCGTCTTCATCGATCTCCATCCCGTGATCCGTAACGACAAGTCGTCTTTCGAGTCTCATCATTATATCGACGACATCGGGATCGAACATCTTGCCCGACTGTGCCTTGATGGCTTTTAATGCCGCTTTCTTGCTGTACGGTTTCTTGTAAAGCCTCGGTGCCGTAAGAGCATCGAACACATCGCATATCCCGACTATCCTTGCGGGAAGCGGCAGGTCCTTCTTGCTCGGACTTTCGTCCCATCTCTTGTGATGATATGCGACGATATCCTTTGCCATGCGTAAGAAGATGTTTATTCCCGAACCGTTATCCGAAAGCGATTCAACGATCTTTAATCCCGCTTCGCAATGTGTGTTCATTATTTCTATGTCTTTGCTTCCGAGTCTGCCCTTTTTCAGTATGACTTTCTCGGGTACCGCAAATTTGCCTACGTCGTGAAGCCTGGCCGCGATCCCGATCATTTCGATGAAGTTGTTCGTGATCGACTTCTCATATTTGGGGGTAAGCGAAAGTCCCGTTGTTATGAGCCTGCTGTTCGCCGAAATGTTGTCGGAGTGATGATAGCTCTCGGGAATATCCCTGTCCTCGCAAAGATTTGCCAGACACGTGATAAGATTGATACGCTCGGTCTCAAGCTGCTGAAGCTGCTTGTTGACGAGTATGTTAAGCTTTTGGTTTCTGACATACAGATTCTTCTGCATGTGATATTCCTTGAGATGCGTATTGATACGCATCAAAACCTCAAGATTTTCAAACGGCTTCGTGATAAAATCAACGGCTCCGCATTCGAAACCCCTGATGCGGTCCCTGGCATTCGTAAGTCCCGAAATAAAGATCACGGGGATGTTTCTTGTACGGATATCTTTTTTCAGGATACGGCAGTAATCGTAGCCGTTCATATCGGGCATGGTAACGTCAAGCAGGATTATGCTCGGAAGTTCCGCGTCCACAGCCCTCATCGCATATTCCACGCTTTTCACCGGTCTCGCGATATAACCCTCGTTACGGATTATCTCGGAGAGCGTGATGAGATTTGACGTAACATCATCGATAAGAAGAACATTATCTTTTTCTACTCGTTTAAATTCCATAATAATCTCCCGATCTCTTCCGTCTTTTCAAGTACTTCTTCGGTCTTTTCTTTTCTGGTATCGAGCACGAGTGCAAAAGCTTTCTTTGTAAGGTCCGGATTGTAACTTGAGACGAGCTGTTTCAGTGTCGTCGCATATCCCTCCGCTTTTTCCCAGGCTCCGAGTTCCGCGCTGATCGAAAGCTTTTCGATACAATCCTTCATTTCTTTCATGTCAGCCTCTTCTTTCGGAATATAAAGCGGTAATGTCTGTCCCGATCCCGTGAGCGTTGTATACGATCCTCCTCGTTCCGTTCCGGGGTCGGCGAGAAGCTCGTCTTCCTCCGCATCGTTCTCCTGGTTCATCACACTTCCGAACACATGGGAGTATTCCGATTTTCCCTGAGGGAAATTGATGAGGTCTCCGCGGTTTCTTCCGAGTTTGAGTTTGACCGAGAACGAAAAAGTGCTTCCTTTTCCTTTTTCGCTCTCAACATTGACCGTTCCGCCCATCATCGAAGCAAACTGTCTTGTTATGGAAAGACCGAGTCCCGTTCCTCCGTAACGTCTTGTGATCGAGCCGTCGACCTGCGAAAAGCTCCTGAACAATTTGTCCTTTTCTTCGGGCGAGATCCCTATACCGGTATCGATGACCATGAAAAGAAGCTCGACATAATCCTTATCAACGCTTGTCGCCGCTATATCAAGCCCGACATAACCCGTGCTTGTAAACTTGATCGCATTCGAAAGGAGGTTACTGAGTATCTGTCCGATCCTGAGTTCGTCGCCGATGACCGCATCGGGAACTTTACCGACGATATTGACTATGACCTTAAGTCCCTTTTCAACAGCTTTTGAGATCTGAAGTCTGAGCACATCGTTTATGACGTTCGTCAAACTGATCTCGCGCTCCTCAAGGGTAACCTTGCCCGCTTCTATCTTTGCATAATCGAGAATATCATTGATGATCTTTGTCATGTTGTCGCAGCTGTGAAGCACTATCTTGACGCACTCCTGCTGTTCAACGTTAAGCGGTGTTCTTTTGAGATCCTCGATAAGACCTTTTATACCGTTTATGGGGGTTCTCAGCTCATGCGTGATATTGGCCGTGAACTGATCCTTCATGCGCGTTGCCTCCTCGGCATCCGCAACGATCTTCTTGTTGGCGCGTTCATCGTCATAATGCTGCTGGTCGTTGATCGCATATGCCACAAACAGTTCGGGATCGTCCTCAAGCTTCCTGATGGTGAGTCTCACGGGATAGCACGTATTGTTGCTGCGATACGCAAATGTGCGTCTGTCCTTGATGGAACGGTTCGACCAGAAAATACCCTTGCCCTCGGTATGGTGTATCATCCTCGGGAAGACCGTCGAAATGTTCACATCGTCAAATGATCTGTATTCGAGTTCGGAGCCGGCCGCATCATTGAAATAGATGATCTTTCCGCTCATATCGAACAGGAAGACGGCTTCACCGACACCGTCGAGAAGTTTCCTGTATGTTTCTGTCTCCAGTTTCACGGTTCACCAGTCCTTTCTGTCTCATGAGAAATTTCTTTGCTTCCTGTTATTATACTTCACCATGTTTATGATGGCAATCCCGCCTCTTGCGCCCGCAACTTCGATACAGTATAATAAACGGGTATATTCCAAATAGAAAAGGGTACCGAAATGGCCGAAAATACTATTTATATCACAACACTTGGCGACTTCTCGATCAAATACAACACTTTAACCGTATCTGATTCTATCAATCGCGCCTACAAACCCTGGAACTTCCTGGCTTACCTCATCGTAAACAAAGACAGGGAGATCCCTTCCGGTGAGATATCCGCACTGGTATGGGACGAGAAAAGCGAAACCACCACACGCGGATCTATTAAGGTTCTTCTTCACCGCGTTCGTTCTTTCCTTGCTCCGCTCGGCGAAGGCACTGACTTTAACCCCATCACGTTCAAAAAAGGTGTTTTTACCTGGAATTATGCGAATCATACAGTGATGGACTATGAGAGATTCGAGGAGATCCTCCGCGAAGCGGATGCAAAAGGCACTTCCGAATTCACCCGCTTTAATCTTTATCAGGAAGCGATCTCGCTTTATAAGGGAGACTTTCTTAATACCAACAGATCGACCTGGACAAGCACCATCCGCGACAGGCTTCACTCAAGCTATGTAAATACGGTCTGCGCTTTTATACAGATGTGCTACGATAAGAAGAAATACCAGCTTGCGCTTTCCACATGCGAAAGAGCGATGTATCTCGAAAAAAACGACGAGAGACTTTATTATCACCTCATCAAATCGCTCTATCTCATCGGCGCACGCCGCGAAGCGCTCGAAAAATACTACGAGACGACCGGAGTATTCTATAAAGAATTCGGCATCACTCCTTCCGATGACATCAAGCTCCTTTACAGAGAGATAACGAAAGCGCTCAATGTCACCGAAAAAAGCATAGAGCTCGTTCAATCGGAACTGCGTGAATCTCTCGGTAACACAGGCGCATTCTTCTGCGAATATGAAATTTTTAAAGATATATATCAGTTGACGGAACGCGGATGCAAACGTAGCGGAGAGACCGCTTATCTTTGTCTGCTCACGCTGTTCTCCGAAATCGACGGACATCTGACTCCGCCCGACATCAAGCACTACAACCGCCGCATGGACCAGCTTAAGCTTGTGGTCCAGGACACACTCAGACGTCGTGACGTTTATGCCCGTTACAGTCTTACACAATTCATCGTGCTCCTGAGTGATGTTACGATGGAGAACGCTTCGCTCATAACGGAAAGAATAATAAAGTCATATAAGCGTATTCATCCCGTTAAAGACGTTAAGCTCGATGCCAAGATCTCCGCGATCGACGTATCGATCGACAGTTAAGCTTTTTCTTCCCTCTTTTTCTTAAGTTTGGAGAAGAGGCCTGCGAGATAGATCATGACTCCGACAAAGAAGCTTATCGTAAGGAGTCCTATGACCACCTTTCCGGAGTTTTCAAAGTTTAATATTGCGACCACAACTGCCGCAACGATCAGGCCCGCCATCAGGATCACGCCGATCAATGCGGCAATTCTTACGATGCCCGGTCTTTCCTGCTGTGTTTTTTCCTGTGTGTTCGGGTTCATAGGTCATCATCCTCATATACATTATTCTGGATAAAAGGCGTCGTATCGATATCATACGTAAGCCTTATCTCCGGCAGATCAAAGCTCTCGTAGAAGAGCTTTCTTATTCTTTCGGCAATAAGATAGCCGTTCTGGGTCGTGGATTCCATAAGTATCGCAAGATACTGGCTGCTGCTGTAGTTGGTCGTAACGTCGCCGCTTCTGATCGCCGTGGTGATCGCGCTCTTCAAATGCATCATCGCAGCCTCAAGCACCTCGCTGTTGGCGGGCGAACCGTCCGCCGCCGTGAGCGTGAGAAGCAGGAGTATGATCGGACTCGACGATCTTCTCTGCGCGCGGCCGAGGAATCGGAAGATCTTTTTAAAGCTCTCGTATTCAACCATAAATCCGCCCGGCGTCGAATCCTTTTCCGACACGAACTTCTTCAGGTATTCGAGATCTATCCTTGTGCTGGCAAGAGTGTGGCGCATCATGCTTCCCTCATCAGAGAAGAAATGATACGAATGCTTGCCGTTTTCCTTGACAAGATAAAGTGCCTTGTCGGCCTTGTTATAGAGAGTTGCGAAATCCTTGCCGTCGGACTGCGCGAGCGTAATGCCTATGGACACGGAGATGCGCTCGTCCGAAACGGGATTTTTAAGCCCGTCGTCAAGACACAATATGATCTCTTCCGCCTTTGCCGTAGCAAATTCCTTGCTTCCGCCGTCTTTAAAGAAGAGAATGAATTCGTCTCCCCCGACGCGGCAGATGATATCATCGTTACGCATCATCTCGGAAAGGATGACCGATATGTTCTTTATGACGGAATCGCCGACTATATGACCTAGATTGTCGTTGATCTGCGAGAAACCGTCGATGTCGACAAGCATAAAGCAACCGCTCGCGCGCTTTTCCGAAAGATAATTGTCTATCTCGTCCATTGCGTACGAGCTGCTCCAAAGACCCGTTAAGGGATCTCTCACATGAGTCCTGCGCGGTCTTCCCGAATACGACGAGAGAACGTCCTGAAGAAGTCTTGAGCTCTCGACCGCAAGTTCCTCTTCATGGATCATCTCGGCTTCATCGCGCTTAAATTCGTCATTTGAAAGAAGATCGACGGCGATATCGACAAGATCGGGGTCGAACTGTGTTCCCCTTCCCTTCATGAATTCACTGAGCACTTCTTCGCGGCTGAGTTTTTGACGGAATGCCCTGTCGTTGGTCATCGAGTCGAACGCGTCCGCGATGGCGATGATCCGGGCTTCTATAGGGATAGAGCGTCCCGAAAGACCGTTCGGATATCCTTTTCCGTCGAAACGCTCATGATGCGTTTCGGCAACTTCGGCCGCTTTTCTTATGACCGTCATGTCGGCAAGGATGTTTCTTCCGAGGGTCGTATGCTTTTTCACGGTATCGTATTCTTCGGGCGTGAGCTGTCCCCTCTTACGGATGATGCTCTCGGGAACGCCGATATTTCCGATGTCGTGTATGAGTGCAAGGTTTTGAAGATTATAAAGATCGTCGGTGCTCCATCCGAGCTTCTTGGCGATCTCAACCGAGAACCATGCAACATTGTTCGAATGCTCGGCAGCAAGCGGATCCTTCTTGTCCACGGTATTGGCTATCATCATCATGGATTTGAGGGATATGCGCGCGATCTGCTTCGTCTTCTCAAGGAGCCTTCCTTCAAGGTCTTTTCTGAGAGACACAAGATCGAGGGTTCTTGCCACCCTGCTGCAGAGCGTGATCTTCTGGAATGGCTTGACAATATAATCAAACGCCCCCATCTCGAAGCATTTACGCTCCGTTTCGGGATCGGCATCCGACGTAAGAAAGATGATCGGAATGTTTATGTGCTCGGGCATCTCCCTGATCAGTTTGAGTGTTTCAAAACCCGACATGTCAGGCATGTTTATATCAAGAAGAATGAGATCGGCATCCTTTTTCTCAAGGAATTTAAGTGCCTGCTCGCCGGACAGGACCGCGTAGATCTCATATTTGTCGCCGAGCATTTTCTTCGCGAGCGACAAACTGACGTTATTATCGTCAACCAAAAGAATTTTCTCCATTTAAAGTACCCCGTTGATGAAAAAAAGAGGGTCCGAAAACGCTGTTTTCAGGCCCTCGGGCTTCACTGTCCGAAAGAAGCTCGTTATTCGTTCTCCTGCTTATAGATCAGATAATTAACATAGCTTCTGACCTCTTCCGCGCTTTGGCTGTTAAGCTGCTGATAGAGATTGAAAAATTCAACGATCTCCTTGTCAAGAACTTCACCGACTATAGGAAGATATGCATCGGAAACACCGAGCAGATAATCACAAGAAACATCAAAATACTTTGAAAGGGCAATAAGCTTATCGAACGAAGGCTCATTACGCTTGGACTCGTAATTTGAAATAGCCGTAGGTTTAAGTCCGAGGATATCGGCGAGTTCACTCTGTGTGAGCTTGTTCTTCTGTCTGAGCTGCTTTAATCTTACATTAAAGTTCATATTTAAACCTCCTGGGGATTTAGATCAAAACAAAAAGGTGAATCAGGTTCATTTTTGCCCTTTTTCGATTATCGCAATTATATCTCACGTTATGTAAGTTTGTCAAGAAAAAAATAACTAATTATGTACTTTTGTTTCCTGTTCTTCTTGCCAATCGTCCTTTGGACCTCTATAATTACAGTGTTACGAATTTTATATATTAACAGATGCAAAAATATGCCGTTTTTCACTCTAACGGCACTAATCCGGAGGTTTTCATGGATCTTTTTGAGTATTCGAGCTCAATGTCACGCGAAAAGGAATCGCCCCTGGCTTCACGTATGAGACCCACCACGCTTGATGAGATCGTGGGTCAGCAGGATATCATCGGCAAGGACAAGATGCTTTACCGCGCGATCAAAGCCGACCGTCTCAGCTCCGTTATCTTCTTCGGTCCTCCCGGAACCGGGAAAACGACGCTTGCCAAGGTTATAGCCAATTCCACGAGCTGTGAATTCAAATCCATAAATGCCACCTGTGCCGGCAAGAAGGACATGGAGGACGTAGTCGAGGAAGCAAAGCGCATCTACGGCGGATTCGGCAAGCGTACGATCCTGTTCATCGACGAGATCCATCGCTTCAATAAGGGTCAGCAGGATTTTCTCCTTCCTTTTGTTGAGGACGGTACTATCATCCTTATAGGTGCCACAACCGAGAATCCCTACTTCGAGGTAAACAGCGCCCTTATCTCGCGTTCTCTCATTTTTGAGCTTCATCCGCTTTCGAAAGACGACATAAAGACATTGATAAACCGTGCCGTAACCGATAAACAGAAGGGTGTCGGGGGATTTGACCTTGAGCTTACCGAAGAAGCTCTCGATTTCATTGCCGATACGGCAAACGGAGATGCGCGCAACGCACTCAATGCCATCGAGCTTGCCGCTCTCACGACCGAAAAAAGCGAGGACGGCAAGGTTCATGTCGATCTTAACGTTGCTGCGGAATGTATCAGAAAAAGAGCCATCAATTATGACAAGAACGGTGATTCACATTATGATACGATCTCGGCATTCATAAAGAGCATGAGAGGCTCCGATCCGGATGCCGCCGTTTATTATCTCGCACGTATGCTATACGCCGGAGAAGACATCAAATTTATCGCCAGAAGGATAATGATCTGTGCCGCCGAGGATGTGTCGCTTGCGGACCCCAACGCTCTTACGGTAGCGGTAGCTGCTGCCCAGGCAGTCGAAAGGCTCGGTATGCCCGAAGCCAGGATCGTTCTTTCGGAAGCGGCGATCTATGTTGCCACGGCTCCAAAGAGCAATTCCGCGATATGCGCGATCGACAGCGCCTTAAACGAGGTTTCTTCGGGGATCACGCCGAGGGTTCCCACGCATCTCATGGATTCGCATTACAAAGGTGCCGCAAAACTCGGTCACGGTCTCGGATACGTTTATCCTCACGATTACGAGGATCACTACTATCCACAGCAGTACCTCCCCGATGCGCTCAAAGACACAAGATTTTATAATCCCGGCGAACTCGGCCACGAGGCCGGGGCCGCCAAGCGTCTTAAAGACATAAAGAGCAGGTATTAACCCATCGGAACGTCGTCGGCGACAGCGTCGCCGCCGGCGTCTTCGTTTATGATCTCTTCCGCTTCTTTGTTCTTCTTTGACTTTTTCTTGCCCTCAGGTTCTTCCTCGACGAGCTCGTCGTCATCGGTTTCATCGGAAGGTACCAGATCGCCGTTTTCGTCAAGCATCATACCGTCGGGAAGGTGCTTGTCGCAGAGTTCGTCCGGTTTGTAAAGATACGGCGTATCGTTTGTCGTAATAGGCCATGGATATTCATCCTTGAGGATCTCTTCCCACTCGGGAGGATACTCGTAATTCTCGTCCTTTATAAGGAGGACTACGCTCTTCCTCTTCTTTTCGGGACAATCATCACGCGCGATCTTCTTTGATTTTGTACAGATATCGACGCGCACGTGACATGTACATTTCTCTGTCGGAACCGTTCCTTTCGCAAAGAATTCGGTCGCAACCGTCGATCCGCCCTCTGCCTGGTCGCAAAGTCCCGCAACGGCAAGTTTTCCGCACTTCGTACATATGCTTGCCTTTACTATGGAATCGGGCATCTCAAACTCCTTATCGGGAAGCTCGAGGCTCGAATGGATCTCCTCCATTATGTTGCGCCAAAGATCCTGCTGGTATGATTTGTTTTTCTGTTCGAATCCGTGATCAAAACCCGTCCATACGGCTGCCGTATAATAAGGCGAGAATCCGACGA
The DNA here is from genome assembly GCA_946403295.1 of uncultured Clostridia bacterium. Taxonomy (GTDB): domain Bacteria; phylum Bacillota; class Clostridia; order Lachnospirales; family Lachnospiraceae; genus RUG11977. Next base: position 62,322 of record CAMIZL010000005.1, on the reverse strand, counting down.
ACCAAAGGTCATTGTTCTTCGAAGCCGTACCCGTCTTTCCCGCGAGATGCATCTTATAATCCTTGAACGCAAGTCTCGAACCGGTACCGTTCGTGATCGTGTCTTCCATCGCGTCGGTAAGGAGCCATGATGTCGATGTCTTCATTACCTGCGACGATTTCGTCTTCTTGGATAATAACAGATATCCGTCATGATCTCGTATCTCGGTATAAAGGATCGGTGTGTTATATACACCCTTGTTTGCTATGGAAGCATATGCCGCATTAAGCTCGAGGTTATAGACACCGTTCGTCAGACCGCCGAGTGCGATGGCAAGGTTGATGTCCGAATAGAACGTTCCGTCGTCCATTCTCTTTGATTTAACGAGAGTCGAGAACCCTAACTTTTGAAGGTATTCAAACCCAAGCGGTGCTCCGATCTGCTGAAGAGTACGGACAGCAACGATATTGAGTGAGCTCGAGATACCCTTTCTGATCGTTTGGATACCTCTGAAGCCCGTATTGTACCAGTTATAAACTTCCTTCGTTGTCTGCGGATAGAAGAACGGCGAGTCGTCCTGTACCGACGCGAGCGTAAGACCCGCAGCGTCGATCGCGGGCAGGAACGAAGCAAGTACCTTGAAGGTCGATCCTACCTGACGCGGACTTTGTGTGGCACGGTTGAGTGTACGCAGACCCGACTTCGGACCGCGTCCGCCGTAGATCGCTTTTACTTCTCCCGTAGCCTGCTCGATAACGGTAAACGAGGACTGAGGCTGCTTAACAAAATCCTTATCCTCGATATAGTTCTCGCCTTCCGCAACGACATGGTTACGGAATTCTTCGATCTTGGCGTTCATGTCGTCGAGATCGAGGAACAATTCATTGATACCGGTCCTTCCGTGCTCATGATAATAATATCCCTGAGTATCGTTATAATCCTTGAAATACCTGAGCAGATCGTCCCTGTGGTAATGCGTGATCGTTCCGTCCGCATGATATACGGAAAGATTATAGGGGTAAAGTTCATAGCACGAACCGGTCGAACTCGTAAATCCGAATTCGGGGAAGTTCGAGTCATCCGTATAGTATTTGTCCACGATGGACTGGATATGTCTGTCCTGCGTGGTATAAATGTTTATGCCGCCGAAATATAATTTCTGCTGGGCCTGCTCGGTCGTATATCCGAGTTCCTCGACCATGTCTTTGGTAACCTGGTTGATAAGCTCATCGGTGAAATACGAGAAAGTCGTGATCGACGATGCTTTTCTCCTGTTTTCGACGTCCATGATCCTGCCGTAGACATCATCGTTGATCGCCGCGTCATACTCTTCCTGAGAACAATATCCGAGCTTTTTCATGGTGTCGAGACAGGCTTTACGTCTTTCCGCATTCTCTTCGGGATACTTTACGGGATTACGCAAAGTAGGCGAATAAGCGATAGGAGCGATGACCGCCGCTTCAGAAAGCGTCAGTTCCCAAACATTCTTTTCAAAATATGTCGTGGCCGCAGCCTGAATTCCGTATGCACCGTTTCCGAGGTTGACATAATTGAGATAATCTTCAAGGATCTCGTCCTTGGTCATGTGATCCTCGAGCTGGATCGCAAGGAACATTTCCTGGATCTTACGTATGACTTTGTCGAGACCTCTCTCCTCGTTACCGCCGGAGAATATCCTGTTTTTCAGCAACTGCTGCGTAATGGTACTTCCGCCGTAATTGAGGCCGCCTTCCTTGAAGACGGAATACCCGGCACGCATAATACCTCTGATGTCGATTCCGTTGTGCTCATAAAAACGCGTATCTTCGAGAGCGATGAACGCATGCTGCACATGCTTGGGTATCTGATCGATCGTAACAAGTTCTCTGTTTGCCTGTGCTCCGGCGAAAACCTGTGAAACCGTACCGTCCGAATAATATGAAGTTGAACTGAAGCCGAATGATGTAAGATCATCGATCGCAACAGGCGGAGCCGTGTCAAGAAGTGCATTGACAGCTCCGAATCCTGCCGTTATCCCGCAGATCGCAACACCGACAACGGCCACCAGAAAGAGACGAAATACAATTATCCACGCTTTGCTGATCAGCTTTCTCCAGGGAGATTTCAGCTTACGGGCATAGCATTTCATACCATATCTGCTGTAATCCATAGTTCTCCTCTTTTTTAGCGGTAAAACCGCAAATATTTCAGAATATCATATATTTATAAAAACCCACTATGAGGGATTATAATTATTTGCCTTCCATCATGCAATCAATTTCTTGTTACGAAATTGTTACATATTCCATACATTCGCTTTCGACGCTGCCGTCTCCCGTGGTTGCTTCCCTTATGGCACTGCTTATCCCGGGGAGCGATCCTTCGCTGCAATGAAAGATTATCTTCACGCCGTCGGCTTCATAGATCGTTTCGTCCGGATCTATCCCCTCGCCCGAAAGTATCCTGAGCATCCTGCTCTGTCCGGCATAATCGGTCTTTGCCACGGCTCTGCACATAAGCACGCGCTTTTTTACCACAGAGTTTTCTATTCCCTGCATCGCGGCCTCCCTGTATGCACGGGTAAGGCCTCCGGTTCCGAGCAGCACTCCTCCGAAATACCTTGTTACAACACAGCACACATTCCTGAGCCCGCTGTCCTTGATCGCCGAAAGTATCGGCATCCCGGCCGTATGTGACGGTTCTCCGTCATCGCTCTGTCTTTCGAGGGGATCGTCCGCCCCGATCACATATGCGTAACAATTGTGACGCGCATCCCAGTATTTTTTCTTCAGCGCGGCTATCTTCTCTTTCGCGTCTTCTTCGCTTTCCGTATAAAAAACCGTTGCTATAAACCGCGACTTCTTCTCCACGACGGTACCGGTACCCTCACCTTCAACGGTAAGATATTCTTTTGTCATCATATTACACTCTCTGCAAGCATAAAGAGTTCGAGCGCACTCCTGAAGTTATCGCTTTTTTCGCCCTCGACCCATGTGATCGTGCCCTGCCATGTGGCATTTTGTCTGTACAGGATGTTTACGAGAAATGTAGCGATCTTTCCGGCATATTGTCCGTGGTCGTAAGTCTTCTTCGGAAGATCCTCTTTTTTGTCATTATCTTTTTCCTTTTTCTTTACCTTCGCTTCTGAGAAAGACCTGTATTCGAAAAACGGATGCGGAACCCCTGCCGCATCAAGTGCTTTGTTCATTTGAAGCAAAAGGCTGTGAATGCTTTTAAAGATCAATGCTTCCTCAAAATACGGAACGTACAAACGTCCTTCAAATGTTTCTGCCGAATACTTGTCAAGGCAGATCCCGAATGTTCCGAAATCACTTACTCTCATACCCTTTCCCTCTCTTTAAAATCTTTTTTTCATTGATATATGCGGATAAATAAAGTATAATTTTCGCACATCACGCGCTCGCGACAAAAGCTTTTTTTGCTCACATGCGCGGTCGTAATCGTTTTTGCGTATAATCGGATCGGAGTTCATATGTTTAACACCAAAAAGTTACTTGGCAGGCTCATCGCCCTGTTTATGATAATTTTCATCGTCACGGGTATCCCCGTGGCATCGCTTTCGGCCCGTGCGGCAGATCGGGGTGACGAAACCGACGGGAAAACCGAAGAAGAAGCTGCCGTCTATGCGACCGAAACTCTCAGGACGATCAACACTTTCGATTATTATACCCACAGTGTTTCTCCCCTTTCCGAGGAGCCCTTAACCTCCAAAGAGATCTCGCAGAAGCTTCAAAAATACGGTACGTATCTCGGAACACCCGGTATGCCCGATGCCCTCTATCGCGAAGCCATGGAGCAAAAATGGGAAGATGCGACCGATCGCAAAAACAAATACGAAACAATCACTTTCGATCTTAAGAGCCGTTATACCTATAACAGTCTTGTAAATATCATGGTCAACCTTTCAAGGATCGACGGCGTCAACCTCTACAGGATCGGCAAATCGTCCCAGGGTCGTGCGATGTATGCCCTTGAAGTCGATATCCCTTCCGACGAGCCGAAAGACACCGTCATCATAACAGGTACCATCCACGCCCGTGAAACCGCAGGAACTACTTATATAATCAAGGAGCTTGTCGATCTTCTTCAAAACAAATCCCACAAAGCGAAGGAAACCTTAAAGCGTACCCGCTTTATTGCCGTTCCCTGCGTTAATCCGGACGGTCGTGACGGAGTCTGCTTCAATCCCGAGGCATATTCCTACAGCAACAAGGAACTCTGGAAAGCCACCAGCAGCGGCACCGACCTCAACAGGAATTTCCCCGGTCTTTCATGGGGCCAGCTCGCAAGCGGTAATACCAAATCAAAGTATATAGGTTCTTCGCCCACGAAGCTCTATTATCCGGGTCCTTATGCGGGATCGGCTCCCGAGACCCGTGCCATGATGAAGCTTCTTTATCACTATATCGTTTTGGAAAAGGCTTCGATGTTCATCGATTACCATCAGCAGGGCAGGATCATGTATGTCGATAAACCCTGGTGTTCATCCGCCCAGAGAGAACTGTGCAAGGATGCGGCCGATCACTTCAAAGGGATCCTTAACGAAGGGCAAAAGAAATCAGCCAATAACAAATACACTACCATCAAAGAAGACAAAGATTACGGCCTCAACGGCGTCGGATCCACGATGACGGATTATGCATGCTCGATCTCCAACGGCTCCAAATACAGCCGTGCCTACGGCTTTAATGTGTATTGTACCAAAAAAGAAGAATATCCTTTGATCATGATCCCCCGACTCGACAACACCAAGAAGAAACTTCTCGAGGCGCCGAACAATACGCTTGTAACCTTTACGTTTGAGATCGGATGGGGAAATGATTCACTCGGATATTCGTCAAAAGCACGTTCTCTCATCGCCGATGAATACAAGACCTTCCATTATGACAAGGTCCTTTACGAACTCTCGGCGTATGCGTACGAGCACCGTAAATGATCATTCGCGGTTTTTCTTCTTTTTCTGTTTTATCTCATACATGCAGTTGTCGGCACGTTTAACGAGCTCTTCAAGGCTCGTGCTCTCTTCCGCACTGTTGTTGATGACAAATCCGACACTCGCCGACACAGCGAATTCAAGCTGGTTGTCGTGAGTGTAATTTTCGAGGAATCTGTCAAGTGTCGCGATCCTTGTTTTGACATCCTCATCACTGATGAACGCACCCATAACAAGGAACTCGTCACCGCCCATGCGGACTCTTATGTCTGTATCCGCGAAAGCGGTGCAGATAGCACCCGATATTCCCTTAAGTGCCACATCACCCATGGCGTGTCCGTATTTATCATTGATCTTCTTAAGGTCGTCAAGATCGATATAAACTATATAAACTCTTCCGAAATTCTTCTCGAAGAAATTGCCGGCATATGCGGCATAACCGAAACGGTTCAAAAGATCCGTGAGCGAATCCCTTACGTAGAGCTTTTGAAGCTTAAGGTTTACTCCGTTGATCGCGATCCTCTGGCTGATGTTTTCAAGCGCCAGAGAAATACTGTTCATGAACGTCCTGTAATTACCGGATCTGAAGAATCCCTCGTCATATTCCGAGATCGTATATCCGAAGCACTGGCTTCCGAAGTGAAGCGGCGAGAGGATAAAGATCTTGGCCTCGTTCCTGCTGTTCCAATACACGGGGAAGATGCCTTCCTCGGATCTCTTGAAATTACCGCTCACATTGCTGCTGTAGTAATTCATGCTGTCGGTGAAGCCTTTCTGCTCCTTCTCGATGATTCCGTCAAAGAATGATCTGTTGATGCAAATGGCCATCTCTTCGATCCCGAATGCTTCGCATCCCTCGCCGAAATCGAGCATAAATCCTTCAAAACTGTTCTTGCTGCAAAGGTTGTTACGTACAAATTCCTGGATCGTGTTCATCTTCTCGTTGAATTCGTTGAGAAGGATCATATCCTGATAATCGGCACGATAATCACGTCTCGATCTGCAGCCGCAGCTCTCGTTGAGTTTGATACGACCCTGAATGAGCACCGACTTTTCGGAAGGGCCGTTCTTTATCATATGTAAAAGTCTCTTTGTAGCTTCGAGACCTGCTTTTCTTCTGTTACGGTTGATACTTGTTACCGAGGGATAGAACGTCTGACCCATATTGACATTATCAAATCCCGTTACGGCAAAATCATTCGGAACATCACGTCCGTCTCTCATCGCAGCCTCGATATAACCGACTGCCATATAATCGTTGGCGCAGATAACAACATCGGGAGCTTCGAGTCCCATTCTCTTGAAATCTTCATATGCCAGTTGTCCGTCTTCGCGAAGGAATCTGTAATGACGTACACGCTTGGGATCGAGCTGGATACCGTGCGCGTCAAGGCAGTCCTTTACCGCACGGAGTCTGCTCATATTCTCCTGATGATCCTCGGGCCCTCCGACATAATTGATGATCTTTGCTTTATGGTCGATCACCATATGCTCGACAAGCTTGTACATTGACGAATAATTATCGATACCGCAGAATGCGGCTCCTTCGATCTCCTGATCGATACTGATAACAGGCTTTCCCGCTTCTATAAAGGGTCTGACGATCCCATCCACGGCACGCACCGAATCATTACCGTTGAGCGCAAGAATAATACCGTCGTAGCTGCTGACTTCGGGCAAAAGGAATATCTCGCCTTCTTTCATGTAATACGACGAGGTTTGAGCCGACTCAAACGCGTTCACGACATGGACCTCGGTATTTGTACCTGTTACAGCCTCTTCTACACCGTCAATAAGCTCGCTTGTATACTTGTTGTCCCATGTGGTAGAGAACATGAGTATCTTCTGCACTGCCTTGCTCCTCTCTTTTGAAACGTTTACCGCTTCAGCTTCGTGGTAACTTTGTTTCCCCAATAGTATTTGATCGCGTTACGGCATTACCGACGGCCATTTCGTATGGTCATAATCATGTGAATTACCGTTTGCTTTCGAATATTCCATCAATTGTTCGTCGCCCCACATAAAGAAATAGGGCTTATCTTTTCTCGGACACGTATCGTAGTGATACCATCCGTCTCCGAGATCCACAAGATTCCAGAAATGTCTTGCGGTTTTGATCATATCGTTTCTGAATCCCGCACGGGTAAGGAGTTCTTTCGATGCGCACGCATATACGTAGCAATCTCCTCTCTCATACATAAGGCCTTCCCATGCGGCCGAAATGTCATCTTTCTGCTCAAAATAATTGACGTAATGTATATTCTTCTTTGTCCACTTAAGAAGTGTTTCAAGCGCCTCAATGTCGCGCGGTGCATCACCGAGCACCTCCGCGATGATCTCGTCCGCCCTGGCGTCGAGCATCTCCTGCGTGATATCCTCACGTTCACGCACCACGACCGAAACCTCACATGTGGCGGAATTGCCCGCCGCGTCGGTCGCCGTATATATAAGCGGATATTCTCCCGGCTCTTTCAGGTTTACCGAAGAAGAATCTATCGTAAGGACGGGCTCTTCCCCGCTGTCATCGGTGAGGATCACGCCGCTTCTGTACGAAACGGTATCGCCGATATAAACGAGATGACTGCGGTATTCCTTGAACACGGGAGGTGTAGTGTCGGGAAGCGCTTCCGTCGCGGCCGCGCCGCGTGCTTCCCCGCCCGTAAACGAGTCTCCGGTTTCTGCAGCGCCGGCTTCTCCTCCGGTCCCGGCAGTCGAAATATCCTGACCCCCGGTTCCCGTAGCGCCGTTTCCTTCGGTTGCGGCAGGTGAAGTATCCTGACCCCCGGTTCCCGTAGCGCCGTTTTCTTCGGCTGCGGCAGGTGAAGTATCCTGTCCGCCGGCACCTTCTTCTCCCGACTTTTGGGTCGTATCGTCCGCGGTCCCTGCAGAACCGCTTATATCTGCCACGTCGGCCGGGTTCGATCCCCCGCCGGCGATATCACCGCCTGAAGCAGGATCGTCATCCCCCGCGTATATCATAGTGCCTTCTTTGTCCGCCGCCGGATCGTTCGTACCCGCGGAACATCCCGTAAAAAGGCAAATGCACATAAGCAGACAGATCACCGAAAGTATCGATCCGCATATGCGTTTTTTATAAAAAATAATCATTTGTTTCCTTGTCCCAAACAAAGTAATGTAACAGGCTCTATATAATCTATTCTATTATGACAGATAACCCTCATTAATTCAAGGCACTCTTATACGACGGGCTCAAATCTTAGTCTTATATCGGGTATCTGTGTGAGTGTGTAATAATAATTCTCGGCCCAGTCCTCACCCTGCGAGGGGTCGTTTTCTCCCGAAGCGGGAGGCGCGAAGATATTGAGGTTCATCTTGCAGGCTCCCTTTAATCTTTTCTTATAGAATGCCGGCATGAGATCCACAAATCTTACTCCCGGAGCTTTGCGGAACCAGCGTCCGTTGATCTCGATCATAAGATTTGCGGGGATGAGCGACTCGGGGAAATTAAGCTCCGCAAAAACGGGATTCTTCTCCATGTCAAGCTCGATCGCAAGTCCGTCCGAATCCTCGGAGCTGCCCCAGCGCAGAGTCACGGGAAGTTTCTCCGCCTTAAGGGTCTTAAGGTTGGGGGTAAAGAACGGATCGTTTATGATCTTACGATAAGTGTCCATAACGGGCCACTCGATGCCGACCGAAGGATCCGAAGGGTCCGTATATTCGAGTCCGAGTCTTCCGTCATCCCTGAACTGGTAGAAAGTGATCGCATTCGCCCAATGCTCGGGATCTTTCTTAAAGAGCGTATAAAAGTCCTTCATGATCTTTGCCTGCTTAAAAGGACCCGCCACGTCGCCGTCGGCGTTTACTTCCGACATTACGAACGGCTTCTTTGTGCCGTATATCTCGCAGTAACGCTTATAGCTCATCTTTGTGATATCATAATTCTGTTTTGCCGTTTCAAGTCGGTGCTGAGAATTGAACTTTTCTGCAACTTCGTACGGCCAGCCCCAGTTGAGGCCTATATACCTGTCGATGCTCCAGACGTCGGCAACCCTGCCCGCCTCGTTAAACTCCTTCTCCATCTCGAGCTCGAACACCTTTTTGTCCATTACGGCACCCGCGCAAAGGATCATGCGCACATTGGGCGCATATTCGGACATGATCTTCTTGAATCTGACGAAGAAATCCGCGATCTCCTGATATGATGCTCTCTTTGTGAACGAAAACCAGTCTCCGGTACACTCATGATTCATTCTGAGTAAGATTCTTCCGAAAGGTCTCAGATCTTTTGCGATGGCGATGATATGCTCGTCTCCCACTTTCGGATCGCATGTCAGCGTCAGGATGACTTCCTGACCGTGTGCTCTGATGTCCCTCATGCACGTGAACGGCTCACCTTCGGTGTTTCCGCCGAGTCCGCCCAGATAGGGGAAATAATCGTCATAGGAATAATCCCAGGCAAACGATACCTTTTTGTCGGGATATGCCTTGCTGATGCGCTGAGGCCATTCCTTATCAAGCGGATAATAGCAATACATGATGCTGATCGCCCTGTGCGGTCTTCCAAGCTTGTTTAATATGTATCCCTGATCGACGTATGCCCCTCTCTCGCTTCCGTCTCCGAGATCTACCGATACAGTCGCGGCCGAGAGATGTACTTTTTTCATCTTATACATATCGCAATCATTCCTTTCGGTAAATGTGTTTATATAAGAAACCGGGACCGGCGTCCCAAACGATCAAACCGTAAAACCAAGATAAACTACATATGCGACGAGCAGCAATATTCCCTGTACTCTCGAAGCCTTTCTCCTGATCAGCAACGGCACGATCGCAAGTACGGTCACGCCGAGGCAGACAGGCATATCGATATGCGCTCCCTGAGGGCTGACGGGAAGATTTTTACCCGAAACAAGACTGCAGAGAGGAAGGATGAGGGAAAGATCGATAAGGTTCGCTCCGACGATGTTTCCGACCGAAAGACCGTATTCCTTTTTCCTGACCGCCGTGATAGTAGTAACAAGCTCAGGGATTGATGTGCCGATCGCCACAACAGTGACCGCAACGATCCTTTCGGGAACTCCGAGAATCGTCGCAAGATCGCTTCCTCCGTTAACGAGGAATCTCGAGCCCACAACGATGCCGGCCGCTCCGCCGACGAATTTCAAAATGCTTATGACTATCGTCTTTTTGTCCCTCTGTACTTCGGCTTCCTTTTCCTTGCTTGCCGCACTGTGTTTCTTGGCAAGTCTTACGTTCACGATCATGTGGATCGCAAAGATCGTGATCAGTACGATAGCTGCCCATGTGGAAAGGGCACCGTTTAAACATCCGATTATAAGCACTCCGCCCGTTACCATGAGGAGAATGCATTGTACGAGATAATCCTTGAGGACTATCGTTATCTTCATGAATATAAAAGCGATCGCCATGATCATGGCCGTATTGGCTGTAACCGAACCGACCGCATTGCCTATCGCCATCTCCGTCTTGTCTTCAAAGGCAGCCATGACCGAAACTATGATCTCGGGTAGTGTAGTCGCGATACTTACTATCGTTGCTCCGACTATAAATGTCGGTATACCTGCCGCTTTTGCCATCCAGCTCGCAGCATCCACAAAGAAATCGCCGCCTTTGGCCACGAGGATTATCCCGGCAAGCAGTGATAAAACGGCTAAGAGTATTTCTGTCATGATCCTTATTCTCCTTCGAACAATAGTTTTTCCGGCAGGGGCATAAGGTTTTCCCCGGACGGTTCATTCTTCTTATGAAAAGAAAAAGGAACTGAGCACTCAGTTCCTTTAACAGGGCTACAAGGATTCGAACCTTGAAATGACGGAGTCAGAGTCCGTTGCCTTACCGTTTGGCGATAGCCCTTTGTTCAACCAACATGTGCCATTATATCGCAGTGAAAAGAAAAACGCAAGTACTAATTTCGTTAAAAATCATCTTATCTGTTTTCGTACATCATTTTATAATATTCACGATATTCTCCGGAAACGATCTCTTCCCACCATGCCTTATTATCAACATACCAATGGATCGTCTGTTTGATGCCGTCGGCAAATTTGGTCTTCGGGAGCCACCCGAGTTCATCATGTATCTTTGTGGGATCTATGGCATATCTGAGGTCATGACCCTTTCTGTCCGAAACATACGTAATGAGGCTCTCGGGTTTTGAAAGCTCTTTAAGGATAAGCTTTACAATGTCTATGTTGTGCATTTCGTTATGTCCGCCGACATTGTAGACCTCACCGTCTCTTCCGTTATGGAGTATAAGATCGACCGCTTCGCAATGATCTTCAACATAAAGCCAGTCTCTGACGTTCATTCCGTCGCCATATACGGGGAGCGGTTTGTCTTTTAAAGCGTTTATGAGCATGAGCGGAATGAGCTTTTCCGGGAACTGGAAAGGCCCGTAATTATTCGAGCAACGGCTTACCGTAACGGAAAGCCCGAATGTTCTGTTATAAGAAAGCGCAAGAAGATCGGCGCCTGCTTTTGAAGCCGAATACGGGCTGCTCGCCTTAAGAGGGAGTGTCTCGACAAAGAACCTGTCGGTTTCCTCGAGAGGAAGATCGCCGTATACCTCGTCCGTTCCTATCTGATGGAAACGCTTAACACCGTACTCTTTCGAACAGTCGAGAAGTATCTGTGTTCCAAGGACGTTGGTCCTGACAAAGATACCGGGATCGTATATCGATCTGTCAACATGGGTCTGGGCCGCAAAATTGATGACATAATCGAATCCGAATTCCTTAAAGAGATCGGTCATGGCACCGGCATCGGTGATATCTGCCTTCCTGAAGACAAAATTCTTGTTTTTCTGTGCTTCCTCAAGGTTTTTTATGTTTCCCGCATACGAAAGATTGTCGATCCCGACGAACTTGTCGTCCGGATGCTTCCCGAGCATGTGGTAAACGAAATTGCTGCCGATGAATCCGGCCGCGCCCGTGATCAAATAATTCATTCCAGATGTCCTCACTGTTTCATGCGGTAAAAAACCGCTTTATGCTTTCTTTACTCATCTTTGCGGCTTATTGACTGTTTGTCCGCCGCCACCTTCGCCGCTTCCGAAATCGTTCGGGAATACGAAGCCGTCCATATCCTTCCTGCCGCCGAAAGCACCGCTGCCGTCAGTTTTTCCGTTATTGAGACCCGAATAAGGATTCTTGTTTGCCGACCAACGGTATTGCGATCCCTGTGTCGAGATCCTGCTGGTGTCAATGTTTCCGGACTGACTTAAATTCCTGCCTTTCCGGCCTGCGTTAAGTATGTTTTTTCTACCGTTCATGCCTCCGGGCTGACCGGGCTGTCCGGGATGTGCACCGCGTCCGGGTTGACCTCCCTGACCGCTCATTACGGATTGACCGTTGTTATTATATGACTTCTTCTTGCCCGATTTTATGATAAATACGATCGCACCGATGATAACGATGATAAATATCGAAGATCCCCCAATGATCCTAAAGACACCCGACACGAGTCCCGTAGCCGTCTTTACGATCCCCTTGACAAGAGAGACTCCGCCGTCCACCGTCTTCTCGACGATATTGAATCCGCCGTCATCGTTTTCCTGAACATATGTACTCTTAAGATTGATAAACGACGAAGGGTCGCTTATTATCCTTGCGACAGCGTCATATGCATCGGCCACACCGGTAGAGATACCGTTCATGTTGCCGTCGGCAACTTCTTCGAAACCTTTCCTGAGTGCCGCTTCCACGCTCTTGAGTTCGGCATCGCTCATGTCCGAAAAGATCTTTCCGCTCGGATCATACATAAAATATTGCGAACTTTGCGTATCAATGACCATGATGGCATCCGACGCTTCATCAAGCTCAAGTTTTTCATAAAATCTGATCGCGGTTTTTTCGAGATCCTGCGGTGATTTTACGGCATCCTCCGCAAATGTCTCGGTGGCAACGGCAACAATCCCGTCATCGCGTACCGCCATATTCGCGATCGTATTTACGATCCGTTCGGTGGAATTCGAACCGATCACATTGGCATTATCGACTACATAACGATTGCAGATCTCGGTAAGTTCCGCAAATCCCTCTTCGTCCTCATAATCCTTCATCACACGCTGTATCGCGGTAGATTCGGGCTGGGTATAAGAGGGCTCGCGGATCTGTCCGATCGCGACTGCCGCAGTGATTGTTAAAACCAGTGTGGTAATGGCCACACCTAACTTCTTGAAAATTTTCATCCCTTACTCCGTGTTATTGCTCAGCCGCGAAGCTCAAGAAGCTTCTGTCTGAGTTCGCCCTCGATACGGCCGAGCTCTGCTTCCGCTTCCTTACGCTTTTGACGACCTTCATTCTGTATTCTCATAACTTCATCAAGAGTATTGATAAGGTTCTCGTTTGTGAGCTTGAGTGTCTCGATATCGACGATCGAGCGCTCTGCTTCCTTGGCCGTATCGATCGTAGCCATCTTAAGGGCTTCGGAATTGCGCTTTAAGAGATCGTTCGTCATCTCTGTAACAGCTGCCTGAGCCGCAGTTGCCTGACGTCCGTGCTCGATACCGAGTGCGAGTACCATTTGAGATTTCCAGAGCGGGATCGTGTTGACGATCGATGACTGGATCTTCTCAACCATAAGCGTATCATTGTTCTGCAGGAGACGTGTCTGAGGTCCGAGCTGGATGGAGATCATCCTTGTAAGCTCAAGATCATGGATCTTCTTGTCGAATCTTTCGCAAAGATTTGCGAGGTCGTTATACTTCTGAGCGTCTTCCTGTGTACCCGTCTCTTTAGCCTTAGCCTTGAGTTCTTCGAGCTCGCCCGCACGAACTTCCTCAAGCTTCTTCTTGCCTGCGATGATGTACATCGTAAGCTCTTTGTAGTACTTGAGGTTAAGATCATACATCTGGTCAAAGGTTGCGATATCCTTCATAAGGACAACCTGGTGTTCCTCAAGCTTTTCAACGATCTTGTCGACATTTACTTCAGCCTTGGCGTAGGTAGCCTTAAGCTCTTCGATGTCCCTCTTTCTTCTCTGGAACCAGCCGGCGATTCCCTTTTTCTGGGGCTCATCCATTGTACGGAGCTGTACAACGAGTGAAGAAAGAACATCACCGATGGTGCCCAGATCCTGCGTCTTAACGTTCTTAAGAGCGCTCTCGGAGAAATTGGCGATATGCTTCTGTGCTGCTGAGCCGTACGCCATTACCTGATTGGAATCCTTTATGTCGATCTGCTTTGCAAAATCAGCAACAACCTTCTTCTCTTCTTCGGTGAGCATGCTCTCATCGATCTTTACCGCATTCTTGTCACGCTCATCCTGCGTAGCGGTCTGCTGCGCACCCTGTCCCGCATCAAGTGTAAGTCCAATCGAAGGAGCAGCGGGTGCTGCTATTGACGCCGAAGAAAGATCGGCGATTCCCGTTTCAGCCTGAGCCGAAGGCTCAAGTGTCAATGTAGGCATCTGATTGTCTGTCATCTTGTCTCTCCTTATATCGTAGTATTTTTGACTATTTCATCGTCTCCCGCCAGACCCTCTTGTGCAAGAAGACTTTCCATAACGCTGATATCGGACGAGATATCCATCGCCTCATCCGTATAGAGTGAATCGAGCTGTCTGTCAAAAGCATCGAGTGCTTTATCCATCATATTCTCAACCTTGCCCTTTGTCCCGTCAATGTTTATGCCCGAGATCCCCGCTTCATCCATCCTGTCATAGGCATTGAGAAGTTTGAGCGTCGTGGGCAGATAATAATTGAAGAACCTGCGGACCTGTGTTTTCTTGGAGGGATGCTCGACCACATAATTTACGATCTTCGATGTCACATCCTCGAGATGATCGATCTGTTTCGAAAGCTTCTCGTCGGGGATCGCTTCGTTGAGTCGCTTCATCTCGGCGATGGCCATCTCTTCATCGTCAAGCATCTTGTCGATCGTCGCGTCTCCCGTACGGGGTCTCTTATGTTCGGCCGGTTTATCCTCTTTCTTTATTTCGCTCTTTTGCTCTTCTATCGCTTCGGGTTCTTCCTTTCCCTTCGGAGCATATCCAAACAACATTATAAGCCCCGACAGCGCACCCAAAAGCAGGAAGTCACTCACTTGATAAAGCGGCAGGAAAAGCGACCATGCCAGCCACGTACCCGCCGTCAGGTATATGGGAAGTACCCTCTTTTTTCTTTCCTTCTTTGCCATACCTTTCTTTTGCAGCCGCGCGAAGCGCAAACTGCCCCCTTTTAAAAATTGTTTAACATTAGTAATAATTCTACATATTACAATTAGAAAAGGCAAGTCGTTTATGAGGGAGACCTGCCTTTTTATTTTGCTTTTTACTCCGTAATATCAGGCTCTTTTTCTTCCGCTGCCGCATTTGGATTCCTGATGGTCAGAGTTCCGTCCTCGTATCCGACCGTAACTTTGTTGTCCTTAAGTTCAAGCTTTTTAAGGAGTTTCTCGGGTATCTGGAGTCTTCCCGCTCTGTCAAGGATCACATATTCATCCTGTGTTTCCTCGTTACCCCACGAAATATTGTCCGCGGTGAAAACATCCTTATATTGCTCTCTTAAGATCCTCTCGCTGCTTATCCTTCCGTCCCTTATGGCAACAACTCTGTTAACTTTCTTCGAAAGGCGTACATCGTGCGTAACGATAACAACGGTCACGCCCATCTCCGTGCTCAGCTTTCTGAATATATCGAAGATCTTGTCCGCCGTATCTTTATCGACGGAGCCCGTGGGTTCGTCGGCAAGAAGGAGCTTGGGGTTGTTTGCGAGAGCAATGGCTATGGCCACTCTCTGCTGCTCGCCGCCCGAAAGTTCACCAAGACGGCTCGTTTTTCTGTGGCTCATCCCGACGATATCGAGAAGCTGCTCGGCACGCTCACGTCTGTTCTTCTCCTTTGTGAGGAGCATGGGTGTCATTACGTTCTCGATCGCGCTGAGGTAAGGGAAAAGGTTACGTGCGTTGTTCTGCCATACAAATCCTACGGTCTTTTTCTTGTAAAGCTCTTTTTGACGTCCGGTCATGTCAAAAAGATTACTTCCGTCCACAAAAAGCTTTCCGGCACTCGGCGTATCAAGCCCGCCGAGCATATTGAGGAAAGTAGACTTTCCCGAGCCGCTGTTTCCGATTATGGCCATGAGTTCTCCGCGCTCAACCGTCAGGTCGAGTCCCTGAAGGGCAAGCACTTCGATGTCACGCGTCTTATAGATCTTAACAAGATTCTGGGCTATGATCATAGGCCCGGAACCGTTATCTGTCTCTTCATTCACAATTAGTTCTGCGTCTCGCATCCGCTGATCTCTCCGTTCTCTATCGAATAAACTATGTCACCCGCCGACATGAGTCCCACGTCGTGAGTAGTCATTACGATCGTTACATGTTCTTTTTCAACAAGTTCCTTGAAAAGGCTCACCACATGGATCGCCGTTTGGCTGTCAAGCTCCGCGGTGGGCTCATCCGCAAAGATCACCCTCGGCGAATGAGCGATCGCTCTGGCTATGGCAACACGCTGCTGCTCGCCGCCCGAAAGCTCCTGCGGCATATGATCGCTTCTCGCGTCAAGTCCGACAAGCGAAAGGCATTTCATTACCCTTTCGGCCTTGTCGCCCTGATATCCCGAAAGTCTGAGTGAGAATTCGACATTCTCATAGACCGTCATGATGGGGATGAGCGATACGGACTGAAAGATGAATCCGAAATCGTTTCTTCTGAGGACGTCTATATCCGCCGCACCGGCCCCGTATATGTCTTTGCCGTTAAAATACATCTTTCCTTCGTCGGGTCCGTCAAGCCCGCCCATGATGTTCATAAGCGTTGTCTTACCCGATCCCGAAGGCCCTTTCAGGATCATAAGCGCTTCTTCCCTGACGGAAAGACTTATGTCCTTTAAGACTTCTATCCTTTCTCCGGAAGGGAGCTTAAAGCCTTTCTTTATATGCTCCGCCTTAAGTATATCCATGTCTCTTCCTTTCCTGTTCCGTTAATATCAATCCTCACCGAGCTTAAGTGCCTGCGAGATCTTCATCGACGATATCTGTTTCATAAGTGCTCCGATGCAGATGAGGAACACGGCGAATATCACCGCGACAAGTTCAACAACATCGGCAGACCTGGTTATGAGCTTCATCTCGAGGATGCTGTCGGCGCCCTGATATGCGATCTGGATCATCGGCACGAAAAGCTTCGATGCGAGATATCCGCTCACAAGACCGGCAACTATGCAATAAAGTCCCGTCAGCGCCTGCTCGATTATGAGCATTCCCGAGATCTGTTTAAAGGAGACACCCATTGCCCTGAATATACCGAACTGAAGCTGTCTTGCCCTGATCGAAAGGCTCCAGTACATGAGATATCCGATCGAGCAGATCACAAGGATCGCGATGAAACTCATGGTAAGTATTCCGCTCGTTCCCGCGAATAGGGGATCGTCATGGAGTTTCTCTATCTTTTCAACCTTATCGGTCAATTTTGTGATCTTGAATCCGAGCTCATCGGCAAATTCATAGAAGCTGTCCGTCTCACCTTCAAGATCGATCCAAACTTCGTAAGGAAGAACGCCTACGGTGCTCTGAACCTTGGAAAGATTTAATACGAGCAGGTTCTTCTCGACAACGCTCGTGCTGTCATCGGCACCTACGCTTATCGACGTGGGCGAATATGTGGGCCAGTAGTCGAAGAATCCGTATACCGTAAGGTTCGCCATATGATATCCGGTCGGTGAATTGATATTGACGGAAATCGTATCACCGATCTTGACCTGGTATTTATCCCTGAGCCTCGAGCAAACGAGCATCGCGTCGGGATTGCGACTGAGGACGTTGAGATAATCGTAATAGTCATGAGGTAAAAGTCCGTCCTCGATGGGAGCCGCCTTGCCGAATTCCTGCGTATTGATACCCATTATCGAAGTATCGATCCTTCTCGTACCGTCAATGAGGAACGTCGAGGAGTCGTTGAGGAAGACTTTTGCTACGCCCGTGGCCGATTTGAGCTGTCCGTATTTCGCAAAATCAGGCTCATAATAATGGCCGGGGCCGAGACGGGAATTATTCATCCAGTATTCCTTGACCCTGATGTCGGCACCTTCTTTGTAATCGACATTTCTTTCCGAATTGGCGACGATCGTTCTGGCGATCGTTGTATAAAAGAGACCGAAGGAAACGGTGAGTATCAGGAATACCATGACAAACACCTGCTTGTTTCCCGATCTGATGAGCTGCAAAAGCGACGTATATGCCGCAGGTTTCCACTTCTTCTTTCCGACATTGTAGATCACTTTTAATATCAACCTGTGGATCCTTACGCACAGGAGCGCACTTCCGAGGATGAAGAGTGCCGCGCTCAGGAAAAGGAGCGGATCGGGTGTTTTACCCGAAAGCACCCTCAGGAGCAGTTCTTCCTGACCGTTTAGGAACGTATAATAGCCGTAGATCGACACGCCGGTAATAATTATATCAAGATATAATTTCATCCACAAAGGCTTCTCCTGGCGGCTTCTGCGCCTCTTTACGGCTACGATGCTCGTCTTGTCCTTCTTGAGAACGGGGAGTAATGTCATAAGTACCGAAAGCATGGCCGCAACAAGGGCATACAAGAGCGCGTCCGAGTTGAAGATAAGAGCCATGTCTCTTCCGCCCGAGAACGAAAGGAACGCATCGGCGCGTCCGAGCAGTTTTGTTATGCCGGCTCCGATGGGAATTCCGATGATCATCCCCACGCCCGAGACGACAAGGGATTGCACGAGATACAATCTGAATATCTGGAATCCGCTCGCACCACGGCTCTTGAGCATGGCAACCTCGCCCTCCTCAAGTGAGAGCATCTGCCTTGATATCATAAAGATGAATGCGAGAAGCATGAGTGCAACGGGCACTTCGAGGATGGTAAGCATTACATCGATCTGCTTCTTTTTGACCGTGAACTTATCAAGCAACGAGATATAATCCGAAGTCTCGATCATGCCGTAGATATCGTTCATATCCCTGACCATGCTGCTCGTGGCCGAAATGATCGGATCGACCATCTCCGGGGTGATCGCCTTATAATCCGGAAGGATATATGTATCCTCGTCAAACTGGTTTTTCTTTGCCCCTTCAAACATGAAGCATTCCTCAAAAAGGGACGGGGACATGAAAAGATCCTTCGAGTAGAATGTGGGCGGATTGTACCAGTAAAGGTCACCGTCTTCCGAATTGGTGAAAACGCCCGAGATCCTGAGTTTGACGGGTTTGTTGTCAGCGCCCTTTACGGAATCGATCCGAAGCTCCTCGCCGACCAGAAGATCGTTCTCGACCATAACGGTCTGATTGATGATAACTTCGATAAAACCGTCGTCCGTCAACTTGTCGGAATAAATTTTTCCGGAAAGGATCTTTATATGATCTTCCATATCGCTGAGCGAAGAAAGAGCAAGCGTCATCTGTGAGAACATTCCGTCATGAATGGTCATCGACTGGGCCGTCGACGCGATCATGTTTCGATAAACGATCTTTTCGACGATGGGTAGTCCCTGAAGAGTCTCTCCCATGTTGTTTGCTATCTTTCTGACCTTCGACGTAACGCTCTTGCCGGCAGTTTTTCTGACCCTTCCGACTGTATGCACCATCATCGGATATTTGTTGGTCTCACGCATAGCCGAATCAAATTCTTCCGTCAGCATGCTTTGCGATGAAGAACTGCTGTAAAGCGGATGCGCTGCCGCAAATGCGGTCAGCAGAATATTGCCTATGATCAGACAAGCGATCATCCACTTTTTATGTAGTATCCTTTGTATAACAAGGTGAAGCATTATAGTTTCCTGCCTTTCGCTTCCGAATGGTTTTTATGGGATTACTTAAGGATCACGGCATCTCCCTCGTTCACGCCGCTGATGATCCATGTATCGTCATCGTTACTGCCGCCCACAACAACATATTTTCTGGTCTTGCGTCCGTCAATGTCCATCAGAACGTAGCTGCCGTGCGAGTCTTCGTAAACCGCTTTTTTCTTAACCATAAGCGCGTTTTCCATATGCACACGCTCTACTTTAAGCGTCGCTCCCTTACGGGGATTAAGCTGCTTGTACATTTCCTTGTCGAAATCGATCATGCTCTTGCTTCCGACAAGTGATGCGGGCAGCGATGTGTCGAGGCATGTGCAGACCATTCCCTCGACTTTTACGGTATTATCGCCGTCTTTTTGTATAAGTACCGCCGGAAGTCCGAAACGAAGGTATTCGCTGCCTCCTTCGAGTCCGAACTTGGAATCTTCCATTCTGAAGATCACTCCGATAAAGCCGTAGTTATCTATGATCATTCCTCTGTGAAACTGTTCGAGATACTCAACATATCCGCGCGCCGTGGCCGTAATGGTCGTTTGAAGCTGTGCCATTATCCAGCCGTCGTATTCTGCCTGAAGCGCATCTATCGATTCGCGGCGCCGTTTTACTTCCTCGTCATAGGAATGCTTAAGCCTGTCATAGAGAAGCTTCGCAAGTTCCGCGTCTCCCTTGCCGCTCTGATATAATCTGTCATATTCGGCAAGCAGCTCCTCACACGTATATGCGTACGTGGTGAGCATATCCTCTTCCTTTGCGATCCGGCTTTCGAGCTCTGCTATCCTTTCCTCGTCGACCTTGATCTCTATGTTGCAGACGGTATCTCCGACCTCAATCCAATCGCCTACCATTGTTTCGTAATTCTTAAATGTCACCTGTCCGATCGGAAGATTGTTCCAAAGATAGTAATAATTGTCATAGTCGACATGGGGCACCTGGGTGTAGTAAATGCTGAATGTGCCTTTTCTTACGGTATCGGTCTTATAAACGGCCTTTTTTGCTTCCTGCGAGAGTGCTTCGATATAGAGATCGTCATATTGTCCCGCTTCGATAGCGCGGACTTCTTTCGTTCCCGGAACGACCGACGTGATAACTATGCCGGTTGCCATGATAAGCGCAAGGAGTCGTTTTTTAATTTTCAACATAAACACTCTCTCCTTCCCGCACGCCTTCAATGATCTCAATACGTGCTCCACCCGAAAGACCCGTTACGACCTCGCGTCTTTCCTTCTTACCTTCTTCGTCCATGATATAAACGAAACGACCGTCCTTATCCGTATATACCGAATTGACCGGGACGCTCAGTACGTTTTCTTTCCTGTCAACGACTATGATAACTGCGGCATAATCGCCGAGCCTGACCTCGTCTCCGGGATCCTCGACAAAATCGAAGTGGCTCTTGGGCCTCAGATCGGCCGCCGAAAGGGTTGCCATATGCTCTTTCTCGACGGGAACATATTTTAAGGGATAATTAACGCCGTTGATGATCGCATAAAATGAGTTGTAAGCCTTTGATTCCTTCTCGGAAATAAAGTCACAGGATATAAATCGTTTTGTATCGTCTCCCGACACTGCGGCCACGGGTGTACCGGCAGTTATATACGATCCGCCCGAAGTGGAACTTACCGCGACAACATAACCGTTACCGGGTGCCGAAATATAGTTGTATCCGATGTCTTCGTTCTTGAGCTTTTCATAGCGTTCCTGTTTTTGGGCGAGGATCAGATCCATAAGAGCCGATTCCTTCTCGTATGTAAAACGCTCTTCGACCGCGCTCTCACCGTTCTTTTCCTTGAGCTTTACTTCGGCTTCAAGGGATTTTTTGCGTTCTTCGTTTGATTTCTTGATCTCTTCGATCTCTTCCTCGAGAGTCATGATCTCTTCAAAATCGGCACTTGTCATGGATGCTATCGCGTCTCCTTTGCCGACCCTGTCCCCGGGCTTCGAAAAGATCTCGTAGATATAGCCGTCGGCATCGAAAGAAAGGATCTCATATTCGCCTTCGACATGTCCGTCTTTTACAAGAAGTTTTTCAAGATCACCGCGTTCGCAGATCCCGACCTCGGTCGCAAAAACTGCCGGAACAAGGAGTTCCTTTTTATCATTCCCGCTTTCACTGCTGCACGAAGAAAGGAGCGAAACGGAAAGTGTACATAAAAGAACGGTCGAAACAACGCGCTTGACGACCTTTGCCGCACCGGGCCAAATACTGTTATGTCTCATGTGGTTCTCATTCCCTTCCTCAAAATAACCTGTTCGTACGGAAGTAATCCGCTTTTGATCTCAACGAGCTTCGCGCCCATGATCCCGACTTCTATCTCCTTGAGTTCTCTTACACCGCTTTCCGAGAGCATATAAACATATGCCATGTCTTCCGTTGTATGAACCGCATCGCGGGGAAGCGACAGAACATGATCGGCTCTCTCAAGCTCAACGTTTATGGTCCCTCTCGTACTCATCTTGAGCGAATAATCCGGCTCATCAAGATCCATGATGACCCTCCCGTTCGTTCTGTCTTTCTCTATCACAGTCGCGGAATAGAACTTGTCCGCCGAGATGTCGATCCTTACGGAGTCTCCGATCTCCAGAAGCTCAAACGCTTCTTCGTCCTTTGAAACGAAAGAGCAATGATCCGTGTTGATTATCTTCATTACGGTCGCTCCTTTCGAGGGCCTCGTACCGACGAGCGCCTTGTTTATGTTGCTTACCGTACCGTCCATTCCCGCATACAGCATGGATTGTTCGATGATCTCTTTAAACCCGATATTTTCACGCTCACATGTTTCTTTTGTGTTTCTCAGCTCGTCAAGCTGCTGCGAGGCGTCCGAGATCTTGAATTCTATCTCTTCACGCCTTTTGAGTCCGATCGAGCCGTTTATAAGGCTTTCATAATAATCGATGAGTTTCTGCGTCTCGTTTATAAGAAGCTCGCTCTGCTCTATCAGGTCCTCGTTGTCACGAAGTTTTTTCTCGAGGTCATCGACATTGAGCTTGGCGAGAAGTTGTCCCGTTTTAACGCTGTCTCCGTCGGAAACGTAGATGTGCGTAAGTTCTCCCTTCTCGATCGAAAACGAAAGGAGCTGTTCGTCGATCTGGGAGTACAGACAGCTGATCTGTTCTTCAAGAACAACGTCGTTATAATCAACTTCGACCATGTTGTATTCGCTCGCAACATCTTCGGAATTGATCTTAAGTGACGGCACCTCTGCCTTTGAGCAGCCCGAAACGGCACCCGTCAGGATAAGAAGGGTCCCTAAACAAGCCATCTTGTTAAGTGTCTTTTGTTTCATGATCATCAATTTCCTTTGCTTCGTTTATATCGCAAAAACAGGGAGGGTAATATTATAATCCACCCTCCCTATATTCCGTTAAACAAATTTACGCGGCAAATGTCCCGGTCATCATACGTTTGCGCATTGTACCGCAGTGATAGCGATAACGCCTACGATATCCTCCGCGAAACATCCTCTCGAAAGATCGTTGACGGGAGCTGCGATACCCTGCATAACGGGACCGTATGCTTCTGCCTTTGCAAGACGCTGAACAAGCTTGTAGCCGATGTTTCCGGCATCAAGATCGGGGAATACGAGTACGTTTGCCCTGCCGGCAACGGGTGATCCCTTAGCCTTTGAAGCTCCTACCTCGGGAACGATGGCTGCATCAAGCTGAAGCTCGCCGTCGATGAGGATGTCGGGATATGCTTCCTTTGCAAGCGCCGTAGCGTCCGTAACCTTTGTAACGTCGTCATGCTTAGCCGAGCCCTTAGAGGAGTGTGAAAGCATAGCAACGCGTGCTTCCTTGCCTGTGAGCATTGTAAAGCTCTTTGCCGAAAGACCTGCGATCTCAGCAAGCTGCTCGGGATCGGGATTCTGGTTGAGTCCGCAGTCCGCGAAAACGAAAACTCCGTCATCACCGTAAGCACAGTCCGGAACGATCATAAGGAAGAATGCCGAAGCAGACTTCACGCCGGGCGCAGTCTTAAGGATCTGAAGACAGGGACGAAGTGTATTGGCGGTTGAATGGCAAGCACCCGAAACAACGCCGTCGGCGTCGCCCATCTTAACCATCATTACCGCAAATGTTGTATTGTCTGTTGTAAGTGCCTCGCGTGCAAGCTCGGGTGTCATACCCTTCTTCTGACGAAGCTCTACAAGCTTGTCGATATAGGCGTTAAGCTTATCCGATTTTGCGGGATCGATGATCGTAGCTGCGGAAAGGTCAAGTCCCTTTCCGAGTTCCTTAATGTCATCTTCCTTGCCGAGGATCACTACTTTTGCGTTACCTTCTTTAATGGTGGTAGCTGCTGCCTCAAGGACTCTGCGATCCTCACCCTCGGGAAGTACGATAGTCTTAATGCTTTTTCTTGCACGTGCCTTGATCTCATCTATAAAGCTCATGTTCTTCTCCTTTACATTCTTGTCTTTCAATGTTTATGTGTCAATTTAATTAGATTACGGTATTTGCATCATCCCTAAGCGATGACATTTCCCGCACGTTATCTTGTAACGACTTCTTTTGTCCCGCACGTTATCTTGTAACGACTTCTTTTGTCTCGCGTGCGATGACAAGCTCTTCGTTTGTGGGGATGACAAGGATCTTTACCTTGGAATCCTTGCCTGTGATATCCTTAACGGGTACCTTGCAGGAATCGGTGTTCTTTTCTTTGTCAACGCTTATGCCGTAAGAGTCGAGTCCCTCAAGGATCTGATTGATGATGAATCCGTTCCACTCACTGATACCGGCCGTGAATACGATGCAGTCTACTCTGCCGAGAACTGCCATATATGCGCCGACATACTTCTTGCAGTCATAAGCGAACTTGTCGAGTGCGAGCTGTGCTCTGCGGCCTGCCTCTCCGCCCTTTTCAACGTTCTCGCGGAGGTCACGGAAATCGGAGAATCCGCCCGAAAGTCCCTTAAGTCCCGACTCCTTGTTGAGGTATGTGAGGATCTGGTTGATGTCCATGCCCTTCTGGTTTGCAAGGAACTGAACTGCGGAAGCATCGATATCGCCCGCGCGTGTACCCATGCAGACACCTGCGAGAGGTGTGAAGCCCATGGATGTGTCGACACACTTGCCGCCCTTAACGGCACTGATCGAAGAACCGTTGCCGAGGTGGCATGTGATGATGTTGAGGTCTTTAGGATCTTTTCCGAGATACTCGGCAGCCTTGCCCGAAACGAACTTGTGGCTTGTTCCGTGTGCACCGTAGCGTCTTACGCTGTACTGCTTGTAATCCTCGTACTTGATGTTGTAGAGATATGCCACTTCGGGCATAGTAAGATGGAAGCTTGTATCGAAAACAAGAACCATGGGTGTTGAGGGCATAACCTCACGGCAAGCCATAACACCTGTATATGCTGCAGGATTATGAAGAGGTCCGAGAGGGAATGTCTTCTTAAGTCTCTCGATAGATTCGTCCGTAACGAGTGTGGGCTCCTTGAAGTATTCGCCCGATGCAACGACTCTGTGACCAACGGCACCGATCTCGTCCATGGACTTGATGCAGCCCTGCTCGCTGTCAACAAGGAGTGACATGATGACTTCAATGGCATCCTTATGGTCTTTGAGGATAACGCTCTTTACGATCTCCTCACCGCCGTCTTTCTTATGCTTGCAGAACGAACCTTCGATTCCGATCCTGTCAGCATTTCCTTTGGCGAGCACTTTCTCGCTCTCCATGTCGATGAGCTGGTATTTGAGGGAAGAACTTCCCGCATTAAGTACAAGTATCTTCATAACTTTTCCTTGTAGCCTCCTGATAAAAACTCTCTGATTGATTCTGATGATCGCCCAACAGGGCACTGCATAGAATCATACCACATCGCAGCGGAAAAGTCACGAAAAAAAGCGCATCCCATGAATCTCCCGGATCCAACGGATACGCTCTTTGTATTGTGATCAAATTGTTTTCACGTACTGCTTTGATTTCATTATCTCATGTAGCCAAACCCATTAGCCTGATTATATGCATCACAGATAGCATTCGTGTTTTTTATGAGGATATAGTTACCGATAAAGTAACCTATACCGCAAAGAAGCGAGCCGAAAATCAGCCACACCAGGATCGTGGTACCGTTTTCCTGCATTTGGAAGCCATATTTCCGATAAGCGGTTTGTGCGAGACGATTGCCAATCTTATACATCCAGTAGAAATTATACATCCCGCAGGTGATAAGGCCCAGGAAAATGTAGACAGCAAGACCGGGTGTCTCTTCGCCGTCGCCCTCACAGGCGACATTGACGTCCTGAGCGAGCTTATATATGAACCAATACCCATAAATACCGCAGGTGATGATAGAAAGAAGTATATACGACACCAGATCGCGATCGGTACGAAGCGGTCTCGCGCCATAATACGATCCCCACTGCTGATTACCCGGATAGCCGTTCTGACAGCCTCCGCCTTGATTATCCGGATAGCCGTTCTGACAGCCTCCGCCTTGATTACCCGGATAGCCGTCCTGACAGCCTCCGCCTTGATTACCCGAATAGCCGCTCTGACAGCCTCCGTCGGGACTGATTTGCGGTACCGCACAGGGAGCACCGCAGGAAGAACAGAATTTACTTCCGTCAGGGATCTGAGAACCACATCTACTGCAAAACATTGAAAACCTCCTCAAAATATATCAATAATAAATCGGACCGCACGTCCGATTGCGCCGTTAACCGGATCAAACGAAACTACTTCATCGGGTCCCGTAAAAAACCGGATGACGTATGTCAACAAAAAAGCAACAACAAAGATCACGCAGATCGCTTTGTAAGCTTTTCCGAGCCTTTTGCGAAGGAAAAACGCCACCGGCCAGGCAAAAGTCAGCGGCCACAACGGATGGTAATAAAACGCCTGCCCAAAAGACAAAGAAACCAGCGACCAAATAGCGCGTGTCATTCCACATCCGGGACATGAGATCCCGGTAATAAACTTGATCGGACATCCGATCCCTGTAATGTGGAAAACCAGGTACAGTACTGCGATGGCAAGACCGGCAAGTATGACATCTCTTTTTATACCAAATAAATGTTTTTTCATCTGTGTTGACATCTATATATTAACCGGATCATCAGCCCCGGTCAGACTTGCTGCTCAGTTTGACTCATTCTCAAGGAATTTGTCGTTAAGTGATTTAAGGGATGAGCACAGGAACGTGATAAGCGCGATCGCACCGTCGGCGTTCTCGTTGACAAGCTTCGCAAATTGCGACTGGAACAGCTGATGTGCGAGCATATAGTAAGAGTTTGATTTGAACTTGAACTCAAATTTCTTATCGAACGATCCAACCTTCTCAAGCATGCCGTCCACCCGGTTAGTAAGTGATTTCATGAGTTTAAAGCATGTGGCGGCATCCTCTTTGAGGTAGTCCTTAAAGTTGTTCATGCCCACTTCGAGTACCACCGTATTGTCATTTACGGCGATAACGGTCGCGGTCCTCTGGTGCTTGAGGAAGAGTGACATCTCACCGACAAAGCTGCCCGCGGGAAGAGTGGTAACAATGTATGGATTCGAAGAATAAGAATTGAGGATAACCCTTACATTACCCGCTAGAACGATAAAGGCAGTCTCACCGTCTTCACCCTCACGGCAAACGACACTGTCCTTTGAAAGCTTATGTAATTTTCCCACTTTTGAAAGATTCTCAAATCCCATCCTTACAACCCCCGTGATCAAATCAGATATTTAAAACTCAATGCCGGTATGTGCCCTCCCCCCGGGGGTGCACATGAAACGATCACCGACAGATAACAGGTCCCCTTGTCATGTCCTCGGGGAGTTTTACGCCGTATCCTGCGAGAACCGCTCCCCCGTATAGTGCCGCAGCCCTAATGTCAAGTCTGAATATCTCGTCATCCCTGCACGGTGCATCCGCGGGCTTAGTGATCAGCGGGCATTTTGAATTGTCGCTGATATACCTTAAAAGCCCGGAAGACTTTTCGTTAAAAGCGAGAAGCCTCAAATACGGTATCCTTATCTCGCCCGCCGCGGGACGTATCTTCTCTTTCATGTCGAGAACGACATGAAGAAGCGCCCTGCTGACCGATGTATATAAATTATTTTTAGATTTAACTTTTGAGACCAGCTCACTGAAGGTCATACTCTTCTCTCTGTGTTTCATAACAGACCTTGCGAGCGTATCGTTGACATCGGCGATCTCTGTAAGCTCTCCGGCCGTCATCGACATCAATCGTGCAAAAAGTATCTGTGAGAAATCATCGGCGCGGATCGGACAGCTTCCGTATTTTGTTAATCCGTGATTAAATATTTCATCTCTTATCTGTGACGCACTTTCATGATATCCCTCGTCCGTCCTTTTGACCGTGACGGCTTTCATGTCACCGCAAAAGCTTTGTATCGCGCTGATGTAATGT
The DNA here is from genome assembly GCA_946403295.1 of uncultured Clostridia bacterium. Lineage (GTDB taxonomy): Bacteria > Bacillota > Clostridia > Lachnospirales > Lachnospiraceae > RUG11977. The sequence goes on along the minus strand of CAMIZL010000005.1, from coordinate 34,304 downwards.
ATTCCAAGTATGTTGTTGGGTTCCCGCGCAGCCCTGACGAGTTCCCCCGAAACACCGAGCTCGATAAGTGCTTTTTCTCTGGCCTTCGGATAAGAATCACCCGCTTTTTGATACTTTGAAAGAGCATTCTTAAATTCTTCACTCTCGTTATCGAGAAGCTCCGACGCACGTGAAAGGATATCTATATCACCGCATTCGCTTCCGAAGCAGACCGTGTCCGTGCACCCCGTGGCACAAAGGAGCCTCACACCCGCTTCGGAAAAAATTTTTGCACCCGAAGTCGCATAGACCGTCGGAAGCTCAAAAACAGCATCGGCGCCTCCGAGCACCGCCGCACGGGCACGCTCGAATTTATCAAAGACCGCGGGTTCTCCGCGTTCAACAAAATCCCCGCTCATGGCGACCACGACATATTCGGCTCCCGTGAGCTTTTTGGCCTCACGGATAAGAAAGGCGTGTCCGTCGTGGAACGGATCAAATTCGGCTATGATTCCGACTGCTCTCATTTTTTCTTTATAAACCTTCCTTTTACAAGGTCAATTCCCGCCGCAGCAACTATCTTGAGATTCTTTTCCACGTCCTCGTTATTAAATAGGCCGAGAAGCGCCTGCGCGCTCTCGGGTGTTACCATTCCGCCCGACCACGTGAAGTAGTTGCGCATCTGGGTTTCGAGAACGTTTGTCTCATACATCTTTTTGCTTCCGAGTAGTGTATGCCCCTTACATGCAAGCTTGGCTATCTTGTAGAAGACCTTACCGAACTTTGTATTCTTTACATCCTCGAGAGAATTATAAAGAGTGAATTTCTCGCCGGGAGCATATTCGGATTCGGGTATCGGAGCGCAAAGAAGCGTCGAGAACTCCTCATCGCTTACGACTGCGGGATCTCCGAAGAAATATGTGGGAAGTTCGTCAGCCTTATGTATCTTTACTCCTCCGCCGTTCGTATCGAGGGTAACAACTCCTCTGAGCCTTAAGTCGCGGCTCGACGAACCGACGCTGATATGATAGCTTCCGGGCTCGATATTCCAGTCGGCCTCACCGGCACTGTAATATGAGAAAGCCCTCTTATCAAGTACCATGGTTATCTCACGTTCTTCACCCGGCTCAAGATATATCTTTTCAAATCCTTTCAATTCCCTTACGGCGCGATGTACCTGTCCTACGGGCTTACCGACGTAGAGCTGGGCAACTTCGGCTCCGGCCACTTTTCCTGAATTCTTAATTCTAAAATTAACTTCTACCTCATCTATCTTATTGTTTATCTTCAGATCGCTGTAGGAGAAAGTTGTATAAGAAAGCCCGTGTCCGAAGGGGAACAATACGTTCATCGATACCTTGTCATAATACCTGTAACCGATATATATGGCCTCACGGTATTCAACTGTCTTTGCTTTTCCGGGGAAGTTCTCACGGCAAGGAGTATCGGAAAGCTTAAGAGGGAATGTCTCGGCAAGCTTTCCGCTCGGATTGGTCTTTCCGAAGAGTATCTTTGCGCACGCCTCTCCTCCGGCCTCGCCTGCAAGATAACATTCAAGGACCGCATTGACATCATTGATCCACGGCATGGTAACGGGCGATCCGTTTTGCAGGCAGACCACGGTATTGGGCTGTACCTTGCAGATCCTTGCGATCAATTCGTTCTGAGCCTCGGGAAGAGAAAGTCCGTCTCTGTCGAATCCTTCGCTCTCGTACTCATCGGGAAGGCCGGCAAAAACAACAGCCACAGATGCCTGTCTGGCCGCGAAAACGGCTTCGTCGGCAAGCTTTTCGTTAAGCTTTTCGTCATCAACACCAAATCCCTTCTTATATCTCACATCGGCAAAATGTCTCGCCGCGGTAAGGGGTGAGCTTACTCTGAACGCCTCGATATGAGAGCTGCCCGCACCCTGGAATCTGGGCTTTTTCGCATATTCCCCGATAAACACTATCTTCTCGGAAGTGCTTAAAGGAAGGAGGCCTTCATTCTTCAAAAGGACCATGCATTCACCGGCGATCCTGCGTGCCATTTTATGGTCTTCCGATCTATTAAATTGTGGCTTAATTTTTTGCTCTTCGGTTTTGTTTTCTTCCGCCGACGCCTCTCCCTCATGCAGAAGCGGTATTCCCTTGTATTTGTCTACCTTTTTGAGAATGTTCGCAACGGCCTCGTCAAGAAGGCTTTCATCAAGAGTTCCGTTAATAACGGCCTCTTCTACAGCTTTTGCATCCACACCGCCGCTTCCGGGCATGCCAAGATCAAGGCCGCTCGCTACTCCGAGAGGTCTGTCATGAACGGCACCCCAGTCAGACATCACAAAGCCTTTAAAGCCCCACTCATCCCTGAGGATATCCTTAAGGAGCTTTTTGTTCTGGCTGCTGAACACGCCGTTGATCCCGTTATAAGAGCACATGAGCGAATCGGGTTGTGCCTGTTTAACGACGGCTTCAAATGCGCTTAAGTAGATCTCGCGCAATGTTCTCTCGTCAATGACCGCGCTTATGGTCATCCTTCTTTTTTCCTGGTTGTTTGCCGCGAAATGCTTTACGCTCACGCCCACATTGTGGCGCTGAACGCCCTTTACATAGGCGCTTGCGAGTTCTCCCGTAAGATAGGAATCTTCACTCACATATTCAAAATTACGTCCGCAAAGAGGAGAACGTTTTATATTGATCGCGGGTCCAAGGATCATATCGACATCAAGCGCAAGACACTCCTTTGCGAGCGTCTCTCCGAGTGTCGCAAATACGCCGCGGTTAAAGGATGCCGCAAGTGCCGATGCCGAAGGAAAACAAACTGATGTTACCGTTCCTGCCGCTTCGGGAGTGGTATCTTCGGTATCATTCTGCTTTCTTACTCCGTGAGGGCCGTCGGCCACTCTTACGGAAGGAATCCCAAGACGTTCAAGCGCGGGAGTTTCCCATGCATTGGCGCCTTCTGTAAATGCCGCCTTTTCGGCAACGGTCATCTGTCCGATGAGTTCCTTTAGAGTCATCTGCATTCTCCTCTCGTTCAGTGCTTTTGCATTTTATGCCTTAATCCTTAAGAAAATTGTTTATGATCGGCGAAATGAAATTGTGCTCAGACATCCATTTGAGTATCGCATTGGAGTTTATGTCCTCTATCGGGCCCTCACACAAAGAAGGTGTCACATAATCAACCACTGCCATAAATACAAGGACAAGGAGCAGACAGAGCGCAACACCGCTCACGACGCCGAGAGCCTTGTTGGCGACATTGATAACGGGCAGCTTCGAAAGAACGTTAAATATCTTGATCATCAGTCCCACAAGGATCGATACGATGATATAAGTAACGATGAATGCCACCACCTTGATGATCATAAGCGTTACTTTATCCCTGATAAATTCGCCGGGGTCGATCGTCGAAGCATCCATCTCGCCTACCAGTTCACGAAGTCCGTCGACTACCGTATTTCCGAGCAATTCCTCGGGAAAATCGGCCATATCAAGCGTTGCCAGCGAGTTTTGTAAATCTGCGGCAGGTATCTCAATGTTCGAGGCCACTTTTTCATAAAAGAAATTGTAAACCTTATCCGATCTTGTGAGGATATCGGTCGTAATAGGTGTCAAAAACAGTGTAAGTACCAGGCATATGATCGATGAGCAAAGTACACATACCATCTTTATAAAACCGGAGAACCACCCCCAGAGCCCCATCAGTATCAACCCTATCAGGATTATTAAAAATGTAGTGTTCATGTTATCCCCTCTTGTTACATATATCCGCTTATCCGGGGTGTTTTTGACGCTCCGCGCGGGTACACTTCGATGTGAATTATACCATATCGGCGCTCATATAGTAAAGTCGGGTCTCCCGTCTCCCAAAAAACCGCTCAAATCGGCTCGCAGATTGACATAAAGCGTTTGCGTATGCTATTATAGCAACGCAGCAAACGGGGTTGTTCCGATATCTGCGACATTATTATACGCAACATTTACATGAGCCGTAAAATACGCATCTCCCTGCCATGGGGATGCGAGATGCGAGGTTTTGATATGCCGTTACAGCTTTTGATTATAGACGACAGCGAGCTTAACTTAAAGCTCACTGAGCTTATGCTCAAAAAAATAGACTGCCACACAGACACTTTTTCGGATGTCCGTGAGGGTCTGCGTTCTGTTAAAGACCATGATTACGATCTTGTATTCATGGATTATCTTATGCCGGATATAAACGGTATCGAAGCCACACGTCTTATTCGTTCGATGAAGGGCGGGATCCACTCTTCAAGTGACTATTATGAAAGACTTCCCGTTATCGCGCTTACGGCCGAGGATGACTCTGTTATGCAAAGACGTATGATCGACAACGGCATAAACGACGTTCTTTTAAAGCCTTTTAAGCTTGACGACGTTTGCGCGATCATTGACAAATGGTGCGGTACGACGCTGCGCAAGCACATTTCTTCACGTAATTTTTCATCACGTTATTCAGACGGCAACGAACGTTTCGATACTGTTCTTCCGCGAATCTGCGGCATTTCGGACGAAACTCTCAAAGACATGCTCAGGGTTGACCTTGACGGTTTCCTTGAAACGCTCATGATCTTTACCGAGGACGTTTCAAACAAGCATGCACGTATAGACGAGGCCCTCGCCGGCGAGGACTATGAAACATTCTGCGTCGAAGTTCACAGGATCAAGGGAGAGGCTTCCATGATCGGTGCATATACGCTTTCCGAAGACGCAAGTCATCTCAACGAGCTCGGTAAGATACTTGCCGCAAGAGAGATCTCTCCTTCCGAATATGAAGAAAGACTGAGCGCACTCGTGGCCGGTATTGCGGTAATGTACAAGCAGCTTGACGAGTTATGCGAATCAGCCGACGCGTTCCTGACATTTGCCGGACGCAAGCAGCCCCCCGAGGAAACAGGCGTTCTTTCTTCTCTTGCAAAGGATCAGGGTACTTCAGCGGCCGGATCCCGTAACAAGCAGGTTGACCGCGACAAGCTCATCAGATATGTCGCACACGCCAGAGAAGCCCTCGATAACGGTGATACGGCTTTGGCCAAAGAATGGCTTGCCGAGATAGGCGATCACATCAAAAAATAATTAATGGGTCGTTTTTACGGCTCGGATCGGAGCTTTAATGATTGAATTAAAGAATATATCCTACACTGTCGAGGATAGCGACGGTTCGAAGGAGATCCTCAAAAACATCTCCCTCAAATTGTCAGATGACAGATTCTATGTTGTAACGGGTCCCAACGGCGGCGGAAAATCAACGCTTGCCAAGATAATAGCCGGGATAATTACACCAACTGAAGGAAGTATCTTACTTGACGGCCGGGATATTACCGGCCTTTCCATATCCGAAAGAGCAAAAGCCGGTATCAGTTTTGCCTTCCAGCAGCCCGTGAGATTCAAAGGCATAACCGTAAAGGATCTTATTTCCCTTGCGGCGGGAAACAATGTTTCTCTCGATGAGGCGTGCGAATATCTTTCACGTGTAGGTCTTTGCGCACGCGATTATATCGACCGCGAGATCAATGCTTCTCTTTCGGGCGGTGAGCTTAAACGTATCGAGATCGCGATGACGCTTGCCCGCAAAACAAAGATCACTCTCTTTGACGAGCCCGAAGCCGGCATCGATCTTTGGAGTTTTAACAATCTCATCAAAGAATTTGAAAAACTTCACGACGACATTCACGGCATGATCCTTATCATCTCTCATCAGGAAAGGATCATAAACATTGCCGACGAACTCATTCTCATCGCGGACGGCGAGATGAAAGGCCAGGGAACCCGCGAAGAGATACTGCCCGAATACGACGGACTGACGCCCGGATGCAGATTTACGGCCGAAGCAAAGTGATCCGTAAGTTGTACGCAGATACGGACGAAACAAAGTGATCCGTGAGTTGTACGCATATACGGCCGAAGCAAAGTGATCCGTAAGTTGTACGCATATACGGCCGAAGCAAAGTGATCCGTTATCTGACCCGGACAATTACGTAAAAAACAGTGAGCCGTAGCATCAAACGGCACTTGAAAAATTTTAAGGAGTTATAAACCATATGGACGATATTCAAAAGAGACTGATCGCGGAAGTTGCGGATCTGCACACCGTCCCCGACGGAGCATATTCTCTCCGCGCGAACGGACAAAGCCTGGAACTCAAGTCATCGGCAAACATAATCATTGAGAAGAAAACTGACAAACCCGGTATTGACATATATATAAAGGACGGCACAAAGAACGAAAGCATGCACATGCCCGTCATCATCAGCGAAACCGGACTTACGGAGGTCGTTTATAACGATTTCCATGTTGGGAAGGACTGTGACGTAACGATCATCGCGGGCTGCGGTATCCACAACTGCGGCGACCAGCGTTCACAGCACGACGGAGTGCACACGTTCGATGTAGGGGAACGTTCAAAAGTCAGGTATGTAGAAAAGCATTACGGTGAGGGCGACGGCAACGGAGAAAAAGTCCTTAACCCCACTACCGTGATAAACCTCAGAAAAGACAGCCTTCTCGAAATGGACTCGGTCCAGATCAAAGGCGTCGATTCCACGATCCGTAAATCGGTCGCAACGATCGAAGACGGTGCCACTCTCGTCATCAAAGAAAAGATCATGACCCACGGCCGGCAGCATGCCGAAACCGATTTCACTGTTGATCTGAACGGAGAAGGCTCGAGTTCACGACTTATCTCCAGGTCTGTTGCCCGTGACAGCTCGACACAGCTCTTCCGTTCCAACATAAACGGCAACAATCGCTGTCACGGTCATTCCGAATGCGACGGCATCATAATGGACAACGGCAAGGTAGCCGCCATCCCCGAGATCAACGCCAACCACGTTGACGCAACGCTCATCCACGAAGCTGCCATCGGAAAGATCGCCGGCGAGCAGCTCACGAAGCTCATGTCACTCGGACTCACCGAAACCGAAGCCGAGAACATGATCATAAACGGATTCCTGAAATAAGAGAAATGCCATGTACAACCCTCAAATAATAATCTATGCTGACCGGGAGGATAATAAACTATATGTTTAAAAAACTAATTGCTTCGTTTTGTATCACTCTGGTCCTTGCCACCATGCTATCAAACCCTGCCGACGCAAAAGCCGATACTACAAACGAGCATATTCCCATCATAAGCCTTAGTTTTTACTGCAACAATGATTTCGATCGGCCTACCCCAATAAACAAATCAGTAGTAGCAGAAAACTTTTTTCCGGGAATGAAACGTCAAATATTTTCCACTGTACTGTTTGCGTCCGGTAATAACCTTATTTGGAGCAGTTCAAATCCTGAAATAGCAACTGTTTCCGGTTCAGGACTAGTTACTGCTATTTCTCCCGGCATCACGACGATCAGCGCCTCTTCCAATGGAATTGTTTCTACCCTTGATGTAGTGATCAGTGATCCTGACGAATTTATAAATTCTACAAACAAATATTCAACGGATGATGACCACGACAGAAGTGAGATAAAAGAATATGACAAATATGGATTGCTAAAAAAACATACTATAATTGAACAGTATTCAGATATCGTTGTTTCATATAAATACAACAAAGACGGCTATTTAAAAAAAATGACGTGGCATTTCAACTCTCTTGGAAGAGACGTTTACGAAGAATCACCGCAACCCGCCTCCTACAAAGTGTTTTATAATACAGATCATTCGGTAAGAAAGACTGAATTCATAGATTCCGAATATGGAGAACTCACTAAATATACATACGAATATGATCAAGACGGTCGAACCATAAAGAAGCGTGTTTACGGAACACTTGAAGGAGAGCCAACTCATCTGCTTGTATCACAAAGGTACTATTATGATAAAAACGGTCTGATGATCAAAGAAAAACGAATCGACTATAACTCATTTAACGAAAAGGACCTTTTGGAATGTAAATCATATACATATGACGACAACGGAAATGTCAGTGATGTGAAAACAACAAGAAAAGGATTATAAAGAGCTATTAACAAACCGGCCCGAAGATATCTTCAGGCCGGTTTTACTGCCGGCGGCGGGGGTCGAACCCGCACGTCCTCGCGGACACAAGATTTTGAGTCTTGCACGTCTGCCAATTCCATCACGCCGGCTGTTTTGTCACAACGACGTAATTTTATCAAATATTAAAGCGATATTCAAGATGTTTTTGTAAGCTCAGAATCTTTGATCACGGCGTATGTTTCTCCATTCTCCTCGTGCGTATCAAAGACTCCTACCACACATATCCCGTCACCTTCCGCAGGATAGTCCTCGGGGTACGAGCGTTCATCCGCAGTGACAAACTCCATTCCCTGCGCGCAGCACGCGGTCGCATCCTGAATGATGCACGCGTAGTACATTTTGTTCGTTGTCTCGTCCCGATAGGTTGCAAACAAACCTTCCATCCTGACGGTTTTCCCGACGTAATTCTCGGGAACCGTCATCATATAAAAGACTTCGGCATACACCATGTTGGCGGATAGCTTTGTCAGATCCACGTCTATTCCGTCCGCACCCTTGCGATCCGTTACCGGGATCTGCGATTCGTCGAACTCCGGGTCGTTCCAAACCTCGTATGTGTTGTCGGCATTTTCATTTGATCCGGTATTGGACTGTCCCGTGATATCTGCCTCAAAGTCTTCCTCTTGTGTCAATGTGTTATCTTCTGCGTTCGGATTTTCCTCACGCATCCTCTTTTCAAGGACTTCTTTGACACCCGTAAGCTCGTTCCCCCTGCGCGACAAGGCTGCCTCGCCGCTACATCCCGCTGCCGTTGTCACGACAGCGAGGCTTAGTAGCAGAGCAAATATTGTTTTTTTGCGCATATCGATATCCCCTGAAAGCTTATCATCCTATGATAGCTTTATGGAAGGTCTTCTTGCCCTTCTTGATCTTAACGCCTGTTTCAAGCTGTTCCTTGGTGATGCGGTCGTTGATCGAAGTTACCTTCTCGCCGTCAACGCTCACACCGCCCTGCTCGATAAGACGACGGCCTTCGCTTCTCGAAGGGATGAGCGAACAAGCCTCGAGGAGTTCCATGATCGTCATTCCTTCTGCAGCCTTGTCAGCGGGAATCTCGGTTGTGGGCATATTGGAATCATCTCCGCCGCCCGCAAAAAGCGCCCTTGCGGCCGAAAGAGCCTTGTCGGCTTCTTCCTTGCCGTGAACAAGCTCTGTGAGCTCGTGAGCGAAGATCTCCTTCATCTCGTTGATCCTCTCGCCGGGCCACTGCTCCATCCCGTGGATCTGCTCGAGAGGAAGGAAAGTAAGCATCTTAAGGCATTTAACAACATCGGCATCGTCGATGTTTCTCCAGTACTGGAAGAACTCGAAGGGAGTTGTCTTCTCGGGATCAAGCCAAACAGCGCCCTTGGCTGTCTTGCCCATCTTCTTACCCTCACTGTTGAGAAGGAGTGTAACCGTCATGGCATAAGCGTCCTTACCGGTCTTCTTACGGATGAGCTCCGTACCTCCGAGCATGTTCGACCACTGATCGTCACCGCCGAACTGCATGTTGCAGCCGTAGTGATCATGAAGGTATAAGAAGTCGTAGGACTGCATGATCATGTAGTTGAACTCAAGGAAGGAAAGGCCCTTCTCCATACGCTGCTTGTAGCACTCGGCCCTGAGCATCGTGTTGACGGAGAAGCATGCTCCGACATCCCTCAAAAGGTCGATGTACTTGAGGTCAAGGAGCCAGTCGGCGTTATTGACCATGATCGCCTTGTCCTCGCCGAACTCGATAAAGCGTTCCATCTGCTTCTTGAAGCACTCACAGTTGTGCTCGATCGTTTCGGGAGTCATCATGGCTCTCATCTCGCTCTTACCTGTGGGATCGCCGATGTAACCGGTTCCACCGCCGATCAGAACGACGGGCTTATTGCCTGCCATCTGAAGTCTCTTCATGAGACAAAGTGCCATAAAGTGTCCTACATGGAGTGAGTCTGCGGTCGGATCGAATCCGATGTAGAATCTCGCACCTCCGTTGTTGATGAGTTCTCTGATCTTGTCCTCATCGGTTACCTGCGCGATAAGTCCGCGCTCAACAAGTTCTTCGTAGATCTGCATGATAATTCTCCTTTCCGGCATCCCCCGGGCAGATTCCGCGGGACTGGCCTGTGCCCGGAAACAAATAATAAAACCCTCTGTTTCCGATTAACTTAGAAACAGAGGGCGAATAGTTCGCGGTACCACCTCTTGTTCAGACCTGCCTCACGACAGATCCCTCATTGCGTGCAAGCACACGCAGTTCGCTGTATCGGGCTCACCCGTCCGTCCCTACTGAGCGAAAAGCTTTTGGGGCCGGCAGCTCCGGAATGTATTCATCAGGCACTTTCCACGGATTCGCACCATCCATCCGCTCTCTGCAGGGTAAAGTTGCAAGATTACTCTTTTCCTTCTCAGCCTTATTATTATGACGTGGATTATATCAAAGACTCAGCCGTAAAGTCAAGCCTGATGATCAATTATTCATTGGCCGATCCGTCATCAGCCGTAGCAGGATTGATCGAAACGTACTCGGGAGTCTTGAGAGGAGCGTCATCCTCATCCTCATCATCCATCTCGAAATCATCGAGATCCTCGTCAGCGTCTTCGTCATCACATCCGTCGCAAGCAATAAACTTCTTGTATGCGTAATATGCTCCTGCTCCGATTGCGGCTATTATTGCCGTTGTTGCAAGCAGCTTAAAGAATTTCTTCATAATGGACTCCTTTCGGTTATGTGGTACTTGTTTACCTTATATCCCATTATACAGATTTCCTGAAAAAAGTAAATATTTCCTTATCAACCTATCGTATAGGAAGAATACGCCGATGCCATCTGCCCCGTGATCCCTTTGTTCACGTTATCGTTGACCGACTTATAACGGATAAGTACCATGCTTCCCTTAGGGAGCTGTCTTTCGGAATATTTCTTGACATCGCCCGTTTTCTTCGATGCTTTCCAGCCCTTTGTGTAATCAACATTTGTTTCGCCGGGCTTGATTATCTTGAATTCGATGGGGTTATCCTTCGATGCGGTTTTAAATGTGATAAGCGTCTTTCCGGGTTTCTTGTCCGTTCCCGCTTCTTTTGTTACCGAAACGTCCCTTCCGGAAGCTCCGATCTCGGGAGCGCTCCTCTGACCCTGTACCGTAACGAATCCTTCAAGCGATGCGGGCTTTGAAGAGGTCTCGGCAATCCTGAACCTGATCGAAACGGTATGTGCTCCGTTTTCGGCGAGAGCTGCGGGAGCGATATCGGCGAGGCTCATGTTCTTTGTGCAGCTTTTCCAGCCGGAACCCGAACCGATGACTTTGTATTCCATTGTCTCTTTTGTATTGAATGTAAGTTTCGAATAATTAAGCTTGATATTGGGAGCCGAATTCTTCTTTGTGATTCCGACAACGACTTCCTTTCCGGGTCTCTTGCCCATATCGTCGATACCGGTTCCGTTTCTTCCCGCAAGTCCGATGCAGATCTTTGCGCCCTTGATCTTAAGCCCTTCGATCTCCTGAACAAATGCACGGTTGGAGGCATCGTTCGTATCGATCGCTACGGTCTTATAGTTGTTGTCCGTAATCTTATGCCACCTGAAATGCGTTTGATCGTCATAACCGCTCAGGATGACCATTCCCGTGGCCTTGTCGTATTTAGCCTTTAGCGAAGAGGATGCTTTGGGGATAACAACCTTAACGACCTTCGTGTCCTTGTCACCCTTAAGCCACAAGCTCACATCAGCGTCCCTGCTCGCGAAAGAAATGTCCATTATGATCTTATCTCCCACGATCGGTCCCTCAACTTCGGTGTAATCATCTCTTTTACCCGTTGTTGACGCATATATTACCGTATTGCCGTTTCTGACGATCTCCATCGTCAACGCCTCGTAATCGGTAGCGCCGATATCAACGGACGTCACATCAGCCTTTGCCTGTAACGAAAAAGATGCAATCATAAGCAGGCACGCCATGAGCGCACCTGCAAAAATCTTAAACCCAAATCTGATGTTCTTCATACTCTTATCCTCTTCTACGGTCGGTCACATAAGCGTTACGCTTACGGTGCCGGGTTGATCGTAAGACTGAATCCCGTCTCAAGTACAAATCCGTTATCAAATGTAAATCTTAACATTTTTGTTGTTGTTTCATCAACCGGTATCTTATTGATAAGTTTGTTTGAAAGATCGAGCGTTATCTCGCCGCCAACTTTGTTTATGTTGTTGCATACGCTGTATTCACCCCAATAAACGCCTGTGAGCGATACATTGTAATCGTTTCTGAACACGCGCAGCTCGATCGACTTGTCAACATGAACCGTAGTGGTAACTGTGGTTCCGTTATCGTTTGTGACTGTTGCCGTGTCTGTCTCTTCGAGCGTTCCTTCGGTTATCGTCCAGGAATAGGGACCTCCGACGATAGAGGCTGTTTCCCTGAATGTCACCGTTGCCACGTTTTCGAGAACCTCGCCGTTGTTAAGCGTTACAGTGAGTGCTACGGGAGTGTTCCTGTCATCGACATTGTTCTCCATGGCCGCGGTACGCACCGTTATTACCGCTATAGCGGTCTCTTCACCGTAATTGTTGGTGGTATTTGCATATTCGACTGTATAAGCGTTATCTTCTTCGAAATTGAATCCGTCGGCGATCAGGCCTGTTACCGCAATGTTTTCATCCGTGAACATTCCCGGTACGTCCGATGCTTTCTTTCTTGTTCCGAGGTCGATCTTGATCCTGAAATCGCTTATGTTTCCGTATGTGCCCACGATCCTCTCAAAACTGTTCGTATAATCAAGTTCGTCGGTATCCGGGTTATAACCGGGCCAGCCGAGCTTTCTTGCTATTTCGATCATGTCGCCGCGCTTTGTCGATCCCGAAGGGTTATTGACTTTCGACGCAGGAAGGATATAAATCCCGACTCCCTTATCGGAAGTGCTCTTAAATGCTTCGGTACTGTTTTCAAGAGTGATATTTGCGAGCATCTTTCTTGTTCTTTCCTCGGTGGCAAAACCGTCAAGTTTCGATGTCGACTTTATGGTTGTTCTGATGATATATCTTGTATCATCTGTCTTAAAGGGATCGTTGTTAACGCTCCACTCACACTCGAAGTCGCCTGCCGCTCTCGTGAGCGTTGCCCTTGTTGTTCCGATCGATACGGAGTCAACGAACTGGATCTCCGAGATAAGGCTGCTTGTAGGTGAATAAAGGTCGAATCTCAAATAATTGTCGGGGTTGCTTCCGTTACATTTGCCTGCCACTGTGGTAAGCCATGTGATGGAACCGGTGGGTGTTGAGATCTCGCCGGGATAATTAACTATTCCCACAAGATAAGGAGGGGAAGCAAGTTCGTATCCCGTCTCACCAAGTGTTCCGGAAGCCTTCTTTCTAACGTATACGAGGCTGCCTTCATCGGCGCCGTTCTTGTCGCGGCTTATCGGAACGGGTGAAGTCGAGTTAATGACTTTCCATGTGATATCTTCACCGTCATTTACCGTAATACCGTCTTCCTGATCCGATGTATTGATGATGCAATACTCGTAAGGATTCTGTGTTGATGCGTAAGGAACGCATATATCAAACGAGGTGGAGCTTGTATAATTGATCGTGATATTTTCTTTCTGCGACTGATCGATATCGATCTGTGCGGGGATCTCGATCGTCTTTACGTTGGAAACCTGCTTTGAAGCGGTTGCCCTTGTTCTGAACTGGATATATGAGATCTGTGTTGTATTCGAGCCCTGTGCGTTTACCATCGAAGCCGATGCGAGCTGCTCGAGAGGCATGTCCTCATCTTTGTTGATGTTTGTCCACTCGGACGTCACGGGATTGCCCTTGCTGTCGGCCATTCTGTATTGCATATTGCTGTTTACGGTGATCGTCAATGTGTTGTCATTGATCTTTATGTTGGGAGCCGCTATTTTCTTGGGAACCACTACTACCACTTCTTTGCCGGGGCGCTTTCCGGGGTTCGAAACGCCGGTTCCGTTGGTTCCTTTTGTTCTGAAAACGACTGCCGCTCCGTAATTGCACATTGAATCGAGCTGGGCTTTGAAAATCTCATCCGAAGGTACATCTGCCCAATAAATACTGTCTTTCTTTCTCCACTCGACAGCTCCCGTCTCGCCCGTAAATCCGATCTTGCCGGTTGCTGTATTGTATGTTGCTCTGAGCGCTGCAGACTGCTTGGGGATAGTAACGCTGACAGGCTCCGTGGAAATATCTCCCTTAAGTGAAAGAACATAGTCCTTCGAAGAAGAGATCCACGAGATATCCATTACAACAGTGTTGTCATAAGACTTCTCAATAGGGATCGCTTCCCACTTTTTCTTCTTCGCATCGGAGATGAGAAGCAGGTTATCGCTGTCACCCAGCCTAACCGTTATCGTGCTGTCGTCGTAATTAATGCTTGTAACACTAACCGACTGGGCAGCCCCGGCTTTTACATCTCCCGCCAGAAATATCACAGCAGCAAAAACAGCCGGCAATGCGACAATGAACTGCAGGCTGCTTTTTATCATCTTAAGGAAGTTCTTTTTGTTATTCATCATGTCCGATATCCCCTTCGTGTTTGTAAATGACTTTTCTTCGTCATTTTATGATGAGTGTCTTTTTTCTTATACTAAATATATCGGACATTTCTCCAATGACTTTACCCTGTTTTATCAAGTTTCCTGATTTCTTTTCGGCCTTTTTCTTTTGCACTTCTCACGAAGCGTATCGACAATACAAAGATTCGCGGATAAGATTGACAAAAACAACAAGAAGTAACATTATTGGAAAAGAAAGATTTTAAAAAGGCAGGTCAGATCATGCTCTACTATTTGTTTCCGGTTTTCGCATATTACTTTAATCCCATCTATGCCGGCTTGATAGCTTTCGTTATTTCGACTATAGCGATCGCTATTCTTAAGAAAACGCTTCCCGCAGATCACGGCAGGGAATTCGCCGTTAACGGAGCACTTTCCAAGGGAAAAGCAAGAGGTTGCGGGATCATATTCATCTGTGTTTATATCGTACTTACCATCCTTTTCGTGCCCCCTCTCCCCGAAGCACGTTACGAAGTATTCTTATACGTTATTCTTACATTTGCCGCATGCCTTGAAGGATTCCTCGACGATGCTTCAAAGATTCCGTGGGGCGAATTAAAAAAGGGTCTCGTCGACCTTGCCATCTGTGTTGCCGCAGCATTAACATTTTACATTTATAACGGAAGCGTTGTAAAACTCGCACTCCCGGATGTTTCGTTTGAGCTTCCCGGCGTAGTCTTTGTTATCCTTGCAACTCTCCTTTTGTGGGGATCGATCAATGTTGTCAACTGTACCGACGGAGTTGACGGCCTTTGCGGTTCACTTTCGATCGTGTCCATCGCCGGCTTCCTCTTCATACTTATGGGCACCGACAGCAACAACATTCCCGCGATATTCAAATGCATCATTATGATCGGAGTTATCGCCGGATATCTGCTCTTCAACAGCTCACCGAGCTCGGTTCTCATGGGCGATGCGGGATCGCGCGCGATCGGTCTTTTCCTCGGCCTCACCGCTCTCGAAACCGGATATCCGCTTGTTTTCATCCCGATCTGCCTCATCTTCATCCTTGACGGCGGTCTCGGACTTATCAAGGTAGCACTTCTGCGCACGATAAAGCTCAAGATTCTCAAGAACACCCGCACCCCCATCCATGACCACGTCCGCAAGAACAAAGGATGGTCAGATACCCAGACCGTAGCGCGTTTCGTGATCGCGCAAGCATTTATACTAATCCTCTACCTCTGCTTTGTCTGAGATAAAATGAAACGTATGACGGATGCATTGATGCATCTAATTTGTCGCTTTTGCGCATTTTAGATGATTTTTGCTTTTTTTCATGCCCAACGGATGCATTTCTCTTGTTTTCATCCAAGGCAACAGCATAAAAACAGGCTCTCTGCGCGTCGCGTGTTTCTTCATGGTCATTGGGATTCATTGTCAGCGCGGACATAAAAACAGGCTCTTGCGCGCCTCGTGTTTCTTCATGGTCATTGGGATTCATTGTCAGCGCGGACATAAAAACAGGCTCTTGCGCGCCGGCGTGTTTCTTTGGCAAACGATAGACCGAGCGAATTATCGAGGTCGTGTTTGCGAAGAAATATGCCAGGCAGCAAGAGCCGTAACTTTTTTACATCTGTCTTGTAAGGATTAGCAAGAGCCGTATCTTTTTTACATCTGTCTTATAAGGATTAGCAAGAGCCGTAACTTTTTGCATCCATCTTATAAGTAATCGCAAGAGCCGTAACTCTTTGCATCCGTCCCGGAAGGAGTCTCACCCCCGTGAAGGGGACGAAATCACTGCGCTCCGTACAGATCTCTTTCGATGTACTTTAACGCGTATTCGGCGCGGTTTTTAGCAAATCTCAAGATATCAGCTTCCGAATCGTAATACGATTGAGGACTGCACCAAAGGGTGAAATCTCCCTTTTTACGAAGCTGGTCCATGTGCTCGTAGTAGTATCCGAGGAGCTCGGTCGAACGAGACTCGTTGAGCATGTTGTAAGTATCGATGATGCTCTGTTCCGAAAGAGGACCGTTAAAGAACTCTATTGTCTTGTTCTTGAAGTATTCCTTGCAATCGTCACGCTCCATAAGTTTGGTAAAGAGCGGAGCATAACGTGTGTCACGGGGATTCATAACGATACGAAGGGTATCGTAATAGGGCTGGGTAGTATCCTGTCCGTAGAGTCCGTATGAATAATCCATGTCGTGAGGGAGGAAACGGTAACGTCCGTCAAATACTCCGTCTTTGTACGTGTCTCCTTCAGCGGGTACGTAACGCATCACCTTGTAATTGTTATTGGGCCAATCCCAGTTGTTGAGCGAAATGTTCCATGCAAAGAAGTCGAGGTAATCCTCAACAACGAGGAATTCGTTGAGGGCCTTGTAGTTTGCATCGTTCGTCAGATCCATGTTGATGAATTTGTTATATTCCCTGTTGAATTCTTCAACACATTTTTGCGTGAGTTCGTCATCATCGTCATCCTTCTTCTTCTGGTCACTTCCCTCGAGAACGACAAATTCACCGGGAGCATCTTTGCCGAAGCGCTCTTTGAAATAGGTGTCGCAATAACTCTCATGTAGCCAGAGGAGTCCGTAATACTTTCCGTTAAGATAAGTTGTTGCGGGAAGAACGCCCTCATAGAAATCAAATCCGGCCTTCTTGACAAGTGTTTGACTGAGCTCGTCGCGAAGGAAACAGAACTGATAATCGTTTCCTGCATCACGAAGTACAAGCTTGTCATATTTGTTGACTACCTTGCCGCTGCCGTCCTCGCGCTCGGTACCAAAGTTGTTGAACTTAAATGTTCCGCGCTCGGGGTCGTATTCCTTGCGGGCAAAAAGCTTCATCGATTTGATGGAATTCTGTCTTGAATATCCGCCGTAGATCCTGACTCCGCCGAATTGGCTGAATTCAGGGAATCCGTCCGGACCGTATGCCTCGATATAGGCAACGCGTTCGCTCTCTCTTCCGCGCTTTTTGTAATTCCTGCCGTAGAAGATTCCGTTCGGTTTGTTGGTAAGATCGTCGGGATCGCCTGTAACGGAGAAGACAAGAGTTGTATATCTTTCCTTTACGTTTTCGGCAACGAAATATGTCTTGGCCGCAGTTGTCGACCATGTGCCCGAAGGAAGTAGTGCCTTCGCACGCAAAACATAGGCGTCGGGAAGGGTTCCCTCAACGGGTTCAAGCACGATAGGTTCGGAATAAAGCTGCGAATCTTCGGTCGGCTCTTTGCAATCAAGTGTATAGTAAACCTTGGCGCCGGCGGGCGCATCGATCTTCACGGTCAGAGTAGCGTCAAAAAATGCCTGTGTGTCGCTGTACGCATATGTTCCGTCTTCAAAGAACCCAAGAATTACTTCTCCGGGTGCTGCGCTCTTAAGGTCTGTTTTGTGAGCATCAGGCTTTTCGGGTTCCTGCGTGGGCTCTGCTATATCAGGTGTTTCGGTTATCTCAGGGGTTTCGTTGTCACCCTGATCGTCCGCTCCTTTGCTATTGTCAACTCCCACTGCCGGTGTCGGATCCGTCTCCGTTGCACCACCGTCTCCCGATCCACACGCACAAGCCGTAACCGCTACAGCACATGCGAGTATCATCAGACAGATGAACCTCATGGTTCTTTTTAACGTTCTCATATCAATACAATCTCCTCTTTAGATGCGGTTTACCGCATCTGTTTCCTTGCCAAACACTTCAACGAAGTATCAGGGTTTCTTTAGATGCAGGTTTCACCTGCATCTGTTTCCTTGCCAAACACTTCAACGAAGTATCAGTTTTTTCTTTAGATGCGGTTCACCCGCATCATATCCTATTTTATTTTATCCCGTTATTAAGTCAACAGGATAAAGTAAAGTCACATTTCTATGATTATCTCGCTTTTATCCCTGAGAATCTTCTCGGGAATAAGGATGCCGTCGATAGCTTTGCCGTCAACAACGACCTTTTTAACACCGTGTTCCGAGCCGTTCGGGTTCTCGACCTTGATATCAAGGGTCTTGCCGCGGAAGTTCTTTGTGATCTTGAAGCTCTTCCAGTCCGAAGGGATCGAAGGATTGATGACAATACCGTCGGCCTCGGGATTGATTCCGAGGATACCCTCAACCGTTCCGACCATAACAGTCGACGCGGTACCTGTAAGCCAGTGAACATGTGCGCGTCCCGCGAAAGGACTCTCCTTGCCTTCGACAAATTGTCCGAAAACATAGGGTTCGAGCGATCTTTGTTCTGCCCTTTCGTTATATGTGGCAGGCGATGCTTCTTTCCAGTACATAAATGCGCGGTTGCCGTGACCGAGCTTTGATTCCGCAAGGATGAGCCATCCCTGGGGCTGTGAGAATATTCCGGCATTCTCCTTAACGCAGCGGTTGAAACATCTCATGAGCGCGCCTTCGAATGCATGATCCTCATAAGGCGGATACATGACCATAGCGCCGTAGGGAGTGTTAAGTTCTCTCTCAACGCTGTCCATGGCCTTTTGCTTCTGCTCGTCGCTTCCGAATCCGGCGATAACCGACCACGACTGTGGATTGAGCCACATCGAAGCCTCGGGATCGGTGCGCTTTCCGATGACGGTTCCGTCTTCTTTGTAGCCTCTGATCCATCTGTCCTCATCCCAGCACTCGTTGATGATCGCGGTGAGTTTTTCGAGGATGCCGTCAAGCTCTGCCTCATAGGCCTTGTCGCCTTTGATGACCGCATATTTCTTAAGAACCTTTACCGCATATACAAGCTGGAATGCGACGAACGTCGATTCTCCGAGCTTTCCGAGTCTTACGCAATCGTTCCAATCGGCATGAAGTCCCGCAGGCATTCCGTGCTTTCCGACATTGTTCATCGAAAAATCGATCGCACGCTTTAAGTGTTCATAAACGCTGCCCTTCTCGCCGTTGTTTGCGAAGAAGATCTCCTCATCAAGGAATGCAAGGTCACCGCTCTCGCAGATATATTTGTCAACCGTGGGGAAGAGCCAGAGCGCATCGTCGGCACGGTAGCTCGGATGTCCGGTTTCCTTAACATACTCGGGATCGTCGGGGGTATTTTCCTGACCGGGCTTGTGCGTATATTTCACGAGTGGAAGTCCCGCGCCGTTCGTAACCTGAGCCGAAAGCATGAACCTGATCTGTTCCTTGGCCATTTCGGGAGCGAGGTGGATGATACCCTGGATATCCTGAACGGTATCACGGTAACCGAAACCGTTTCTCAGACCGCAATACTGGAAGGAAGCCGCACGCGACCATGTAAATGTGATAAAGCAGTTATATGCATTCCACATATTTACCATATTGTTGAAATTCTCGTCAGGCGTGTCAACCTTCAGATTATCAAGCTTTCCGTGCCAGTAATCCTTAAGTTCTTTAAGCTCTGCATCAACAATATCCGAATTTTCGTACTTGTCGAGGATCTCCTCCGCTTCCGCAGCGGGTTTCTGGCCGAGCACGTATATGAATTCCTTCGTCTCGCCCGGCACGAGTGTGATCTCGGATTCGAGCGCACCGCAGGAATTGCCGTTATAGTTAAGGTTACACTCAAGGGGATGAGCCGCTCCGACGGGATCCTTATATGTATTGTAGGGTCCGACGAATCTGTCGCGGTCACCGCAATAGCGGTCCACGCGCGCACCCGCAAGTCCGAGGAATCTCTCGAGTCTCGGATTGTGGAAATTCTCGTTCTGCTTTTGAAGGATATATCTTCCCTTGAAATATGTATGTGTAATGAACAAGGTGTACTGAAGGTTTACCTGGTCCTGCTCATAATTGTTTTCGTTTACGAATTCGCAGTATCCGGTCACAGAAAGATTTCTCTCGCTTGTTCCGCGGTTTGTGACTTTGCATCTCCAAACCTCGTAAGTTGCGTCCTTCGGAACGTAATAAAGCGTCTCGGCCTCAATGTCACGATATGTTCCGGTTATAAGCGTATATCCCGTTCCGTGACGGCACTCGCTCTTATAGTCATCGAGAGGCTTGCAGACAGGTGCCCATGACGCCGACCAGTAATCACCGTCGGCATTGTCTCTGATGTAAATATATCTTCCGGGCTGATCGAGCGGAACACCGTTAAATCTGTATCTGATGATCCTTCCGTTCGCGCCCGACTTTTCAAAACTGTAGCCGCCGGCATTTCCCGAAATGATCGCGCCGTATTCGGGCGATCCGAGATAATTTGCCCAAGCTGTGGGAGTATCGGGCCTTGTAATAACATATTCTCTGCGGTCTGCGTCAAAGTATCCGTATCTCATATGCTCTCTCCTTATGATAATCAAAGATTCTTTCTAATGTTTATGACAACTGCTTTGTTTTTTTACAGCCTATCTACTTTTATACTCAGTTTCAATACGAATTGGCTATATAATCCTTGCTCGTTTTATCCTCATATATTGACCTGCGGGTTGTCCGGGAGTCATCTGTCTTCAAACTCCTTTAGTTTTCCGGCAAGCTCGGGGGGAACATAAGCGCTGATCTTTATGCCTTCAGCCACATATTCCTCGGACAGGAGCTGCCCGCGCGTCCTGATATCGGATACAAGGGAACCGTGAGTGTAAGGAATGATACCGTTAAAGCAATGTCTGCTCTCCGATATGATCTTTTCAACACTTTGTGTCAAAAGGTCAAGTCCCATGCCCGTTTTGGCACTGATCATAATGCTCGCATCGGCCTCGGGGTCTTTTAAGTCGGCCAGATGCAATTTGTCGCACTTGTTGAATACGGTTATGATCGGTTTGTCACTGATGCCGAGCTGTCTGAGCGTGTCGCGTACAACTCTCATCTTTGCCCTTATCTCGGGGTCGGATGCATCCGCAACCTGCAGTATGATATCGGCGTACCGCGCCTCGTCAAGTGTGGATTTAAATGCTTCCACAAGATGATGCGGTAGTTTTCTGATGAAGCCTACCGTATCCGAGAAAAGGATCTCCTGTCCCGTCGCCGAGATATAACTTCTGACCGTCGTATCGAGCGTAGCGAAAAGCTTATCCTCTTCAAGAACCTCGGAACCCGTCAATTTATTGAGAAGCGTCGACTTCCCCGCATTCGTATAACCCACGATCGAAACAAGCGGCAAGCTCTTCCTGCTCCTTAATGTTCTGGTTATCTCACGCGTCTTTGAAACGTTTTTGAGTTCGTTCGTAAGGACCGCGATCCTCTCTCTTATGAGTCTGCGGTCGGTCTCAAGCTTTTTCTCGCCCGGGCCTCTCATCCCGAGACCGTATTGTCTGTCATAGCTTCCCGCAAGAGCCCTGATCCTTGCCGCTCTGTACTTGAGTTGCGCAAGCTCGACTTCAAGCTTGCCTTCGCTGCTTGATGCATGATCCGCGAATATATCGAGTATCACCATCGTTCTGTCGAGTACTCTGAGCGGTTCGAGCGCTTCCGAAAGATTTCTCATCTGTGACGGTGAAAGCTCGTCGTCACAAACGATCCCTGCCGCTCCGGCTTCCGTCGCAAACGCCCTGATCTCTTCGATCTTGCCTTTCCCGACATACGTGGCGGGCGAAGCATTTTCCCTGTTCTGGATCACGCGGCCGACTTCCGTGCCGCCTGCGGTTTCAACAAGTTCGGCAAGCTCATCGAGAAGTATTTCGGGATCCTCACTCCCCTCGGTAGCGACGCACACAAGTATCACTTTCTCGGGGCTTTGATCGTTATTTATCATATTTACCTCAACTTGCATGCACATTCGAGTGCATTGTCGTAATCATAACGCTTAAGAAATTTGATTATATCGGTTGCCGCACGCATATTCTCTTCGCCGATATCATGCGTCATAAGCTTCTCGGCAAGCTCTCTTGCGCGCGTTTCCTCAAAGTTTTCAAGAAGATCGACAAGCCTGTTCCTGATCTCCCATATCTCGTCGGTAGTGATCGGAAGTGTGCCCGAAGAAGGCGATCCATCGGCGTTTTCGTCATAGCCGAATGCTGCGGTAAACGCACCGGCGAGGTTATCGAGATATGCCTCCGGGCGTGGTCCGTCACTTGCCACGCCGTCAAACACACCGTTAGCGCAGGCCATTTCCTGCGAATATGCGTATTCAAAGAGTTCATCATATCCGAGTGTTCTCGCATTTGATTTGATGCCGTGGATCAGGATCCTGTAATTCTCGATATCGCGCTGCGAACGGAGTTTCTCAAGATCCTTCTTTTCATCGACGTAGCTTTCCATGTAGGAACGGGCCGTGTCGGCATAACCGTCGTAGTCCCCCGTATATTCGAGTCCTTTTCTCATATCTACGCCGAATTCCTTAAGAATGGCGGCAACCTTTTCGATCCTGTCGTCCTCATCCGTGATAACGGTGATATCGGGATCGTTCTCGGAATCGATCATGCGCTCGGGCAGATAAGACGCAACCATTCTCTCAAGCTTGACAGCCTCGACGGGCTTTGAAAGATAGTCATCATATCCGTGAGCGACATAAAATTCCCTTGCGCCCTTGAGCGCATTGGCCGTCATCATGATATACTTGGCGTTTTCAGATTTATTCTCACCCGGGGCAAGTTCCCTGATCCGGGCAAGCGTTTCGATCCCGTCCATGACGGGCATCATGTGATCGATGAAGACGATATCGTAGTGCTTCCTGCGGAGCATATCGATACATTCTTCGCCCGAGATCGCCGTGTCGACGGTAACTTTTGTACGTTTTAAAAGACCTCTGATAACTTCGAGGTTCATCCTGTTGTCATCGACAACAAGTATGTTGGCATCCACGGCCGTGAACGAAGGCTTATAGTCGCCCACCTGGCGGTCTCTTCCTTCGCTTACGCTTATGATTCCGACGGCCTTCGGATCGATTATGTCCTGATCGATGATGATCGTAAACGTGCTGCCCTCGCCGAGTTTACTTTCCAGATCGATCTGCGCGTTCATCAAACCGCACAGGGAATTTACGATCGAAAGCCCAAGACCCGTTCCCTCTATGCCACGGTTCCTGGCTTCGTCAAATCTTGCGAAGGGATCAAACAGCCTTTCCTGATCTTCTTCGCTTATGCCGATACCCGTGTCTTCAACGGACAACGTGAGCTCACATTTATTGCTGTGAACACGTCCCGTTGCTTTTAACAGAACTTTACCTTTTTCCGTATATTTGACGGCATTGCTCAAAAGGTTCACAAGGATCTGGTTGACCCTTACTTCATCTCCGTAAAGGCGTGCGGGGATCTTCGGATCGATGTCCGTTTCAAATTCGAGTCCCTTATCGGCCGCACGAAGGGCAAACATATCAATAAGGCTTTCGAACATCGTGCGTGTCTCATATTCGGCGCAAACTATCTTCATCTGACCTGCTTCAACCTTCGATACGTCAAGGATATCGTTGATAATGGAGAGCAACGTCTCTCCGGCTGCTTCTATATTGCTTGAATAATGGAGGATCTGCCTGTCGAGACTCTCCCTTTTTATCATCTCGTTCATGCCGAGTACGGTGTTGATGGGCGTTCTGATCTCGTGGCTCATCCTTGCAAGGAATTCGGACTTGGCATTGTTTGCTTCGTCAGCCCTTTTTCTTTCTCTTTGAAGCTCTTCCGTAAATTCATGTCGCTCCGTTGCGTCATAAACGCTGACAAGATTTCCTGTCTTTTCACCGAAAACATCGCGCATCACGTGCATGGTGACAAGACAGTGTTTCCCCGATCCTCTCGCAGGCGCTTCAAAGCTTGCCTGATCGGCCTCCCACATCGGCAGTTCGTCTTCTTTTATCTTGAAAAGCTCCGTGAGCGGAAGCGTTTGTCCCTTCTTTCCCTCAAGTCCGAGGAACCTGACGGCCTCTTCACTGGCCTGAACAAGGACTTTGTTGTTGTCATATATGAGCATCGATGTGCTTACGAGGTGAAAAATATACCTTCCCGCATTTGCCTCCGTAAGCTGGGATTCGGCAACCGACATCGTAAGAGAATACATGCAGACCGTACATACGAACTGGAAGAACGTGCTCAGCGGGATCGCCACGTAGCCAAAGCTCGGCAGAACGGTATCGAAGATGTTTCCGAGGACAAGACCGCCGAGGGCTATAAAGACCCGTTTTCCGATATATTTATTCTTTGCGGAACTTTTTTTCGAAATAAGTTTGATGACCATCGCAAAATAGATCATCGACAGTATCACCGTGAAACCAACATAGATCATTCCCAGGGCGTCAAACTTAAAGGTATATGACATACCCCACGATGTCCTGAAGAATTCGACGCTTTCACGTCTTATGTTGAAGGGATAGATCAAAATAAAACCGAGAGCAAAGATCTTGATCGTGCGCTTGATTGAAATTTTCAGATCCACCCAGTTGAGTATCAATATCGACAGCAGAATAAGGCTGGCAAATACTCCGAACATGCCTACGCACCGGAATATGTACGCAGTTTCGACGCTGTCCTGTGTTGTGAGTTCGCCGAAACAAAAACTCCAGATGGCACCTGCCGTGGCATATGCCGCAAAGAGCCTGTTGCTTCGCATCTTACGTCTCTCTCCGATGATCATGTTGACGGCAAACGTCAGATCACAAAGCGCTGTCGCGAAGAGAATGTTCTCAAGCAAATTTTCCATTAAATTACCCCAATGTATAATACGCAATTTGACGGTCGGTTTATACAGATATCAATACGGGACAAGTGGATGCCCGTCTCTTTATAATACCACAAATAAGGCTCATCTACAAGCCTTCACAGGCCGACGGTCGGCCCGGACTTTACAAATTCGAAAATTTATGCTATGATAGATTCTGTTTTCGTGAAGTGTGGTCGACCTCCTACCTCCGAGGTCGGTTGCCGGTGCAATTGCACTATGTTTTGTCGGAGGTTTAGTTAAAGGAAGAATTATGAAGGTACACAAAAGAATGTCCTTGATCCTCACCATGGGTATCATGCTGATCGGACTGAGCACGTTTTACATCGGTTCCGGTTTGGGATACCGTGTGTCCGGATCAATGGAAACAATAGAGGCGCCGGTTGTTACAGCTACACCCAAAATCCTCGTCACGCCGACTCCCACGCCCACTCCCGTGCCCAATGTACTGCTCGAGGAGGCGTACCCCGAGATTCATGATCTTATCAAGAGTTACTACGATGCAAAACTCGAGGTCGATAAGGAAGCGTTCAGAAATCTCGTCACAGACATCTCCTACATAGACATGGACGAGATCCAGGCAAAAACCTCAGCCGTTACGGCATTTACGGACATCACCTGTTATACAAAGAGGGGATACGGCGAAATTGATTATGTCTGCTATGTAAGATATTACATGGACATCGTCACGATCGACACCCCCGTGCTCTCGCTTGACGAGCTCTTCATCCAGTACGACGAGACAGGCGATCCCCTGATCTTTATGGGCGAGATAGAGAATTCCACCCGCGAAAAGCTTCTCAGGATGCGTAAGGATGCCGATGTCATGGCTCTCATCAATTCGACCCAGGAAGAGATCAACGATTCACTCGGAAACGACGAAGATCTGCGTGCTTTCTGGCATCGAAATATGAACGGTGAACCCGAGCCCTTACAGGAAACCGTTGCTCATGTAAGTCCCCGCGATCTTCCTCCGGAAGAGATGGAAGCCGAACTCGCAAGAGTAGCCGCAGAAAATGCCGCTCTCGCCGAAGCAGCTCTTTATTGAGATATCGAGTAGGCTGACTCCTACTCGATGCGACGGGACATCTCGCGTACAAGTCCGCTCGATGTCCGTTCACTCAGCCGTCTGTTCACAAACAAGCTTGCAACAGACGGCCTTCGCTTATCGCAAACATTACAGGCGGTCCGCACGGACCGCCTGTTTTTATGCCTTTATTCATCTATCACGCGATCAATGTATATGACATACAATGACGCAGACATTCTTCTTTTTGTCTTTAAGCGCTTCCCTTACGGCGGCCTTTAATTCTTTTACCGTCGAGCAATCGAACGCTTTTGCTTTAAGCGAACGGGCAACCTCCGCGTAATTGTATGTATCGTCAAGATCCGTCGCGATATACCGGCCCGAAAAACGCTCTTTCTGCATCGTATGAACCATGCCGAGGATACCGTTGTCAAAAACGATCTCGATCACGGGAAGTCCGTTTGTTACGGCCGTCATGATCTCTGCCATGTTCATGCGGAATGAGCCGTCACCGGCAAAATTAATGACCGTTCTTTCGGGGCATCCGGCCTTTGCGCCGATCGCCGCACCGAGTCCGAACCCCATCGTTCCGAGGCCTCCCGAAGTGATGAGGCTTCCCGGACGTTCATACGTTATTGAATTCACGGCGCTTATCTGACATTCACCGACTTCCGTTACATAGATCGCTTCGCTTCCGGCCATCTCTCCCACGATACCGGCAACAATGTCGCCCGTAAGACCGGCGTCATCCGAAGGAATCTTCTTCTTTTCGACCGCCGTCAAAAGGCTTTGCGTCCATTTGGTTGTGTCATGTTTCCTGTCAGCCGACCGCTTTTTAAGGACCGACAGCAATTCCCTGAAGAACGTGTCCGCATCCGATTGAAGCACGATATCGGCATTGACATTCTTATTCAACTCGGCTTTATCAATGTCTATGTGAACGAGCCTGCCCTCTCCCAAAAATTCGCCGTTATCACCCATAAGTCTGTCGCTGAAACGGCAGCCGACTGCGATCATGAGATCACTGTCCTTCATTGCGCGGACCGCTGCCGCGGTTCCGTATTCTCCGCCCATTCCGAGCGAATAGGGATTGCTTCCCGGGATCGCACCCCTTCCCATCATCGTATCGACTACGGGGATACAAAATTCATCTGCCAGAGCCGTGAGAGCACTTCCCGCTCCGCTTCTGATGCATCCGCCGCCCGCAATGATGAGAGGCCGCTTTGCGCGCAGAAACGCCGTAGCGATCTTTCCGACGGTCGTTTTATATCCGGGTTCGGATACCCATGCGTCTTTGTCTGCCCATTTCGCATATACCGCAGATCCCGACCCGTTTTTTGCGGAACCGTTCGTATCATCAAACGCACCGGACCCGTTTTTTGCAAAACCCTCCGTATCATCAAACGCACCGGACCCGTTTTTTGCGGACCCGTTCGTATCATCAAACGCATCCGATCCTTTTTTGCAGGGGGCATCGGAAATCTTCGGAAGCGGCTTGTATTCGCAGACGTTCTCCGTAACATCCTTAGCGATGTCGACAAGCACGGGCCCGGGACGTCCGGAAGACGCAACCAGGAATGCACGCCTTATCACCTCCGCAAGGCACGTGACATCTTTTACAATGAAATTATGCTTCGTAACGGGCATTGTTATACCCGCAATATCTATCTCCTGGAAACTGTCCCGTCCGAGACTGGCAACGGGGACGTTGATCGTTATGGCCACGACGGGCGAAGAATCCATATATGCAGTCGCGATACCCGTAACAAGATTTGTTGCTCCGGGGCCCGAAGTCACAAGACATACCCCCGTCTTTCCCGTGGCCCGGGCATATCCGTCAGCCGCATGCGCAGCGCCCTGTTCATGCGTCGTAAGGACATGACGGATCCCTTTTCCTCGCTCATAAAGAGCATCATAAACAGAAAGGACCGTTCCCCCGGGATAACCAAACAGGGTCGTTGTCCTCTGCTCTTTAAGACATTCTATTATGATCTGTGCTCCTGTCAGCTGCATCTTCAGATGATCTCCTCTATGTTGATATTACGCTCCCTCGAAAGGTCCACAAAGATATCATCGACCTGGACTATGGGCTTCGCAAGTTCTGACCTGTTCATGAGAACGATCTTTCCGACCGAACCGTCCGAAAGTCTGACAGAATGATTGATATAAGTTTCGGTGATATTATGCAGGAGCGGAATGAGATACTGAGGATTGTACTTAAGCCTCTCCGTTCCTTCAAGACTTGATATTACGGCAAACGGACATATCCTGCTTCTGTATACACGGTCACAGGTAAGCGCATCATAAACGTCCGCGATGGAAACGATCATTGAGAAAGCTTCAAGCTGCTCGGCCGTCTTGCCGAAAGGATATCCGCTTCCGTCGGCTCTCTCATGATGCTGAAGCGCAACCATCTTAACTCTGTCGTCTATGCTCTTGTCCTTGAGCATGTCATAGCCGAGCAAAGTATGCCTCTTAACTATATTGTATTCATCCACGGTGAGAGCCTCGGGTTTGAGAAGGATCTCCTTGGGGATCTGTGTCTTTCCGATGTCATGCAAAAGGCCGGCCAGCGTAAGCTGTCTGATGTCCTCGTCAGACATGTTGAGCCATCTGCCGAAGCAATTGGAAACGATCGCAACATTGACACTATGCATATATGTGAGCTCATCATAGTCTCTGATGCAATGGAGCATACCGAAGATCCGCGATTTTCCGCCGCTCTCGTTTATGATCGAATCAACCTCGTTCAGGAGAAGTTCCTCATCGAGTTCGCCTTCGTCTGCCATGATCTTTACAAAGGAATCCTTAAGAACTGTGACCGTTTCATCGTATCTCTTGGAAAACTCACGGAATTCGACACTGTTTTTAAGCTGCTGCGCGAGAGTCTCCTGTCCGACGTTCTGGCCGGGCAAAGGATAGACCCAAATGGTATCGATGCTGTAGAACATGATCTTCGAGATTCGGGCAGCATCAAGAATAGACCCCGCATTAAGAATGACTTGATTGCTTCTGGAATAAATATCCTTGGCAAGTTCCATTCCGGGAGTTGCTCTGCTGATAGAAATCCTTTCCGATCTTCTGTAGTCCGGCATGATAATCTCCTCTTTGGAAGCGGCTTTTTGACCCTTCCGACCTCTCTCCTGCACTCCGGCGAAGTAACAGGCTCTTCAGTACATCCTGTGGGCGACTGCAGAAAAGCATATAAAGCCCTTGTGATTTAGTTAAATTGTATCATATTTTCAGGATTTAGCAACAAAGACTTGCCTTTATCACTTGGATTCTTTCGCACTCTTTGTTCCCTGTGATGCATATATCGACTCGATGACCGCAAGATTATGGTTTAATTGCGGGATCGGACCGGAATTTTTTACGGCATCCGTCCTCTTTTGAACGAAGTCCTTAAGTTTTACCATATATTCTTCCTGCGATATCTCTCCTTCGGCGACCTTTTGAAGTCCCTTTTCCCAGCTTGCGGTCAATTCGGGATTCAAAAGTGCCCTGACACTCGCATTTACAACCTCGTAGATCAGCTCACCCAAAAGAGTCGGGGTTATGATCTGTGTCTTCTTATTAAGCGACATATACTCTATCTTAAAGAGCTTTCCGAGTATCTCGGCTCTTGTCGCGCTCGTACCTATACCGCTTGATTTGATCTGCGCACGGAGTTCCTCGTCCTCAATAAGCTGTCCGGCATTCTCCATCGCAAGGATCATGGATCCGGAATTGTAGCGCTTGGGCGGCGAAGTCTCGCCCGGCTTGATCTTAATGTCATTGACATCAAGCATCAATCCTTTCTTTAACGCGCTGACCGCCTCTATGCTACCGACTCCGACTTCCGTGTCCTGCTCATCCGAACCCGACTCGTTCGAAGAGGACTCGTCCGCATCTTTCGTCTCTTCCTGTTTTCCCTGTCTTGCTTTTGTGTCTGCGGCTTTTTTTGCTGCCGCGAACGGATATACCGCAAGAAATCCTTCGTCCTCGAGAGCCTTTAACGATACCGCAAAGTATTCCCCGCCGATATCGGTTCCGAGAGAGAGTTTTCTGTAGGTCGCAGGCGGCAGGAATATGGCAAGGAATCTTCTGCCTATAAGCTCATAAACACGTCCCGCGAGGGGCTTTAATGACGAAAGCGCCGAAAATCCCTGTCCCGTGGGTATTATCGCATAATGGTCCGTGATCTGCTTGTCGTTTACATACCTTGTCTTTGCAAGTCCTTTGTAAGAACCCTCTTCGAGTATCTTTCGCGCAAAGGGAGCGAATTGTCCAATATTCTGCAAACCGCTTATGTTCTTAACGATCTCTTTCGACACGGCGGTCGAAAGGACTCTCGCATCGGTTCTCGGATACGTAACAAGTTTTTTCTCGTAGAGTTCCTGCGTGATCGCAAGCGTTTCATCGGGGCTTATCTTAAAGAGCCTCGAGCACTCGTTCTGCAGCTCGGCAAGGTTAAACAAAAGCGGAGGTTTCTTGACTTCTTTCTTTTTCTCGAGCGAAGTGATCGTTGCTTTATGACCGCTTATGGCATCTATCAGTTCCTGCGCGTCCTTTTCCTCAAGGAATCCGTTGTCTTTATAGAGCTTGGGGCTCGCGTAGTATCTCGATCCTTCTATGGCTTTAAACTCCGCATCGACGGGACTTCCTCCCACATCAAGTGAGGCAATGACCCTGTAAAACGGCGTTTTGACGAAATCCCTGATCTCGCGTTCACGACGCACGACCATCCCAAGCACACATGTCATTACTCTTCCGACCGAAATGGCACTTCTTTTTTCTCCCTTTCTGATACCGTTGCCGTACTTTAATGTAAGCACTCTCGAGAAATTGATACCCATAAGATAATCTTCTTTTGCGCGCAGATATGCGGCATCGGAGAGATCGTCATATGCGGAAAGAGGCTTGGCTTCCCTGATACCTCGAAGAACCTCTTCTTCGGTCTGCGAATCGATCCATACACGTCTCTTGTCTTTGTCGGCCGGAACTTCCGCCATCATATCAACAAGTCTGTATATATATTCTCCTTCACGCCCCGAGTCGGTACAAACGTAGATCCTCTCGACGTCCTTACGGTTTAAGAGTCCTTTTACGATATTAAATTGCTTTGAAACGGCAGGAATGATCTCATATTTGAATTCGTCGGGAATAAAAGGAAGTGTACTGAATTGCCAACGTTTAAGCGCCGGATTGTAACCCTCCGGATATGTCATCGTTACGAGATGACCGACACACCATGTCACAACGGCATCGGATGATTCCATATATCCGTCACGCTTCGTAAAATCACTGTGAAGCGCCTTCGCAAATTCCGCCGCGACGCTCGGCTTTTCCGCTATATATAAATACTTACCCAAAACTGTATCCTCTTACATCATAAAGTTATTTCATTATACCATAAGGATTTGGACGTATCCATAGAGAGAGGCAAGGGCGTCCGCGATACCTTTTAACTAGTGAACTAAGGCCCGGGAAACGGCACAGCGCTCCCGAGCCTTTTAAAGATCTTAAGTCGTGTATCAAAGAATAAAGTTCTCCATGTTTTGATTGAGTTCCGAAGCCTGGGTGCTGAGGCCTGCCGTCTTTTCGGCAAGGATCTCCATCATTCGAACCTGGTCCTCTACCTGGGATCCGAGGTCCTTTGTTGCCTGCGAAACACGTCCGGCTACCGCAACGATGTTTGTTATGGATGAAGAAACCGCATCCTTATCAACCGTCATTTCATGAAGCTGTTTCATAATGAGTTCAAGCTGGTTGGCCATCTCATCGATACAATCATTGATCTGTCCGAATACGGAGTTGGTCTCAAGGAGGATCCTGCTCTGATCCGAAACGAGCTTGTTGGTCATCTTTGCCGAGCTTACGGCATTCTGGGTACTCTCATTGATCTCGGAAATGATCCTGTTGATCTGCTCGCCCGCCTTGATCGATTCATCGGCAAGCTTGTGGATCTCTTCGGCAACTACCGAGAATCCTCTACCCTGTTCTCCCGCTCTGGCCGCCTCGATCGAAGCATTGAGCGAAAGGAGGTTTGTCTGTTCTGCAATATCATTCATGGTCTCCGTGATCTTGGAGATACCCATCGCCTTCTTAACGACACTGTCGATATCGGCAACCAGACGGTTTATGTTGTCTGTGGTGATATTGTTTTGTTCATTGAGGCTTGCGATGGTCTTTCTACCCTTTTCGGAGATATCAACCGTTCTGTCAACGGTTGCATCGATCTGACGGGTATTGTCATTGATCGCGTCGATTCGCTTCGAAAGTATCGCCATCTTGTCGGCGGATGTATCGGTGTCGACAGCCTGACCCTGAACCTGCGAATAAACATCGCTGAGTGATCCGGAAACAACTTTCATTGAGGAAACAAGTCGCTTCGAAGTCTTTGCTACTCTTGCCGACGAAGTATTGACATCCTCACTGAATCTCGTAACTTCTTCAACGATCGAATGGATACCGAGTACCGTCTTATCGATGGTATCGGTAAGCTGTCCGATCTCATCGGTCCTTTCCGTAACGAATTCCTGGGAAAGATCGCCGTCAGCTACCTTTGCGAGATTAATGCACGCCTTCTTAAGTGTTCCCGCGATACCCGACGAGATAAGAAGTCCGGTTCCGAGAGCCACCGCAGCACCGATGAACACGAAGATGAACGTGATGATCCTGATGGTAGTAAGCTCCGAAGCAAGATTTGCCTCGGGAACGAGTGCACAAAGTATGATGTCGGAATCACCGAGCGCTGATCTGTAGAAGAGGTATGTATCGCCGTCATAATCGATCTCGGTGGTCAAACCGTCAAGTTCATCATTGTGGATATATTCGGCAAGATCCGGATCGTTGAAGATCAGATCGTTTGTGATGTCTCCCGCTACGATATTGCCTTCCTTATCGATGCTCTGCGCAACATTGAGCTCTTCGTTTTCATTAAATACGAGACCAATGATACTTCCGTCACCCAGTCCCGTTCCTCCGAGTGTCGAATGCATATTCTTCTTATTGATATCGAATGCGATGATACCGTCTTTATTCTTCATCAATCTGACGAAGGTCATACAATAGGAGTCGGGTTCACCGTAGAACGTCTCATCGATGAAGGGATGAGAAAGGGTCCAGAATGCCGTGCTGCCCTCTTTAAAAGGCTTAGCTTCTTCCGTATCCCAATAAGGCATAAACATCTCGGCGGTCGAAGTTCTTGTCTGTGCTTCCGACTTCTTATATGAGAAAGTGGGTTTACCCTGATTACAAAGGATATAGTAATCCTCAAGATAATCGGTCTGCTTGATATAGCCGCCCATTGAATTGTATGTCGCATTGAATGTCTTCTTGGTGGTCGGATCCGTCATATTACGATCGTAGAGATTGTAATAATAATTTGTAACGTCCGCATCGGTCGAAAGAGTTGCAGCTTTGTTTTTGACCGAAGAAAGCATGAGCTTCAAATATTTGTCGGTAGCCGACATCGTACTCGAAACGCTCAGGTTACATTTGCTGATAACGGTTTCGGA
The DNA here is from genome assembly GCA_946403295.1 of uncultured Clostridia bacterium. GTDB lineage: Bacteria > Bacillota > Clostridia > Lachnospirales > Lachnospiraceae > RUG11977. The sequence goes on along the minus strand of CAMIZL010000005.1, from coordinate 770 downwards.
AGCCATGTTATATGAAACAAGACCAACGACAACGATAAGGATAACGGGAAGGATAAACGCAGCCATCAGCTTCCATCTGATCTTTGTATATCGGCGAAGCTGTCTGGATTTGCGTCCCGACGAAGGATTCTCAAGATCGTATCCGCTCACGTCCTCGATCTTGCGTATCTTTCTGTAGAATTTAACGAGTGTTTTTCCTATTTTTGCAAAAAATCTTCCGGTCGCAAACACAGCAGTCCTTGCGATCTCAGAGATCTTCCTGATATCAAATGATTTCTTCTTTGAGCCTTCGGGCGCCGACCCTTTGGACTTTGAACCTTTGGCTTCTTCTGTTTCCGGCGCTTCCGGCGCTTCCTTTTCTACCTCTTCTGCCTCAGCCGCAGTCTCAGCCACGGTCTCGGGCACGGTCTCAGCCACGATGTCAGTCGCAGTCTCAGCCACGGTCTCGGGCACAGTCTCAGCCGCGATGTCAGCCGCAGTCTCAGCCACGGTCTCGGGCACGGTCTCAGCCGCAGTTTCAGGCGCGATGTCAGTCGCAGTTTCAGGCACGGCTTCATATACCGCTTCCACGGCTTCCTCAGCCGCAGCGGCAATCTCCCGCTCCCTTTCCTGCGCCTCTTTTTCAGCTGCCTTCTTTTCTTTGGCTGTCTTCTTCTCAAGAGCCGCCTGTTCCTTGGCCGCTTTCTTCTCAAGCGCAGCCTGCTCTTTGGCCGCCTTCTTCTCAAGCGCAGCCTGCTCTTTGGCCGCCTTCTTCTCAAGCGCAGCCTGCT
>CAMIZL010000004.1 GCA_946403295.1 uncultured Clostridia bacterium | reverse complement strand
GTTAACCGGCTGCGTATCCCCGCACCGGCAATCCACGAAGCGAATTACATTGCTCACTGTAACATATTTTTTTCCGTTTGTGTTTAATTTCTGACAGACGACACGTTTTCCTGACAGACGACTTCTCTTCCACCCTCAATTTGAACTGTTCGGAATTTCCGAACAGTTGACTCCTTGTTATCCTAACTCGCCTTCTTCATAAAACGCTCACAAAAATACACCTTTTTTTATCACGAAAGTGTGATTCGGTTCCGGAATGTTATTTCTTCCTGTGCACAAAAAATCCTGCCTTATTTCGGCAGGATTTCATGATTCTTTTGAGGTGGTTCAAAGGGTATAAACAAGGAATAAGTTCGACATTCATGATTGCTTTTCTCCTTAAATTCCGAAAGTTATCTTCTGTTCCACAGGAACGTTTGCTCATGATGCCGAATTATTTAAATTATCGCGAATACACTCCCGTCATCACTTCGTTACAATAAGCCTCCTTCTTCGGCAACTCCGGATAGGAATCGGCGATCTCCGCTGCTTTATGATTATCATAGGGCACCGAGAGAATCGTAATCCGTATCGGACCGTCTCCGTGCTCACCTTCCAATAATAGCGCATGCGCACATGTAACACCGAGATTGTTTCCGACACTTCCCGTGTTGATCGCATACCCGCCCTCCAACGGACGTATGAAGGGCCTGTGTGCATCCGCACAAATCAAGCAGTTCGCATCCGGTCTGCCGTCGTGAAAGCGTAATCCGCCCCAGAGCTTCTCCTCCGGATCATTACTGACATACAAAGGATCTATCTCCCGCCCATGAACAAGGCGGAATCTCATGCCGCCGAGCTCCAATTCATCCTCAAGTGGAAGAGAATTCAGCCAATCAAGCCGTTCCTGTCCGATCTGATTTATATAAAAAGCGTTCTTTTCCGGTAACACGCTCAGGATACGGTCCCAATTTCCCGCAATCCAATGATCACAATGTATTCTGACCCAGTCTATTGTCCTGTCGCTCTCAGGACCTTTTCCGACAGCATCTCCCAGGAACCAGACTTCATCCGGCCGAATTCGATCCAAATCCCGCTCCATCGCCTCAGTGGCAACCATATTGCCGTGAAGGTCCGCTAAAACTGCTATCTTCATATGTCACTTCCCCTCCCCTCAACTGTAATCCTGAAATGTCAACCACAACAAATTGGTATTTGCACATCTCTTAAATAATTAACAAATGCAGAACAGGTTATCAGCATATATCTTCCCCCATACAACAATTTTTGGGCATCTGGTTTGTTTACGCAGAAAACCTGTATTTTCCTTTCCCCATTCCCTCTACCTGAGCGATAATTTTCAGTTCATACTCCATCCTTTTCAAATAGGAAGTTGCTGTCACCTCCGAACAACCTAATATTTCGACTACACGGGAATTTCCAAAAACCTCCGTCCCGATTTCCTCATATAACTTCAATATGTTTTGTTTTATCTTTTTTGTATATCCCGAATCCAAGATTTTTTTCTTGAAATCTTTGGTTTCGTTTTCAATCCAAACTTTTTTCTTTGGTTTGGTACCATTTTTTATCTCATAGTATTCATCATTTACAGGAATAACCACAGAAGTAACGTTATCATTTACGTCAAATGTCTTATAGAAAAGGTCTGGAGAACCGTTTTCCCTCATCGATCTTTTCGCTTCCCCAATGCCCGTTCCAAAGGATTCTATGATGCCTAATGCTTTAAACATATCCCTAATTTCAGGATTTTCCGTGTCGCGTTCATTAAAGAATGTTCTCTCATTCAAATCACTTATACGAATAGGTGGTAAAGGCTTGTTATAATTCACAATATTTATCTGCTTTTCAGATACATATATTTGGACAGGCTTACCATTCTCGTAATTGTTATGGACGATTGCATTTGCAAGCAGCTCTTCCAATGCAACAAAAGTAAAGTTCTCGATTTTATGATTATCTGCTCTACCATCAACACGTATGACCAATTCATTTAAGAAATTGTTATTTATGTACTCTAACGCGGAATAATACTGTTTCCAAATCGCGCCTTTAAAAACTTTAGATTCCATCTTTCTTTTTGTTCCAAACATATCAACAATCAATTCTGTATATGCATATGGAATATGATCCTCCGGATGATCGGAAAACATGAGGACTGCATAGTTTTTTACTCGTTTATCCAGGGGATCATTCTTATCAATTAAATCCAAAGTCTTAGCTAGCTCATTCTTTCCCATTCCATCGCTAATCTGTCTTGAGCTTGTCTTAGAATAATACTCTCTGAGCAAATCTATATTTAAATCATCAATTGAAGCACTTGTACTTACAATAGAGCTAAAATGAAAATTGGCAAATTTGCGAAGCAGATCATATTCCTCATCCACTCTGGCAAGACGCGTATCAGCTTCAATCCTCACATATCTTCCCGGCTTAAGATTAATCTTTTTGTCCTTTTCAGCTTTTTCTGCTACCATATACGGGCCTCCCGTCTGGCGCTTTACAATAATGAGAATATAACTAATCCCTTCCAAGTCATTTGATACTATTTCAAACGAAACATTTGGATAAAGAAAAGAGCGTAATGAATTAATAGTATTCTTGCATTTTTCCAGTTGGCCTTCTGCAATTCCCTTAATCGGAAGCACAGGTACAGCTTTCTGTTCATCATTATTCTCCTCTTCTATACCAATAAAGATGTATTGAATATCATTGTTGTAATAGTTATTTCCATATGCACAGATAGTTTTTAAGATTTTATCTATTTGTTTTTCTGACGCCTTGTATTCTATATACGAGCATTCTGCTGTTTTGTTCTTAAGTATTTCATTTGCCTGTTTTTTTATCTGTCTATAATCCATAGTTTTGCCCTCCGAATCCAAAGAAATTATACATCAATCCAAATTTTTAGTCAATCAAACCAAAGAAAAAGCATCCTGCAAATCGCAGAATGCTTTCATATCATCGTCGGGTAGTTCACCTTCAAAGGTGTAAATGGGGTGTAAATCAAATACCCTCGTGCCTGCAAATGGCTTATTTCCGTCATTTCTCACCACAAACTTAAATCCTGCCATGGCAAACGAATAATACTTTTATCGGCATTTTTTACCTCCAAAAGCCTTATCAAAATGTCAAACTTTGCACCGGTTTGCCAAGCAAACCGCCTACCTGCAAGCCAAGTAAACATCCATGCTCTCCCCGTCTGTTTCAAAGCATGGTATCACTCCGTTTGTCACCTGTTCCAGACCGTTGGTTCTCATGAAATCATTCAGAGTATGATAAGCTCCGGGAATTGTAACAAACGGATCATCATACGGTCTGTCGATATGGATCGCAACATATTTATGACCAGGCTGTTCCCTGATATTCATTTCCTCAGGGCTTACCCCTTCAGGCAGTATCAGAGCAGCCGTATATCCATGCATCTTAAAGACATTGACCTGCTCCTGTGAAAGATTGGGGAAGTTCCATCCGATCACTCTGGGATTATCGATACCGTTTTCTTCTGCTATCTTGTACATGTAACTGATCGCATCATTTTCCGGTTCTGTACTTATCACTGTATGCTCTATGTAACGGAAGGCGTCAACTTCTTCTACTCGCAGGTCTGAGTACGCATTACTGCGTTTATCCATCTCCTCCCTGAAAAGATTATCCAGGGAACAGTTAAAGATCTTGCATATCTCAAGTGCCTTATCCATTTCCGGATTTGTTGCATCCATTTCCCATTTAGAGATCGTCTGACGGCTAACGTTTAGTTTTTCAGCCAGAGTCTCCTGCGTCATATTTGTGCTGAGCTGACGTAAATACTGAAGGTTCTTTCCAAAACTCATATCTATTCTCCTTTTCATCCGTATCTGCTGTTAAAACTTCTGCCACGCGTTGCAAATACAGATTACCAGATCAGTTCAATCATCTCCACCAACCCGCAAGTGCTTTTATTGTAGGTTTCGCAACTATAAGTTGCGTGCTCGGGAAATACTCACATTTTTCGATCAGGCTCTACCTTCCACCAAATCCCGCATTCGGTATATGATTTATCAGACATGCTGCAGCGTCTTTAATATCTTCAGGATCAGGTTCTTCCCCTTCACGTATGCAACACTCGAATTCGTCGACTATGTTCTCGATCAGCACCATATCTATGAAAAGCTGCAGTTTTGAAAGCATTTCATCGGGAAGATCAGTTTCGCTCCTGTATCCGGCTAACACCGTATCAAAATAGCCTTTCATGTACTCCATGCGTTTTTCAGGATTTGGCTCATTTTGATACCATCCTGTTCCATGGATCCAGAGATTTGCCAGATCAAACATATACCAGCAATACATGCAGTTATCAAAATCAAATACCGTGATATCCCCCGTTTTCATGTCGATATGATAGTTTCCGTCACTGAAATCGAAATGAACAAGACCATAAACATCCGCATTCACAGGTAGCTTACCAAATATGTCTATCCGCTCCTTTATTGCTCTTTTCAGTTCTTCGTATTCATCAGGTATCAGAGCATCGATATACTCACGATTGTATTTATCAAAATACTCCGCCCTTTTATTTTGGGGCTTGTATTCCTTTGAGAGCCTGTGAATCGTGCCCAGTGCTTTTCCGGTATTATAGAAGTATTCTTCAATCGGAGCACCTTGTCTGTATCTGTATCCATTGTCTGAGATCAGCATTCCTTTGGCAAAAGAAAACAGCATCACAAAATACTCCTGTTTGTCCAAAGAAAAATATTCCACAAGATTTCCGTTTAAAGAAGGGATCACATCTACTACCGGAGCACCCGCTTCTTTAAGATAATGCACAAACTCTGCCTCAGCCTGATAATCCTGTGCTCTTCTGTCTCCAAGCACTGAAAGCCTTAATACATATTCAGGCTCCCCATTCTTTGTGCATACATAAACAAGATTACGCCCGCCATCATGGCCGGGCACCTTGTTAAATTCATATTCCTTTAAGTCATACAGACTCTTTAAGTTTTCCGGATATTTGTCCATTAAAGCTCTCCTATGTTACTTACCTTGCCATATATGCGTACAGCGTTACCCATTTGTTCTCTTCGCCGACATTTCCTGCTTTAAAAGCCGGTACGCTTTTAGATGCCGTCAGAACATATCTCCCATTTTCGAGTTTATGCTCATCAAGTACTTTATAGCCTGCCTGCATTGCCTCACAGTCCGGCTCACACCCTAACACCCTTAAAGCATACATGATCATGTGTGCTCCGATCTTGATCGGATCAGGCGGATAAAATGTTCCTAACATCACGTCTACCATAGGCGTTTTCATATCATCCATCCTATAGAAAATGTTACGCTTTGTAAAGTAATGCACCAAAGCATCGGCGCATTCCGGTCTGTACCCCTCAAGCTGCAGCTGTGCAGCCAGCAAAAGGTATTCCACCGTCAGCCTTGCACAGCTCTTATGCGGTTTCCTTGGATCGTTGATCTTTTTGTTGGTACTGATGCAGCCGAAACCGCCATCATCCTTGATCAGTTTAAGAACTGAATCAGTTTCATTCTTAACGATATCTTCAGAATAGTATCCCAACTTTACCAGATTTCTTAGAAGCAGCGGTTCACCACAAAGCATCTTAAAACCTGTACTCTCAATCAGAGCAAAGACTTCTTCATCGATATCGCTGCCGATATCGTCTCTTGTTAGTCCCCATTCTGCTATAGCCATGATCGCATCGTACTTGTCCCAGGGCTTGTCTTTTTTAAGCTTCTTAATCCCACGTTCGTATACTTTGTTCTGAAGCAGAATATTTTTGCAGGCGATGACGCTTTCACTGTCTTCAGGTAATCTCTCATATTCAATAAGCGTTCTGAGCCTTACTTCAGGGTTTGTTTCTTCCAACAGCCATTCAAAAACAGATTTATCCATCTTTAAAACCCTCCCGTCTATAAAGCCGAACCGTTCTTACGAACGGGTATGCAGATCTCACTATAATACTCAAAAAGCATTTCCTTAGATATCGGCACACTGTTTCCTTCCAATTCCTTATATACCAAGTTCGTCAGATTAATTAGACCGGTCCATAATATCTCCCTGCTCTCACCGAAAACAAAAGTACTCTTGATAGCTTCTTTTTCAAAATCAGGCAACTTATCTATCTCACGGTTCACAGTACTCTCAAGCTTGTATCGGTCTCCGACAAGATCAATATATATCTTTCTGACAAATTCAAGTTCACCTACCACACGGAAATAGTTGTTTCGATAGATAGCTACTGCCGCATGCATCAAGTGCGTCCAGACATAATTACAGGCTGTTTCAAGGTCTTTCTTTTGCTTGTCACCATATATGCGTTCATCCATACCCTCTCGGGACTTAACCATTTTCGATTCAACCATTCCGGAATTATCAAAGAGAACCTTAAATGCAGGTTTTAAAGCCGCTGCATGTTCATAACAGCCAAAACCGATATCTATTTCCAAAAGATTGTCCAAAACATATACCTGAAGATGTCTTTCTTCAGACTGTGCGAAGAACAAAAGGTTATATTTCTCGGTAATCTTCCGATGCATATATTCCATAACATAGGTCTGTGAATCGTTGGAATCATATGCCACAACAAAATCCAGGTCGGATTTCTCATCGTGAAATCCTTCGGCCCCGGAGCCAACCTGAACTAACGATACTATCTTAGAACACTCTTCGGCAGACGAAAGAAGGTAATCCAATGTATTTTGTCTGTCTTCTACATTAAAAATCTTACCCATTTTTAGTCTCCAATCTTAAATATATAGAATAATAAACTGATAACTTAAGCCATAACTGTATTAATACTCCATAACATCTATCTTCTTTTTAAGAACTGCAGCATAATCATGATTTTTCTTTGTAACCATTTCAGGATTCATCTGATAGTGAATATTGTAAAGAATTCCTTTTTCTCCGGTTCGATCGGCCATATGATCTTCATCAATATGAATACCGACTACCTCAAGGCAGAGCATAACATGATCATCACCCGGTACGATCTCCTTTTCCCAGACAAACCTGCATTCAAGGTTCATAAAACATTCCGAAACCATAGGAGCATTAACCCATGACGCCTTTTCGACAGTCAGGCCGGAAGCAGTGATCTCATCTGCTTCAAACTGATTGTTCTTAATCGATGCCATACACGCAGCATGGTACTCTTCAGACATAAAATTGATAACGGCTTCTTTTGTCTCGTTCACGCTTTTGTACAGGTGTCCGTTTTTATTCACGCTGGCCAGGACAGCATAAAAACCATTACCACGATCGGCACTTGTAAAGGTTGCCCAAGACTGCATGCAGGCATTAGGCATACCATTGGACTTGTATGTGGTAACAAGAAACAGCGGAGACGGAACAGTCGCCACGAATTCCTTCCATGAGAAACCAAAATTTCTGGAAAAATCTCCGTATGTTCCTTTCAAGCTTTCAGGCATATCTTTGTATTGATATTTCATATTCTTACTTCCTTTCCGATCTATTCGTACCCTCTGGCACAATCTCATAATACAGATAATCACCTGCGCAGTTGCATTTTCATACCCTACTGATCATCAGTCATCCAAACATTTCTGCATAACGATCGCATCGCTGTATACATCGTTCACAAACCACCAGTTTTTGTAGACTCCGACATCTGAGAATCCCATTTTATGGTAAAGCGCAATGGCCGCCTTGTTGTCAGCAATTACTTCCAGCTCAATATTATGCAGATTCATTTTTTTCGCGCGTTCAATGATCTCTGTCATCAGAATTGTGCCGATCTTCATGTTCCAATGATCTTTTCTGACCGAAATTGAGAGCTTGGCATTGTGATGTAATCTTGCAAAAGGATAGCCGTCGAGCTCTGCCCGGGCTATGATCTTCCCATCTTCCACAGCAATCAAAATAACACAGTTATCTGCGTCATGAAAAGCCTGAATGCGTCGTTTTACGCCCTCGACCGGTACTTTAAACCCGTCAGCCCCATGCATGAGATTATCGGATTCTCCGCCGACGATGTTCAAATATGATATCATTTCCTCCGCGTCATCCGCTGTTGCTTCTCTGATTACCGGCGCAGTGATAGTGTTCTCCATATTGATCTTGCTCCTTTCCTCTCTGTGGATCACGGAAACATGCGTGATCTTGTTCACCTAAGCTATACAAATATCCATGTTCTCTCCGTCCCTCTCAAACATAGATTACCCTATTATTACCGCTCTCTCCTCTAAATCACAAGTGTTATTTTGACGAGTTATGCAACCGTTAGTTGTGCTCTTCAAAAAGCGAAAAAGTGCGCAAAAAAAGTATTATCTATATTCATGTCTTTTATGATATACTCTTTTAGACAACAAAAGAACTGAGGTGTATACATGTCAAACGCAGGATCTGTCAATAATCCCATAAGAGTCAACCAGCTCGGCTACGGGACACGTCTTCCCAAATATGTTGCCGTTCTGGACGAAAAACCTGTTTATCTCTTTGATAACGGCGGGAATCTTTTAACCGAATACCCTGTCCCCGGTCTTTCATTTGATGAGGCCTCGGGCGATAACGTATATATTTTAGATCTTGGAGATATCAAAAGCGGTTCATACACATTAAAAAGCGGAGAATACACAGTTGATATAGAGGTTTCGGACAAACCCTACCCGACACTGGTGAACAGCCTTATTAAGGGACTTTATTACCAGCGTTGCGGCTGCGAGCTCGAGGAAAAATATGCTGGGCTCTTTACCCACAAAGCGTGTCACACCGCTCCCGCAACCGATTGGGAAGACAGATCGATAAAGAAGACGATCACGGGAGGCTGGCACGACGCGGGCGACTACGGCAAATATGTGAGCCCCGGTGCAGTGACCGTTGCCCATATGCTTTATTCATATCTCCTGTTCAGCGAAGGTTGCTCGGATGACCTTAATATCCCCGAAACCGGCAACGGTACTCCCGATATTCTGAACGAAGCGCGTTATGAGCTCGACTGGATCCTCAAAATGCAGTGCGAAGACGGTGCTTTCCATCATAAGCTTACCAAAGACCATTTTGCGCCTTTTATAATGCCCGAAGACGATACCGATCCCGAATATATAATCCCGCCCTCGTATACCGCCACAGCCGGCGCGACGGCGGTTCTCGCGCTTGCCTCGAGAACATATAAAAAGTTCGATCCCGCATTTTCCGAGAACGCATTGAATGCAGCCGTAAAAGGATACAAGTGGCTTATCGCCAATCAGGATTTTGTTCCTTATATGAACCCGAAGGGTGTAAACACGGGTCCTTATAACGACACGAGAGTTGTCGACGAATTATTCTGGGCATCGTGCGAGCTGTATCTGGTCACCGGTGAGAGATCATATATCGATGAGGCCGAAAAGCTTTATATCTTCGCAAAAAATGCAGATAAGGCTCCCGCCGAAGACATGGTCTTCAGACAGATGATGATAAAACAGGAAGAGGCGGTAGCATATATCAACAAAAAATATCCTTTCTTCCATACTCCGAAGCTTTTGGGTCTCAACCTCGCAGAATTCGGATGGTCAAACGTGGGCGGTCTGGGTGCCCTGACCTGCCTGTTTTTCCTGAAGGAAAAGGCCGGACATGTTTTATATGACGAGCTCAAAGAAGATTTCCTAAAAAGAAGCGAAGACGTCCTTCACAAAGTCAACGATTCCAAATACAGGACCGCGCTGAGGATCGATGAATATGTATGGGGCAGTGTCATAAACCTTATGAACAACGCCATGACAATGGTCGTGAACTTCATGCTCACGGGCAGAGAGGACATGCGTAACGGCGCGCTTAGCCAGATCGATTATTCATTGGGTCTTAACGCTCTCGACCTCTCGTTCGTTACGGGTCTCGGACATCGCAGTGTCCAAAATCCCCATCACAGACCCTCGGGCGCAGACGGGGTCGATGCTCCGGTTCCCGGCTTTATCGTCGGCGGGCCAAACAAAAAATGGACGTACCCCGAAACCAAGGAACGGCTCGGTGACACGCCCGCTGCCAAATACTATCTCGACGAGACACCTTCCGCCGATACAAACGAAGTCGCGATCTACTGGAATTCGCCCGTTATCTTCGTTGCTTCATTCTTTAATGCGATGTAAATAACAAAGTCCCGCTTTAGGCGGGACTTTATTTGTCAATCGATATAATCCTTTATATTAAAGCTTTCGTCCGTGCGTTCCTCTTTGTCTGTGATACCGGGCACGAACTCGGTAACATACGCGTCGCCTGTCCCACGATCGATATAGTAGCGGATCTGTGCGGCTGTGTATGACCTGTACAGTACAACGATCTCATCTTCGGTGCTCGAAGTCACTTCCCAATAAACGGGATACTCTCCGGCTTTTTCAATCTCCTCTAGATCGGGATTGTTGCTGCGGCAATATTTCTTTACCGCTGCAAGCGCCTGTTCGTCATCGATCTTATCTTTTGCCACGACGGGTTCCGAAGCGGTCTGCTCCGTGGTTTCTGTCGTTGTCCCGTCATTTAAAGCCTTTTCCTTCGATTCCTTAACCTCCGTCGCCGTGTCGTTCGTATCTTTTTTATCCGAATCGCATCCGACTGTGCCGAAGATCAACGCCAGTACCAGGAATATCAAAAATACTTTTTTCATCACATAAACTCCGGTTCAATAAATGTAACGCCATTATCAAGTAAACGACCTATGAATTTCTCATAATACTTCGGTACAAGTTCATCCGTTTCATCATGCGCATGAAGAAGAATGATGTGGTTGTTGCCGTCCTTAAAAAGCGACCCGCCGTAGATCGGATAATCGTCCGTTATCCTCTTATATACGTCTTCCTCGGTAAATCCCGAACCCAGACGGATATTGTATTCGGCGAAATCGAATGTCCACAATGTATCGATCTCCTCGCTCAGACCCTCGGTGCGCCACCATTCGTAAGGAAGATGCGTATCCTTCAGCTTGCTGAAACCGTTCTCCTTAAAGTACTTCTGGAAAGCGCCTCTGTTCTCTCCGCCTTTGTCTCCGTAGGGGAAGCGGAACGGTCTGTATTTTCTCTCAACTCCCGCATCCTTATAGAGCTTATCAAGAACTCTCTCGTTCTTCTCGATCTCTTCTTTGGCTTCTTCAAAAGAGATCTTCGACATGTAGGGATGCGAATATGTATGATTCCCGAGGATCATGCCGTGTTGAAGCGCATATACGGCTTTGTCGTATCGTTCCTCGATATTTTTTCCGACAGCGAACATCACCGCGGTGATCCCCTTTGAATTCAGGAAGTCCACGATCGCGGGAGTGTTCATTGAAGGCACATCATCAATTGTAAGAATTGCAGTTATCATTTTTCCACCACCGTTTTTTGTTTTAACTCTAACTGAGAGTATCATTTATACACCGATTTTACAACCAAAATCACCAAAAATCCATCGGATGTTTCGACCGTGACCTTATTCGCTCCACCTTAGCGAAAGCAGGCTTTTTGCCCTCTCGAGCCGATATCCGGGGTACTTCTCGTCAAAATGTCTCTCATCGGATATAAAATCTGTATAATACCTCAGACCCAGTTCAAAACATATCTTATCAAACACGCCGGGCAGCATTTTTTCGTCGCAGGGATCCTCTCCGAACAGACCCGCATCAAGCGATCCGGCATATCCGCTCATGACATGTCCTGCCGCGGTCCTGTCAAACCGCCCGTTTCCCGTGCAGCACGAACGTATACAATCCGCCAGGTCTTCGCGAAGCGAACCCTTCATGAACGTATCGAGATCAAGGCATCCCACAACATTTCCGTTCCCGAACAAAAGATTCGAGATTTTGGTATCACCGTGAACGATCGATGTTTCAATCGACTTTTTTTCAAGCATAACGCTTATGTCGGCCGCTATGATCTCCTCCACCGCCCCATCACGCGCTCTTCCTCCGCTTTCCGTTTCCCCGGCGCATATGGCACGCATATATCTTTCATAATGATATGCAAGATTGTGAAGATTCGGATAAACGGCGAGAGGTTCATCCTGTATGGTGCCAAAGATCATGTGCATCTTTGCGAGTCCCCGCCCGCATGCGTAAAGTTCCTCTTTGGTAAGCGCAGTTCTAAGTATCTCACCTTCTATGAACGGATATATCCTCCAGTCGAAGCCTTCTTCATCGGTATAAAAGTATCCGTCCCTGACGGTTTTACGCCAGACGGGATAGAGCCAGTCATGTTCGTCAAAGGCTTTCGAATAGATCAGGTAATTATGTTCGAGTTTCGAAGCGGAAAGCCCTCCGTGCAAACGCTGCATAACAAACTTTCCCTTCTCCGTATGCACGATATGTGTGCTGTTGATATGACCGATATCCGTCGGTTCAACGGATATGATCCCGCTGATATCAAATTGTCGGCAGACTTCCTCCGCCTTCTTAAACGTCATATCCATCTTATCGCTCCGGTTTTGTGTTTCGATCTTTTTTCAAGTTTAACCCAGTTCAGGCCGTTATTCAATTTTTTCTTTCGAGCAAAGGCCAAAGCGGTAACAAAAATCGTTCTACGGGACAGGTCGGCAAAAAAGCCCCCGCGCGGTGCCGGCTTTTTGAGAGTCCGGGCAGAGGCGGGAGCTTTTATGACGCATATATGTGTTTAAACATATCCTTCCGTTTAAGAATTGAAAAGAGGTGTCGAGAGATAGCGGTCGCCCGAATCGGGAAGAAGTACCACTATGGTCTTTCCCTTATTCTCAGGTCTCTTTGCAAGGATCTCGGCTGCTTTAAGGGCAGCTCCCGAAGAAATACCCACAAGGATACCTTCGCTTACCGCGAACGCTTTTCCTTCCGCAAAAGCATCTTCGTTATCTATGGCGATCACTTCATCATAGACCTTGGTATTGAGAACATCCGGTACGAATCCGGCGCCGATGCCCTGTATCTTGTGAGATCCGGACGTGCCTTTCGAAAGCACGGGGCTTGTTGCGGGTTCAACCGCAATGACCTTAACGGACGGGTTTTGCTGCTTGAGGTATTCGCCAACTCCGGTAACCGTTCCGCCGGTTCCTACGCCGGCTACGAATATATCAACCTTGCCTTCGGTCTGTTTCCAGATCTCGGGTCCCGTAGTCTCTCTGTGTACCTTGGGATTTGCGGGATTTACGAACTGTCCGAGTATGATCGATCCCTCGATCTCCTTGTTAAGTTCTTCGGCCTTTTCTATCGCACCCTTCATGCCCTTCGCGCCTTCCGTAAGAACGATCTGCGCTCCGTATGCCTTAAGCAGATTTCTCCTCTCGACACTCATCGTATCGGGAAGTGTAAGGATAGCCTTGTAACCCTTTGCTGCCGCAACTGAGGCAAGTCCTATACCTGTGTTGCCCGATGTAGGCTCTATGATGGTCGCGCCGGGTTTTAAGAGGCCTTTCTGTTCGGCATCCTCTATCATGGAAAGTGCGACTCTGTCTTTTACGGATCCCGCCGGATTAAGGTACTCAAGCTTTGCAAGTACGGTTGCCTGCGTGATCTCTCTCTTCTTTGAATAACCGTTAAGTTTAAGTATCGGTGTATTGCCGATCAATTCCAGTGCGTTTTCTTTGATCTCACTCATAGTCGTTGTCCTCCTCGGTACTTTGTTATCTGTTGAACTGATAGTACCATAACAATGAGCATTTGAAAAATCTCTGATTCTTATCGTCAGTGATAGTTTTTTGTTATTACTGCCTACCCATACGGTAGGTATTGCTTTTCCTGCTCATGATCTCTATGTATCTCCGGTTTTATTGATATCGTCCCGCCTGAACTTTCCACATCTGCGCATATTTACCGTTCATTGCAAGAAGTGATTCGTGTGTACCCTCTTCCTCGATACGTCCGTTCTCAAGCAATATGATACGGTCCGCGTCGCGCGTCGTCGAAAGTCTGTGTGAAATATAGAACACGGTCTTGCCTTTCGCAGCCGACTCCATAGCTTTATTGAGTTCGTATTCGGCGATAGGATCAAGCGCGCTGCTCGGCTCATCCATGATAAGGATGTCGGCATCTTTATAAAATGCACGCGATATGGCGATCTTCTGGCTCTCGCCGCCCGAGAAGTTTATACCGTCCTTGTCAAATTCCGCGGTAACCTGTGTTTCGAGGCCAAGCGGAAGTGTCCTGAACCGCTCACCGAAACCGGCCTTTTCAAGCGCCGATACGACTTCGTCTTCCGCAACCCGTGACTGTGTCTCCTTCATCACGACATTCTCTCCGAGAGAAGCTGCGTAAAGCTGGTAATCCTGGAAGACTACGCCGATACGATGACGATACTCTTTCGGATTGAATTCTCTGATATCTTTTCCATGGTATACGATACGCCCCTGTGCCGGATCGTAAAGACGCATAAGGAGCTTGATAAGAGTTGTCTTGCCCGCGCCGTTATATCCGACGATCGCGATCTTCTCACCCCTCTTTACTCTGAGGGAGATATCGCTTATGACGGGATCCGCTTTTTCGTTATATCTGAACGTCACATTCTCAAGTACGATATCGGATCCCTCCGTGGGAACGGCTTCTCCGACCTTGTCTTTGATAATGGGCTCGTAATCAAGGAATTTCCTGATCTTATCGACATAAAGGCTGTTCTCCTGTGCCTGAGGGATAAGATCGGCCATTCTTGCCATACCGCCCCTTAAGGATCCCGCTCTGTTAAAGAGAATAACGGCATCACTGTAATCGATCGAGTGTGTTACTGCAGCCTGGAATACGAGATATGTGATATAAAGCGCATCCATTATAAAATCGCCGACAAGATAATCTCTCGAGAAGATAAGGAAGGTACGTTTTTTGCCAACCTTCTTCTGCTCTTTGATTATATCATCGTTGGCTTCCTCAAATTCCTTCTCGAGCTTATCTCCGACTCTCGGATGAAGCCTCAGCTCTTTCGCATAATCGTTAAGGTAGAAAACACGGCTCACGTAGTTACGCTTACGTTCGATCGGGTTAACCTTAAGGCGCACTTTGTAGTTAAGCTTGTTAAGAACCTTTGCCATAACAAAACGAAGCACGAAAGAAACAAGGACAAACAAAACGCCCGTCGCGTCCGTAACAAGGAAGAACACGCCCGTCGTAAACAGAACGGTAAGCCCCTGCATGAGCGTATTGCATGTCACGAGGAACCTGTCGATACTGCTCTCCGATTCCGCCACGGAAAGGACGAAGTCGTTGTAGTAAGCAGGATCGTCATAGCACGAAAGGTCGATCTGCGACGCTTTTTCGTACATCTTGTTCTTAAGCGCGGCATAAAGCTTCGGTTTGCTGCGGAAGCTCCAGCCGTGTATGAAATATCCGTCCGGGATTATCTGGATCATGTTTATGATTAGAACAATGCCTATGAACATAAACGCTTTCCAGAACGGCTCGCCGTGCTCCGCACACTTGAGGACGTATCTGATACCGAGCACATGCTCGACAAACACGACCATCTGATACCTGAATCCGTCATACAGATAATAGATCATGTACCCGGGACAGGTTTTAAAACAAAGCTTCCAAAGGAAGAGATGATTCTGCAGTATCCTTTTCATTACAGAGCACCCCCTTCCACGGAAACGGCCGCATCCGCGTCGCTTTTATGCACGGGAGTCGATATCGCAAGATAATTCTTTGCCTGCTTCGTGTACATATCGGCGTACAGACCGTTAAGTTTCATAAGCTCTGCATGCGTTCCGACTTCTTTGACCGTGCCCTCCGACAGGAGGTAAACGCGGTCCGCGTTTTGAACGGATGAAAGTCTGTGGGATATGAATATAAGCGTATTGTCCTTACACGAATCATAAATATTGTCGAAGAGCGTTGCCTCGGCTATCGGATCAAGCGCGCTGCTGGGCTCGTCGAAAACTTTTACGGGACATTCCTTAACAAACGCACGCGCCACGACGATCTTCTGGAATTCGCCGCCCGAAAGCACGGCGCCTTCGTCGTCGAACTCGTGAGTGAGTGTCGTTTCAAGTCCCTTCGGAAGCGACATGACCTTGTCGTAGGCACCCGAAAGCTTAAGCGCTTCAACAACCTTCGCTTCTTTTTCGTCCTCGGGGATGTCTTCGCCCATCACGACATTTTCCATTACGGACATCGAGAACATCCTGTGGTCCTGAAATGCCGTCGCGAAAAGCGCACGGTACTTTTTAAGGTCGTACTCGCGGATGTCGCGTCCGTTGAGGAGTATCACTCCCCCGGTCGGGTCGTAGAAACGCAGTAGCAACTTGATTATCGTCGTCTTGCCGGCACCGTTGTGTCCGACGAGCGCATATGTCCCGCCGCCGTCAAATCTCATGTTGAGATGTGAGATAACGGTCTTGTCCTTATATGCGAAAGACACATCCTTAAATTCAACGGATTCGATCTTGGTTCCGGGATCGTCTCCCGCATAGTCCTCGGGAAGTTTTTCCTTGTACTCGAGGAACGATCTGAGGTATTCAACAAAAAGTCCGTTCCTGAAAAGTGCCATAAGCGAGTCCGTGAATCCGATGAGGATCCATGTCGTCGAAACCATCATGCTCGTCATGACCGAAAGCTCGGCAAGAGTCATCGTCTCGCCCCAGATCGTTCGATATGCGCCGTAGATAAGGAGTCCCTCAAAGATGAACGAGAACGTGAACATAACATAGCACCAGTGAAGGAGAACCGCCTTCTTCGTGTACTTTTTCGTAACATCTGCAAGCCCGCCAATCGCCTCACGGTACTGCTTCTTCATGAGCGTAAACACTCCCGTGAGTCGCATTTCCTTGGCATATTCGGGAAGATACATAACACGGTTTATGTAGGCGATCCTACGGTTATGAGGCGCCATGTCCTTATTTCTCGCATAATCGAGGTGGCTTATCTTTCTGTTGAAGACAAAGTTGCCGATGATCGGGAGTATGATAAAAAGCACCGAGATCTTGTCGACCTGATACATGAAATAGAATGCGCAAACACTCGAGATCGCTCCGCAGATCGTCTTAAAGAGAGCCTTGACGGTCTCGCTGAGTCTTTCGTCCGCTTTCTCCATGGCAAGCGTGTACTTGTCATAGAATTCGTTGTCCTCAAAACACTCGAGCTCAACCTTTCTGGCTTTTCTGAAAAGCTTCGTGTATAAGCCTTTATTGATCTTCGCACCCGCCACCGGATAAAAGCTTCCCGCAAGAATGCGCTCGTAGAGGTTCATCGAGAACATGACGACCGCTACGATGATAACAAACTTCATGATATGCCAAAAAGGCTCACCGTTATCGAGTGAATCGATGACATATCTCATAAAGAACGCACTGTAGAACAGCCATTCAAAGTATCCGAGGAACATCTCCGTGCCGGCGTTTATGACAAAAGCCGGACATATCTTTCCGATCAGCCTAAGAGCAAAAAAGTTGTTCTTTATCGCTCTGCCGCGGGAAATGTCCTTCTTGTTTTTTGTTTTGTTTTCTTTCTTACTCATAACTCATCCAATTACCTATAAAAACTCAAGACAGGCTTTCCGCGGAAAGTCTGTCCTGCTATAATATACCCCGGTTTTTTATTTGTCAACCAAGAGGAAGTTGTAAAACTCTCCTCTCAGTCGTTTTCGATACTTTCGGCATCACCGTCGGTCTCTTCGGGTCCGTCTGTCGTTATCTCTTCGACTGTTCCTCCGAGCGCGGTGACATTTTCGCGGTAGCATTGTTTATAATCCTCAAAACACGTTGCAAGAGGCCAACCCCAGCCGGCTTCGCTTCTATAGATCGTTTTGCCCGTAAAATTGCTTATGGCTCCTCCTCCGTTCGGATTTACCCTGAGGCCTTCAAAATATACGGCGTCGTAGCATATCTTGTCGCCTTTCGTATCATTGTTCCATGTTATCTTGTAGAAGACCACGAGCCTGTTTGATTGTGAGGGTGACTTGTCGGGGATGTTTGTCACGATAAAAGCGTTCTCAACCTCGACGGACGTCTGTGTGTACACACAGAGTTTTGTGCCATCTGTCCATTCACAGCATTCCTTTTCATTCATCTCTATGATCTTTCCGGACTCGATAAAATCGTCAATCTGTCCGGCAACATCAAGCGCCGTGACATTATAGTTCGGTGAAGGAGTGGGAGTCGGTCTCGGGGTGGGTGTAGGTGTCACGGTGGGCGTGCCCCTGTTCTGATCCCGGCTCGAACCGCTATTAACATGACCCATATACAGTTCGCGCGTCATATGATATGAAGTCAGACCGCAACAACATAATATAACGATCGCAATGATACATACGGTTTTCTTGGAAACGCGCTTCTTTTCAATCCCAAGCCTTCTGTTTTCATCATTGATCCTGGCCTGTTCGCGAAGCTCATATTCTCTTTCGAGCATGTTCTTCTCGTGTTCCAGCCTCTTCTCTTCAAGTTCCGCCTCGCTTTTAATTCGTTCATGCTCAACATCGGAATCATCGTAATCAATGGCAAAGACCGCCCCGCAAGAAGGGCATACGAGACTCTCCCCCTCTTGTTCCAACGTGCTGTTGCAATTCGGGCATTTCAGATCGACAAGTTTCATTTCTATCTCCCCCCGGTTTGTTCCCGGACCAACTTTTGTATACCATTATATACGATTATCCCCGATCGTGACCATAACTTTTTAAATGCCTTCCGATTATTTTCCCCGATATTCTTTCAACACCATCCGAACATCTTTTCCACACATTTTTCAGTGCCTTCCGAATATCTTTCCCCAGTTCATCATCAACGAAAAGTCTCCCGAGATCGAATACATCTGTTTTGCGAAGGCATCCGCACCGTTTATCTCTCCCCTTGAGATCGCCGTCCAGACTTTAAAGGTGGTGTCGATGCGCGTGGTCGCAGTGAGGCTGCCGTCCGTGAAGATCTCACTGCCGTCCTTGCCGAGAAGGATCTGGTAAGATCTTGCGAGATCCCTGTAATTGATCTCAATCACCTTGTCGCTTCCGTTCCATGTTGAACTGTCGTACATAGCAGCCATCTGTCTCGTAAAGATGGCATCTTCCGTATTCATATCGCTCATCACTTTTCTGTCCTCTCTTTTCTCTCCGCTTCCGTCAGGACTTTCCTCCTCGTTTTTCGGGTGATCGTCCTCCGCCGTTTTCTCTGCCGCTCCCGCCCGGGCGCTTTCCCTCTTTACTCCCCAGCTTGCGTCAGCCATCTGCTCAAATACGTCTCTCGGGTAAAGAAGTGTCTCAAGCTTTTCTCTCGTAACAATGCCTATGCCCCCGTTCGCAAATTCCGCTCCCGCATCGCGGACGTACGAAAGATATTCACCGGTCCTTGCGGAAAGCTCTTTTACACGGAAGAGTTCTCCCTGTCCGCAAAAGATCGTCTCATATTTTCCTTTGCCGACGAAATGATCGAACATCAATCTGACGCTGTCATAATTTCCCTCGGCGGAATAAAAACCGCATGTCGAGATGAGCACATGTCTCTTGCCGCTCATATCAAATCTGGCTTCGTGGCTTCCGCTGCCGTAGCCGTCTTTGCGCTCTGCCATGAACGGAAGGTTCATGGGAAGCTGGCGGTCGATGAGATTCTTGAGGATCCCCGGTACGCTGTAATAAAAGAGCGGAAAGCTCCAGACTATCACATCGGCAGCGATAAGCTTTTCGATGACGCCCTTCATATCGTCCTTTATGCAGCAAACCCCCGGTGTGCTCTTCCAGCACGCGAAGCATCCCCTGCAAGCCTCGATATTTGCCGACGCAACATGTACCTCGTCAAGGGTCACTTCTTCCTTCTTTCCCGCTTCCCCGATAAGACCTTCGACAAAGCTGTTCGCAAGCTTTAAAGAATTGCTTGCCTTTCCTTTGGGACTTCCGTTTATAACAAGTATCTTCATTTCTTTAATCCTCTTTTCTTGATCTTTTCGAGTTCTTTTACACAGTTTTCGCTCCATTCGCGAACCATTTTTCCGTACATCACTCCGAAATCTATCGTAAATTTCCAGTAAAGCGCTTTTAAGGGATCGTCGACCGAATTCTTATATTCTTCAGACATCTTCTCGATCTCCGCTCTGTCGCTTTTTACCCGGCATTCCTGCTCCGGCAGGTGTTTAAAATACTCAATGTTCTCATCGATGGAGCATTCGCCCCTGAAAAATGTCTTCATAAGCATAGGATTCCTTATCATACTGCTTTCTGTTTCTTCGTCAAGCCACTTTTTAAGCTCCTCACGACCCCCGTCCGTTATCGATATGACGTTCTTGTCGGGCTTTCCGTCCTGAGGGACCCTTGTCGATGTGATCCATCCGTTCTTTTCGAGTGCCTGAAGCTCTCTGTATATCTGACTCGTCTGCGCCTGCCAGAAGTGGCTTAACGAATCTTCGAATACATTCTTTATTTCGTACCCCGTCATGTCGCCGTAACCGAGCAATCCGAGAATCCCATGCTTTAACATCCTTTTTCCCCTCTCTCAAAGTTTTGTTGTGCCTCACGCGCCGGGCGTCCGCATATGTGATGTTCATTCCTCTGTCTCTATATTCCACAAGTGGAATATTTACAAACGCATTATAATTCCACTTGTGGAATATGTCAACAGAAAGTTTTTCTCGTTTGGATCTTCTCCTTCCCTGATTTTTCGGGCACTTGCGCCTCTTGTTGTAAACACGGGTTTTCCTTAGAAAACAGTGGCTTTCGGTGTTTGCTTTTTATATCCCGTTATGATAGTATTATACGGTACGGGTGCGAACCGTTTCACCATATGTTGATATAACGCGTCCCGTACCGATGTCGTTTCCCGGTCTCACGGACGAACTCTCTTTTTACGGCCGGTCCGACAATCCTATTTTGGGTAGGGAGTCTCTAAATGGCTGACACATTTTTTACAGTATTCAGATATGCAATCTCTTTGATATTTGGCGTGCTCATCACCTCTGCATTTTCAGGCGTTCTTCGTACAAAGAAGGATATCGGAAAAGTTTTTCTGATCCTGCTTTCACTCGGTGTGGTGCAAGCCGTCTTTTTTGCTGTCTTCGCATTCGACAAAACCCAGGACTGGTACCCCGTCCATACACATTTGATACTTGTTCTTCTTTTATGCATCACTTTCGGGATGAAGATAAGTGTTGCCGTAATATCCACTCTGATCGCCTATATGTGCTGCCAGATCCCCGGATTTCTTTCAAAATACGCGCTTTTTATCCCATTCGGAGAGCCCTATATCGAACTTGGTCTTTATCTGCTCCTCTCCGTCGTTGCCGCCGTCGTTCTCTTAAAATATGCCATGAAACCCATGAACGACCTTATAACCGGCGACAAAAAGACCGCATATCTCCTGGCAACCGTACCGGCAATATATTACCTGTTTAATTTCATAACGACCAAGTGGTCGGACTGGCTTTATTCCGGTGAATACCACATCGTTCAGTTCATCCCGTTCGTGATGTGCTGCACACAACTCGTATTCATATGCGTTTTCTATCACGAACAGCGCCGTAAGAACGAAGCGATGAACGACAAAAACGCGACCGAAAACAGACTCAGGGTCGTCGAAGTCGAATACGAATCGCTGATGCGTACACAGGAAGCCGCGCGCATATACAGACACGATATGCGTCACCACCTGAATTACCTTCTTCAGCTCGCGGAGGCCGGTAACATCGAAGAGATAAAGAACTATATCCGTGAAAATGTCAAAAACATCGATTCCATCACGCCCCGCCGCTTCTGCAATGTCGAGATGCTCAACCTTTTGCTCTCGCATTTTGTCGAGGAAGCCGAGCAGAGCGGCATCAAATATAACATCAAGATCGAACTTCCCGATGAACTTCCGCTCGCAACGACCGAGCTTTGCTCCATGGTCTCGAACGCGATCGAGAATGCCATGAACGCCCTTAAAAACGTTCCCCCCGAAAAGCGCGAACTTGACGTAAAGCTTAAGGAAGTCAACCGGATGCTCATCTTTTCGGTGGATAACACTTGCTACGATTATGTCAATATGGTCGACGGCATCCCTTATACCAAAGCGAAAGGTCACGGCTATGGCACACGAAGTATCATAAACATTGCGAAAACACATTCCGGATTCGCGGATTTCAGCATAGACGGCGACAAATTCAAGCTTCTTGTTTCTATGAAAATGGACAGCCCCAAAGAATAACAACTGTCACGTACCGGCAGCAATAAAACGAAAGGATTCCGTAAAATGTACATAGGCATCTGTGAAGACAACTTAAAAGAGCTCGAACGGCTTGAAGCGGTGCTTCGGGACTACAGAACCCCCGACGGCCGCGAACTTCGCTATCAATGCTTTAAAAGCAGCTTCGAACTTATCAGTGCCATGGAAAAAAACGCTTATGACGCACTTATCATGGACATCCTCATGCCGGGCCTTAACGGCATGGAAGCCGCACATGACATTCGGGAGCATAACGAATCGATCCCTATCATCTTTCTCACATCGAGTCCCGAATTTGCCGTTGAGAGCTACAGGATAAAGGCCTATGACTATCTGCTCAAACCCGTTGATGCGGACAGGCTCTATAATACATTGAACAGTCTGTACATCGGGCTCCTCCGCACCGCCGAAGAGGTACTCGCCATCGAGACACCCAAGGCGGTCTACAGTCTCGCTTTCAATACCATAGAATTTTTGGAAGTAAACAACAGAACACTTACTTTTCATACATCGGACGGAGGTGAAAAGTCCGTGACGGGACGGCTGTCCGACTTTGAAGAAAGCCTTCTCTCTCATCCCGGGTTTTATAAAGTGCACAGATCCTTCATCGTTAATTTCGACCTCATGCAGACTCTCGAGGGCAATTCCTTTGTTTCGCTTTCGGGAAAGATCGTTCCGATCTCGCGGCTTCTCGCGAAAAATGTCCATGACGAATTTATCAAACGACTTCATACGAATCTGCGCGCATGAACATTTCACAACAAAAATTTGACATTTTATGTTTCCTTCATGGTTTTCGCCCCGGAGTAAGATAGAATTCTAATCAGGAAATCCGGAACACTTTCAGGGAGCCTTTCAGCACTGATGCTCAGGGAGGAAAAACATGGGTACAAGTGATACCAAACCTTCAATGGAATCCATTGTTCTTTTTCTTGGGAAGACCTTATACTCCATTCCGTACGAAAAGATAGAATTCATTGAAACAGGGAACAAACGCTGCACTCTTCATTTTGTTGACGAGACGGAATCACCTCTGACCGTGCGTTCGCAGGACGTGGAAAAACAACTTCTCTCCCGTCCCGAATTTATCAGAACCCACAGAGGATATATCGCAAATCTCGACCGTATGCGCACGATCGAAAACAAAAAGCTTGTCTCCGTTACGAACAAACTGATCCCCGTTGCTTCAAACTTTGAAGCAAAAGTCAAAGCCAACCTGGTCGAACGCCTATACAGGGCGGTCCGCCAATAGAGTGTCAGATATCAATTTGCTTATTGTCTCGGATTTAGTTTTGAACTAATCTGTTCGGTTTTAGGGTGAAAGTGAAAAACCTCCGCAGAAATGCGGAGGTTTTTCCATATGTGCTTCGCTGCATTTATCGTCAAATATCTGTCCGGCAGCTCAATGTTCCATGATCCGTCCGACATCTCCCGCTTCACGGTCACTCAACCCTGTCATTCTTTGAGTAGCATCTCTACCGCGTTCTTCCATCCCTCAAGACGTTTTTCGCGTTCCGCATCATCCATCTGCGGTTCAAATACAGTCTCGCCTTTTGCTTCGCGCCGAAGATCATCTTCGGTCCAGAATCCCGTCGCAAGTCCCGCCAGATACGCGGCACCGAGCGCCGTCGTTTCGACACATGCGGGTCTTACGACACGTGTTCGGCAAATATCGGCCTGAGTCTGCATGAGGAAGTTGTTCACCGAAGCTCCGCCGTCCACTCGTAAAGTATATGATCCTTCCCGACCGCCCACAGAGCTCTCCTGCGAAGTTTTAAAGGTGATCCCCGCGTCCTGTTTCATCGCGGTCACGATATCATTAACCTGATAAACGATCGAATCAAGCGCGGCGCGGATGATGTGAAATCTCCCGACACCCCTTGTGAGTCCCGAGATAAGCCCCCTTGCTTCGGGCTTCCAGTACGGCGCGCCAAGCCCCGTAAACGCGGGCACGATATAACATCCGTTCGTATCGGGAACCTTCTGCGCGAGTTCCTCAGTCTCGGACGCCTTCGATATGAGTCCGAGCTCGTCACGCAGCCACTGAACGACGGCACCGCCCATAAAGACCGATCCCTCTAGCGCATATGTGATCCTGCCCGCTCTTCCCCACGCGATCGTCGTCACAAGCCCGTGTTCCGAGCGCACCGGCTTATCGCCCGTGTTCATGAGAAGGAAGCATCCCGTTCCGTAGGTATTCTTTATGTCTCCGGCCGTATATGCTCTCTGTCCGAAAAGCGCGGCCTGCTGGTCTCCCGCTGCCCCCGCTATCCTGATGGCTCCGCCGAGCAGCTCGGGAGCGGATTCTCCGTAGATCTCGCTGTTACTTACC
This sequence comes from uncultured Clostridia bacterium, assembly GCA_946403295.1. Classification (GTDB taxonomy): domain Bacteria; phylum Bacillota; class Clostridia; order Lachnospirales; family Lachnospiraceae; genus RUG11977. Next base: position 79,331 of record CAMIZL010000004.1, on the reverse strand, counting down.
ACCTCGGGCAGCATATTCATCGGGATATCAAGAAGATCGCAAATATCCTCGTCCCACTTAAGGGTATGTATGTTAAAGAGCATTGTTCGCGACGCGTTGCTGTAATCCGTCACATGGCGCCTGCCCTTCGTGAGCTTCCAGATGAGCCATGTTTCGACAGTTCCGAAAAGGAGCTCGCCACGTCTTGCCCGTTCTCTCGCTCCCTCGACATTGTCGAGTATCCAGGCGATCTTTGTCGCCGAAAAATACGGATCGAGCACGAGTCCCGTCTTATCGCGGATCATTTCGGCTTTGTCCGCCATGTTCCTGCAACGATCGGCTGTTCGCCTGCACTGCCATACGATCGCGTTATAAACGGGCTGTCCCGTAGTCTTGTCCCATATGATCGTCGTCTCGCGCTGGTTCGTTATACCGATCGCATCGATGTCTTCCGCTCCGATGCCGGCTCTTTCTATCGCCTCAACAGCTACTCCGAGCTGTGCCGACCATATCTCGATCGGATCGTGCTCGACCCATCCGACCTGCGGATAGATCTGCGTGATCTCTTTTTGCGCAACGCTCACTATTGCCCCCTCGCGGTCAAAAACGATCGCTCTTTCCGACGTTGTCCCCGCATCAAATGACATTACATACTTTCCCATAAACACTCCTCTTTAGATGCGGTTTTTAACCGCATCTGATTCCTCGCCTCTTCGATTCCCGAAGGGAATGATCAAGGCCTTCAGGCCAAACACTCAACTCGAGTAGTAGGCTCCTTACAAAAAGCCCCGCTCCGATAAATGCCCGTATGTACATTATTCTACGAAACGATCATTTCTTTATCATCAAAAATGCGCAATTCCCGCCGCGTTTTCCGCCCGTCGCACGGTGCGAATGAAGCAGACCGCAGTTACATGCCGTACAAAGATCGGGCATCCGGATATTTCCCGAAGGGACGCCGCATTCGATAAACTGCTCGCGGTTGGCTTGCGGAAGGTCGACAAGATATTTCCCCGCCTCTTCTCTCGGTTCACATATGCGTTCGTATTGCTCTTTCGTATATGCCGCCGAGAATTCCTTTGCGACATCCTCACTCACCTCGTAGCACTCCTTGCCGATACACGGTCCGATACAGCAGACAAGATCCCCCGCAGCGGTGCCGTACATCTCATGCATCAGTCCGATCGTTTTCGCGGCGATCTTCGCTACGGTGCCTCTCCAGCCCGAATGTGTGAGTCCGATCGCGTTATGCACGGGGTCGTAGAAATAGAGGGGAACGCAGTCCGCATATGACGTAACAAGGCACACTCCCCGCTCATTCGTAACAAGGCCGTCCACAGCCTTAAATCCTCTCGGGCGTGTCACGCCCATTCCTTTGTGTTCGGACCCTACGACCATCACATGATCCGTATGCTTTTGATCGGCATATACCATGTCTTGTGGATCAACCCCTATCGCATGCCCGAATATCCTGAAATTCTCGGCAACCCTCTCAGGATCGTCGCCCATCGTTACGCTGAAATTCATGGTCGCATATTGCCCCTCGCTCACGCCTCCTTCGCGTGTCGAGAACGCATTAACGATCCCGTCGAATACGTTTAAGGCTTTATATTCAAGAAGGCCGACATCCCCGGCCTTCCTGTAGATTGTAGTTTCTTCAATATCTTTCTTTATCATCTCGGGATATCCTTCTTTATCTGTCTTCGATCCCCACGTACGCTCTCTTGTTTTCGATCAGGCTCTTGTATGCGGGACGGATGATCTTGTTGTTGGCGACAAGCTCTTCGATCCTGTGGGCGCTCCACCCCACGATCCTCGCAACCGAGAATATCGGAGTGTAAAGCTCCCTCGGGATGCCCATCATCTCATAAACGAAACCGCTGTAGAAATCGACGTTGGGGCTGACACCCTTGTAGATCTTTCTCTCACGCGCGATGATCTGCGGCGCGAGCTTTTCGATCGACTCATAGAGCCTCAGGTCCTTTTCTCTGCCCTTCTCGCCGGCAAGACTCTCAACATAGCTCCTGAACACTCGCTCACGCGGATCCGAAAGCGAATATACGGCATGACCCATTCCGTATATGAGACCCTTCCTGTCGAAGGCTTCCTTACGGACGATCTTCGTCAGGTAGTTCTCAACCTCTTCTTCATCATCGGTATCGCCGACATTCTTTCGGATGTCGTCCATCATCTGCATGACCATGAGGTTTGCGCCTCCGTGCCTGCTGCCCTTTAGCGAACACATGGCTGCCGCTATCGCCGAATATGTATCGGACCCCGACGAGGTCACCACGCGCGTCGTGAATGTCGAATTGTTACCTCCGCCGTGCTCCATATGCAGCAGGAACGCAACATCGAGCGTCCTTGCCTCGATCTCTGTAAATTTCATATCGGGTCGCAAAAGCCTGAGGAAATTCTGTGTCAGCGAAAGCGACGGATCCGGTCTGTGAACGAACATGCTGTCGCAATTCTTATAATAGTTATAAGCATGGAAACTGTATGCGGCAAGCATGGGGAAATTGCCGATGAGCCTGATGCTCTGTCTCAGAACGTTCGGGATATCGAGATCGTTCTTGCGCTCGTCGTAGCTCGCGAGCGTGAGGATGCTCTTGGTCATCGTGCACATGATATCGGAGTCGGGCGCCTTCATGATAACGTCACGTGTGAAATTGGACGGCAATGTCATGCCTCGCGCGATAACATCATGGAATTCCTGAAGCTGCTCTTTCGTCGGCAGCTCACCGAAAAGCAGTAGATACGCACCTTCCTCGTAGATCATGTCTTTGCCTGCGGCACCGTTTATGAGGTCGCACACATCATAGCCACGATAAAGAAGCTCGCCGTCGCACGGCACAAGCTCACCGTTAACATCCCTGAAAGATGTTATCTTCGAAATATTTGTAAGACCCGTGACGACACCCTGTCCGTTAAGGTCCCTGAGTCCCCTTTTAACCCCGTATCTGTTGTAAAGCTCTGGCTCGATGCTTCCGCTTCTCGTGCACATCTCTGCCTGTTTTTCAGCGTATTTGTCGATCTTATACATAGAAGCCCTCCCCGGAAAGTATGAAGACAGTCAACCAACCCTACCCTTTTGTGCGCGTTGTTATGCGGTGTTCTGCACTTTTAATCCCCACGAACCTATCGGCGGCAAGCGCCGATGACGTATATAGTTTAATGCAAAAATTTTACCATGTAACCCGCGATTTGAGCAAATTAACATTTTGTAAACGTTCCCCTGCAGAAAAATTGCTTTCCTTGTATTTACTTTTGTTTGGGTGTAAACTCTATTCACACGCGGCATTTTCCGTTTGGATATAAACTTTGACCGCACACTGCATTTTTCGTTTAGATGTGAACTTTGACCGCACGCGGCATTTTTGTTTCCCCGCCGCATAGCAGACCATCATACAACCACAGGGATACAACATGATTTACTATATAGTCACACTTCTCATATCCGTGCTCCTGACCATCATATACATGTTCAAATGGCACAAGAGCTACAACACATACATAACGATCATTTTCATCCTCATCCCGATCACCAACACCGGTGCGCTTCTCATGTCCATGAGCGAATCACTCGAAGGTGCGCTGATGGCGACACGCATCAGCTACATCGGAGGATGTTATCTGAGCTTTTTCATCATTAACAGTATCTTCGATCTTTGCGAGCTCAAGGTATCAAGGCTCGTACGTGCCGCGATCTTCGCGCATTGCACGCTGCTCTATACGTTCGTCGTGACCGCCGGGGAAGGCTCTTTGTTCTACAGACATATCACTTTCTCCATTGTTGACGGCGTTCCCGTCTTTGAAAAAACTTACGGTCCCCTTCATACCGTCTTTGTTATCAGCATCATCGCCTATGCCATCGCATCGTTCGTTGCGATCATTTATACGGGACTTAAGAAGAAAAAAGTATCAAACCACATGCTTCGACTTCTCTATATCCCGCAGCTCATATGCCTTATAAGCTACCTCTTCAACAAGCGTTTCGGAATTCAGATAGAGCTTGTCAATGCCGGTTACACGATCGCGCTTTTTGTGTTCCTTCTGATCTCCGACAGGCTCAGGCTCTACGACGTTGAAGAGACCGCCGCACATGCCATGATCAAGGGAACCGGTACAGGCGTCATCCTGCTCGACAACGAGCGGCTTTATCTCGGAAGCAATCAGGCTGCCAAGGAATTCTTCCCTTCTCTCAAGGATCAGGCGATCGACAAGCCTTTCGCTGACAGCGATGTCAAAAATACCGTTGATAACTGGATCGACGATTATGAGCAGAACGGCAGATCTTCCATCTCCTTTGAAACGGGAGAAGGTGACGACGAAAGATTCTTCCGGATACACATCAGCCGTCTCCGCGGCGGCGTACGTAAACACGGCTGGCAGATCACGGCAGTCGACGAAACAAAGCATCGCAAATACATTGCCCTGATAAACAACTACAACGCCGACCTTCAGCGCGAAGTCGACGAAAAGACGCTTCACATCGTGGAAATGCACAACAACCTGATCCTTTCGATGGCGACCATGGTTGAAAGCCGTGACAATTCCACCGGCGGTCATATCAAAAGAACAAGTGAATGCGTTCGCCTGCTGATCAACGAAATGAAGAAAGACAACCGCTTCGATCTTTCCGACGATTTTTGTTCGAATGTCATAAAAGCCGCTCCAATGCATGACCTCGGCAAGATCGCCGTAGATGACGCCATTCTTCGCAAGCCCGGTCGATTCACCGACGAGGAATTCGCTGTCATGAAGACCCATGCGGCAGAAGGCGCCAAGATAGTTCACGAGATCCTTAAGGTTACGGATAACGAAGGATTCAAGACCGTTGCCGAAAATATTGCCCATTATCATCATGAACGTTGGGACGGCACCGGATATCCCGAGGGTCTTTCGGGCGAATCTATCCCGCTCGAAGCCCGCATCATGGCCATCGCCGATGTTTATGACGCTCTCGTGAGCAAACGTGTATATAAAGAAAGCATGTCATTCGAAGCCGCCGACAAGATCATTACGGAAGGCATGGGCAAGCACTTCGACCCCGATCTCAAAAATTGCTACGAAGCGGCGAAACCTCATCTCGAGGAATACTATTCGGGCATCGACAGATAAATCATTACTGCTTTTGAAAGGAGCTATAAATGAACAAAAAAACATGTATTATCGCGATCTTACTCATATTGACGCTTATGATCACGGGTTGCTCATCACCTTCCGGCAACGGTAACGATCAGGCCGGCAACGATAATTCTCCCGTTTCCGTTAAAAGCGGGGAGAACGCAGCTACGGCAGGTTCTGACACAACCGCCTCCGCTACCGATACTTCAACCGCCTCTGACGCAAGCGCTTCTGCTTCCGATACTTCAACCGCCTCTGACGCAAGCACTTCAGCTTCCGATACTTCAACCGCCTCTGACGCAAGTGCTTCTGCTTCCGATGCGTCCGAACCTGACGCTTCATCTGCAGCAGCTCCCGAACTTCCCGAGATCATCCCCGGTGAGGAAGAATACGAGGAATGGTACAGCAACATGGTTGAAGCATCGATCGTTTCAACCGGAAACAATTATCGTCTCAAGAAAGTCCTCGGGAAGGCTCGCGCCGGCGAAACGATCCGTGTTGCCGCTATCGGCGGTTCCGTCACGGAAGGCGCGGGCGCGGTTGTAAACAAGGAGGGCTACGCATACAAATTTGCTTCCGCCCTTGAACGAGACTATTGTCCCGCTGATGCGAAGAACATGCAATTCGTGAACGCCGGCCTTTCGGGCACGCCCTCGTCACTCGGTATCATGCGCTACAACAGAGATATCGTCGGACTTCTCGGCGGAGCCCCCGACCTTTTGATAATCGAGTTCTCCGTAAACGACTCCGGAGAAGCAACCCGCGGACAGGCATATTCGAGCATGATCCACAGAGCACTCACCGACAATCCCGATTGCGCTGTCATCCTGCTCTTTGCGGTATTCAAAAACAAATGGAACATGCAGACCACCTATATCCCCGAGGGTGAGATCTACGAGCTTCCGATGGTAAGCATAAAGGATGCCATCGTCAAACCCTACGCGGAAGGTCATCTCGACGACGCTCTCTTCTTCTCGGACGAATATCACCCGAAGACCTACGGACATCAGATCATGAGCGACTGCCTCATGCACCTCATCGGGCTTGTTGACAGAGAAGCCCCCGAAACTGCAGTCGATGTCCCCGAACACGGAATAAAGAAAGTTCCCTATGAGAACACAACGCTTATAACCTCCGACCCCGCTTCACTTCCCGAGGGTGTTTCGATCGACGCCGGCAGCTTCACGCTCACCGACAAATCTGTTCAAAACATGTTCTTTACGGGGAAAGGCGCTTTCTCCCTGAACTTTATGCATGACAAGGACGGCGGAAACGCTCCTTTTACGATGAAGCTTACATGCAGCAAGCTTCTCCTCAACTATAAGACCTCAAGTTCAAAAGCTTTCGGATTGGCCGAGATACTTGTCGACGGCAACCCCGTGGCAGCCTGCAACGGATGGAGTTCGGGCGGCTGGAACAATTGCAATGTCATCTCGCTTATCGATGCCGAAGAAAGTGCGGCGCATACGGTCGAGATCAGAATGGTCGAAGGTTCCGAGGACAAATCCTTTACTATCCTCTCACTCGGATATGTCGGATAAAAATTCATTTCATTTTTGAAGCCAATAATGTATAATGTGTTTATTATTGTAATTTGTGTTAAGTTTTTTGGTATTAAAACACGCAACGGGACTAAAATCATCAAACAAAGGAGACTCACATGAAAAAGGCTTTAAAAATCTTTATTGCCCTCGCTGCAGCGGCGTTTGCAGCACTGCTTTTTATCCCCTCAACAGGTGCGTCCGCATCCGCTAAGGGACCCTATATGAACGTAGATTCATATGCATTTTTAAGAATAGTTTCCAATGATTCGGCAAAAACGGAGACTTATCTTTTAGCCGGTAAAGCCACAGGTTATAAGACCTCTACCGTTAAAAATGCCAAATATGATCTGGAAACCAATACCCTTACGCTCACCAATTTTGATGCGTTATGTATCGCTACAAACATGATGGGCGAAGACTTCAAGATCGAGCTCGTCGGCAAGAATACTCTCTGCTATCTCGTTTCATGGGGTGATTATTATGGCGGGAACGTCATATTTACCGGCAAGGGAAGCCTTACATTAACGGATCCCAATGCTCCTCTCACCATTGAAGCGGAATATACAGACAGCGCCTTTTATTTCCAAGATTCCGTTTCCGTAACCGCTCCCAATGTCGAAAAAAAGAATTATGCGGTTGAAGTTTACGGTACAAAAAGCAAAAAAGCGATCAACGTTGACGAGGGATTAACCGTTGTCGGCACCGATAAACGTGCTATTCACCCCTACGGTACATATGATTTTTATGTAGAACAACTGATCTATCCCGCAACCAAGGACGGAAAGAAATACTATTACGCAGTAGACTGGTCACACGACCAATACATCATTTATAACTGGGATTTTCAGCAGATCGGAACGATCTCAATGCCCGAACAGGTTATCGATCAGGGTTATATTCCTTTAAAGAGTGACTATAACAATATTTTCTGCGGCTACAAAGGAACTTTTGCCGTAGGTCCCAAGATCAAGCAGGCAACCTCCGCTCCTTCCGTATCCGTAAAGGTTGACGGCACAACGGCTAAATTCAGCGTTAATAAGACAAAAGGTGCCGAAGGTTACGAAGTCAGGATCGTCAGAAACAACGATGTCAACGGAATTATTGACAAGACCATCAAGCAATCGGGTTCAAAGAAGAGAACTCTTTCCGTAAAGAACCTGAAGATCGGTAACTATTACGCAAACATCATCCCTTACAAGACTGTGAGCGGCAAGAAGGTTTACGGTACCGAGAGCAAGACTCTTTATTTCGAGATCAAATAAAGATCTTGCCCGGCAACAGATCTGAAATTTCATTGACATAAAAAAAGACTTCCCTCACGGAAGTCTTTTTTGTACTCAATTTTTACACCTCGTAATCCATGCAAACGCGGCTTGCGGTAAAAGGTCTGACCTTTGTATTGGCGACCTCGACATGAGCAGGATGAGTCGAATATTCCTTAAGTGCCGCCTCATCCTTAAATGTTGAATCAAGCATCAGATCACAATTTGATGATCCGAGAGGTTTGATATTTACCTTGATGTCAATAAGTCCGGGGATCTGTCCCTTAAGTCCTTCGAGACCCGCCTTGATACCGTCTCTGATCACGTCCATCTCAGCTCCGGAATATTCTTCCTTCAACGTCCATAAAATCACGTGCTTAACCATTTTATCCCTCCCGAAATACGGCTTATTACTCCCATAAACTCCTTACAAGAAGTGATTGTATCACAATTCCTCTTATTTGGCACATTAAATTTTTATATCCTGCAACAGACGGCCTTCGCTTATCGCGATCGAGTAGGCTGACTCCTACTCGATGCGACGGGACATCTCGCGTACAAGTCCGCTCGATGTCCGTTCACTCAGCCGTCTGTACGCGAGGCTTCGCTCCGCTTTGGATATGATACCCTGTTTGCTCATGAGAGCAAGCTCTCACCACAAACCATGGTATCATATCCAATTGCAAGCAAGCTTGCAACAGACGGCCTTCGCTTATCGCGCAAAAAAACCTCCTTACCGGTCTGTTCCCCCGGTAAGGAGGTTACTTATCAGGCTATTGCATCCGGCACTTTTTGTCGGACGCTTTGCTTGGCACTCATCAGCCTTCGATAGCTATAAGCTTCTTTTCAGGCACCTTCGCGGGCTCCTCCTTAGGTATTTGGAGTTTGAGCACTCCGTCCTCGAATTTTGCCTTGATGTTCTCCTCGGTGATATTTTCACCTACGTAGAAGCTTCTTTCCATCGAGCCTGAATAACGCTCCTGGCGGATTATCTTTCCCTTCTTGTCTTTCTTGTCATTATCGAGAGCCTTTGCGGCACTGACGGAAAGATATCCGTTTTCAAGTGAAAGATTGATCTCGTCCTTCTTAAATCCGGGCAGATCGATATCGACTTCATAGCCGTTCTCTGTCTCCTGTACATCGGTCTTCATCATATGAGCCGCGTGCTTTCCGTAGAGCTTACGATCGATATTCGGGAATTCGAACTTCGGGAAATCCATAAAGTCATCAAATAAAGTTTCTCCAAAAATGCTAGGTAATAACATAGGTCATTCCTCCTTCTCATAAAAAATACATTTGACTATAAGTTTCATGATCAAGGGAATCGTGTCTGGATTCTTATTTTGGAATCTGCTCTTTTCCTTTGTTCTGACTATGTTATACCATCTATTGTTAGCACTGTCAAGAGGCGAGTGCTAATTTTGTGTGAAAACTTTGTGAATTATTTTAAATTGTACTGCACAAACTCTCCCGTAATAAAAGAGCTGCGGCTTCTTTTTTCTGTCTGATAGTCTGATATATTTAGGCATTCTCGGTATATCTGCAATTCGGATAGCCGGTACACCCCCAGAAATCCCCGAACTTTCCGTTTCTCATCTTTAAGAGATTGCCGCATCTCGGGCAAACCCTGATCTCTCCGACCGGGGGATCGTTTGCCGTTCCGGCAGAACCGGTACCTGCATTTCCACACTCCCCGCCTCCGGCAATACCCGAACTTTGTCCGAACGCGACAGCTCCGGCGCGTCTCCTTGCAAGTCCCTGCCCGCTTTTAAGTACTTCTCCGAGGCGTTCGAACACCTGCTGGTTCATGCGACAGTCATTAAGCGCGCGGTGCGCTCCCGCAGTGTCTATGTGGTAATAATCAGCGAGATCCGAAAGTGTATGATGCCTCAGCGAAGGCAGGCACATCCTTGAGATCTGAAGTGTGTCGATATAATCGTTTCCTACCGTCTGACCGAAATACTTCATCGAATCCCTGTATATGAATTTCATATCAAATGCGGCTATATTATGTCCGACAAGGACCATATCGCCGACAAAATCAAGGAAGTCGCGAAGTGCTGCCTCAAACACGGGTGCGTCCGCCACCATATCATCTGTGATCCCGTTTACCGCGGAGGCCTGTCTCGGGATGTGTCTCATGGGATTTACAAGAGTTGAGAACTCATCCGTCACTACTCCGTTCTTTACTTTTATGGCTGAGATCTCGACCACCTGATCGCTGACGTACGAGATTCCGGTTGTCTCAAGGTCAAAGATCACGTAGTCGGATATGTATTTGGTAAGTTTATTTCCCGTCTCAGGTGATAGCATTTTTCTTTCCTCTTCTTATTTCTTTTTTCATTATCTGCCATTTAAGGGATCAATGCGGCAAACGTCTTTCGTTCGATCCTTCGTGCTTTCTGTCTTTTTTATCCGACATACTCCTTTATTACGCCGTTTATGACCTTTCCGATCCTTTCGCGCGACTCCTTGAGCGCGTTTTTCGAGATACCGCCGTTCAGGTTCTTGTTTGCAGGCATAACGACGAATTGATAACCGTCCCACGGCATGACCTTACAAGGTATATAAGACGCTTTGCTCATCTTGACGGTGATATTCTTCCTGCCGACATTTTTGGTTATCTCGGCCCTCAGTATGATCGTGTCGTTGTTGATGTCCCTTTCCATGCTCGAAACAAAATTGCCGAGCGAATACATGCAAAGTACTTTTCGACCATCGGAAGTTTTTATGTAGGTGCAGGGCTGCAAACAATGCGGATGCGATCCGAGTATCAGATCCGCCCCGGCCTCCGCAACAAATTTGCTGTCACGGATTTGCGTGCTTGTAAGCTCTTCAACATTCTCCCTTCCGTTATGAAGGTACACCGCAACAAAGTCGGCTCCGTTTTCCCTGGCGTTAACGATGTCCTTCGTCACTGTATCTTCGTCGTAAAGATGTACCATCTTATTCATTTCGGACGCGGTCATCTTTTCTCGCTGATTTATCAAATGTGTATATGACAAAACGGCTATTTTGATCCCGTCGATCTCAAAGATCGAATATCTCTCGCCCGCATCCTGCTTATTTGAAACATTATAATGCGTGCCGACATTTGCGAAACCCGTTTTATCGATCTGTGTTTTTGTTTCTGTTATACCGACCGGTCCCCAGTCACATGTATGATTGTTCGCGGTGACCAGCATGTCAAACCCCGCATTTTTGAGTGCCGTAAGGTAAGCCTCAGGCCCGTTGCATTGAGGCTGGTCGTTCTCATATTTTTGATTTCTCGTCAAGGGATTTGAATCGGAAACAAGAGTTTCCAGATTTCCGCTCACGAGCGAAGCAGATTTAAAAAGCGGTTCGACATATGCAAAAGAAGTCGAGAAATCATACTTGCCCTTCTTTCCGGCGTCATATTGCTGTCCGGCAAGACACATGAGATCACCGACGAACATGCAGACCACGGTTGTTTTCCCGACCGGCTCTCCGGTTATCTTATTAGTCCTGACCGTCTCTTCCGTCCCGACAGTTTCACTCGTAGTCTCATCTGCCTTTACGTCAGTTTTTCCGCTCTTATCCTTCTTGCCGGTCTTTAAGGACCTAAGTCTCCAGATTCCGTCATCACACTTTTCGTATCTCGGAAGTTTCGGCTTTTTCGAAGCTGCCTGTGATGCGATGGGTTTATCCATAAATGCGGCCAGTGGAAGAACAAACGCACACAGCATGAGCACTGCGATCACTTTTTTTATCTGACTCGATTTCTTTATCATTTCTGCCTCTTCAAACAATCTCAATCTGACAAACTGCCATCGCCTTAAGGGCGGTTTCGTGACTTTCGGGCGTCACCCCGGCGCAAAGGTCCTTAAGGACCCTGACGGTCGTCTCAGGTGAAAAGGCTTTGGCAAGAAGCGCGTTGCTGATCACACAAATATCGGTGCAAACACCGCAGAATTCAACCACGTCATATTTGTTTTCGGCGATAAGCCCACCGAGCACGGTACTTCCGAAAGTACCCTTTTCGATCTTTTCGGAAACAACTTCTTCTATCCGGCCGTTAAGCTTCCATCCATCCGTCATCCTGATACAATGGGGCACAGGAAGCTTCTTGCCCTCCTGAGTTTCCATATAATCATCCGCATGTGTGTCCATTGTGGCTATAACCTTGCCGTCAAAACTCTTTGCATAACGGACAATACCGTCAACGATCGCAGCCGCCTCACGTGTTCCGAGGCTTCCGTCACCGATAAAGTCGTTTTGCATATCCACGATCACAAGTAATTTGTTCATTTTTTCCTCCGATCCCTGTTTTCTCCCCCTGACTCCTTATATTATACGTTCATTATAATTTGCACAATACCCCCCTCTTTGTTAGAATATAGCTTGGTTAGATATATAACCCAAAAGACGCGCAAAAACCGCACCAAAAGACAAACCGTAAAACAGTCCCAAAATGCGCAAAAAACGCATCTGAAGAGGAGGAAGAGCATGACCCCCAACAAATACATGAGGGAGAATTTCACACAGATCAATCATATGACCCTGAACCCCGAAGGTCCGGGTGTGGTACGTATTCATCTGATCCCGCCCAAAATGAGGAACGGGAAACCCGGTGCAAGCATCGCGATAATAAACGGTCAGGACATAATTCCGGTAAATTATTCGTGGAGCATATTGCTTAACGAATTCATAAAGGAAGTCAACAAATATCACGGCAAAGAGGTAAGCGACGAGGATGTTGAAAACATCCTCTCAAACACATGCAAAGCCGTTAAAAAAGTCTTTTTCTTTACATCTAAAAAGAAGCTTCGGCGCGACATCAACACCATGATGGAAACCTTTAAGCAGGTTGCTTACGGCGAAGAAGTCTCTGCCAATATCGGCTACATGAACATCGGCGATTATGCGGACCTCATGACCGCTCCCCACCGCATGGACGTCATGGTCAGCGCCATGGAAAAACGGGGTCATTGGAATTGCAACCAGTGCTGCGTTCATTGCTATGCCGCAGGCCAGACGGGATCCTCCGAGGAAGAGCTCACGACGCAACAATGGAAGGAAGTTCTTGATAAACTTCGTACCATAGGCGTTTCACAGGTGACATTCACGGGCGGCGAGCCCACCATGCGTGATGACCTTTTCGAGCTCGTCAGCTACGCGAGATGGTTCGTTTCCCGCCTCAACACAAACGGCATCAGGCTCACCGAAGACTACTGCAGGAAGCTTTACGAGAGTGAGATCGACAGCGTACAGATCACGTTCTATTCGCACGACAAAGAGATCCACAACAAACTTGTGGGTGGTAACCACTATGACGATACGGTAGCGGGCATAGAGAACGCACTAAAGGCCGGCTTAAGCCTCAGCATCAACACACCGCTTTGCACGCTCAACAAGGACTACGTCGAGACACTTCGTTTTCTCAAGGAAAAGGGTGTGAATTACGTGACATGCTCGGGCCTTATCACGACCGGTAACGCGCTCAAGGACGCCTCCGAATCGTTGCAGCTTTCGGTCAAAGAGATCAGTGATATTCTCGCTGACGCGGCCGATTACGCATATGCCAACGGGATGGAGATCTCCTTCACCTCCCCCGGCTGGATCGATAACGAATTTTTCGCAGAGCATGCTCTCTCCACTCCCAATTGCGGAGCATGCCTCAGCAACATGGCAATAACTCCCGGCGGCAATGTCGTACCTTGCCAAAGCTGGCTCTCGGGCGATCCCCTCGGTAATTTTCTCAGGGATGACTGGGATACGATCTGGAACAGTACGGCTTGTAAAAAACGCAGGGATTACTCGGCTCTGATGCTCGGAGCCTGCCCGCTCAGGAGGTGACATTAAGACGTGAAGAAGAGAATATATTTTGCCGGTCTTGCGACTGTTTTCATATTGACGTTTTTATTCTCATGCGTCAGAACCAAGGCGGCACCTACCGATGAGATAATAAAATACGATATCGTTGTTGATGTCAATGAAGATGCCACTCTCACAATGCAATATCATCTCGAGTGGAAAGTCCTCGACGATTCGATAGGAGCAGTCGATTGGGTCGATATCGGCATTCCGAACGACCACAACATTTCCTGCAGATCACTCGGCGACAACATCAAGGATTTATATACCACTTCAAACGGCCCCGGCGATTATATTCTCCGAATATATTTCACCAGGCAATATTATGAAGACGAGATCATTCCGATCGATTTCGAGATCGTTCAGGACTATATGTATGAGATGAATGTTCTCACCGAAGGCGAGACCGTCTATTATTTCACGCCCGGCTGGTTTAATGAGATCGCGGTTGATGATCTTACGATCAGTTGGAACGCCGAAAATGCATCGTCCTGGAGTCACGGTGCGTCTACGGAAGAAGGTCGGCTGATCTGGCATGGTTCGCTTTCGGCAGGTCAGAAATTCGATGAGATCAGCGTAACATATCCGACAACCGCCTATAACTTTAATGACTCGAAAACAACATCTTCCGCGCCGAATGATTATATGAACACACTGTCGGATTACCGGGATATATTGAATCATTTTTCCCCCTACGACAGTAATTCGGGCTATTCGGGCTATTCATCGCTCAACTCAGACAATTTCGGTCCATACACCGGTGGTTGGAGCGTCAATCAACAAGACGACTACAAACCCGGCTTTCTCGTGATATTCATAGGTATAATAGCAAAGCTTTGGCTTCCGGTTGTATTCTATATTCTGATACGAGTAGTTCTCCGCAAAGTTAGGGGAAGTTACAAAGACGGTTCCGGCCTCTCTTCTAAGCCGGCTACCAAGAAAAAGATAACACGTACGCTCATCAAATATTATCCCGAGTGTCCGGGCTGCGCGGCTCCGAGACCCGAGAATGCCGAAAAATGTGCATATTGCGGGCGAAGCTTTATCGAGAGTGAAGAAGTCGTTGAGGAAAAGGAGATCGTCAATCCCGAGCTCTATTCATCCGAAGGAACATTCCGCTACGGTTCGAGTCCCAATACATATGTGCGCGTGCACGTAACACACATACCGATACCGACTCCCACAAGGTCCTCGTGTGTTCACAGTTCCTGTGTTCACAGTTCCTGCGCCTGCGCTCATTCCTGCGCATGTGCATGTGCATGCGCCTGTGCCGGCGGCGGCAGGGCGGGATGCTCCACAAAGGACTTTTATAATACCGGTCTGAAACTCAAACAGTTGTCGCTGAGAAAGAAGCATGATCGCCGCGTACGGTAGCCACCCTGTATCCGACGCTTTCGACGCGTCTTTCCATGCACTTTATGCATTCCGCCGCTTCTTCGCCCGTGCATATCTTGTTATCGTACAAGAGGTATTTTCCACGCACATCGGTGGGTGAAAGGTTAGGCATGATGACATTGGCTCCTGCAAGAAGCCCCTTCTCGCGGCCCTTGGGATCGAGCGTTCCGAGTGCCGTGGTGGCGGGGAGCAAACAATCCGGAAGTATGAGTCTTATGACTGACAAAAGCCTCAACGTAAGTTCGACACTTCCTGCAGGGCAGTCCTTAAAATCCGTATCATGGTGAGGAATAAACGGTCCGATCCCTACCATCTCGGGCTTAAGTGTCTGAAGGAATCTGAGATCCTTTAATAAATGTTCGGGTTTCTGATAGGGTGAACCGATCATCATGCCCGCACCGACCTGGTATCCGATCTCTTTTAGGGTACGCAGGCAGTTCATTCTGCGTTCGAAAGACATCTCCTCGGGATGAAGCATTCTGTAATGCTCCTTGTCGGCCGTTTCGTGGCGGAGCAGGAATCTGTCGGCGCCGGCTTCAAACATGCGCTCATAATCTTCTCTCTCCGACTCCCCGATCGAAAGTGTAACAGCGATGTCGCTGTGTCTCTCTTTGATCGCTTTTATTATCTCAACCATACGGTCGGTCGTAAAATACGGATCTTCTCCGCCCTGAAGCACGATCGTCATGAATCCGAGCTCTGTTCCGAGATCGGCGCACGAAACGATCTGTTCGGCAGTCAGTCTGTAACGCTCCACATTTTTGTTACCGCGGCGGATACCGCAATAATAACAATTGTTTTTGCATATGTTGGAATATTCGATAAGTCCCCTCAAATATACATCTTTGCCGTAATATTTTTCCCTGACGCTCCTGGCTCTTTCCGCAAGGAATCCGTCCGGTTCCGTATCGGGGCATTCGATGATCTCAAGGAATTCTTCATCCGTAAGGTCACCGGTCTTAGATAATTTATCCGCAAGTTCTTTAAAATGTTCGCTTTTGTTCATATCGTCCTGTCTTTCCGCCAAAATTTTTCTCCGTCGCGTCATAACCTTGAGGAGTTTCCCCGTTGCGTCATAACCTTGAGGAGTTTCCCGGGTCGCGTCGTAACCTTGAGGAGTTTCCCCCGTCGCGTCGTAACCTTGAGGAGTTTCCCGGGTCGTCATGATTATAGCACACGGCATAAAAAGAGAAAAGACGCTGTATATACGGCAACGTCTTTCCATCGTTTTTATGCTCCGAGACGGTTCTTCTCTGTTAAGAGACAAGTTTTCTGTTGGCTTCTTCCACTTCCCTGACCTTTGCTTCGTTTTCGAAGAAGAGCCTGATTATTTCGGGATCGAAATTCTTACCCGAACCTTCTTTTAGGATGTTCATGGCCTCCTCATGTGTAAACGGCTTCTTGTAGCTTCTCTCCGAAAGAAGTGCGTCGAACACGTCCGAAACAGCCATGATCCTTGCGGACAGCGGTATTTCTTCTCCTTTGAGTCCCTCGGGGTAACCCGTGCCGTCCCACTTTTCGTGATGATATGTCGCAAGGTTAAGCGCTTCTCTTAGATATCCCGAAGATCCTCCGGTAAGATCCATCGCACCCTCGATGATCTTCTTTCCCGCCACCGTATGTTTCTGCATCTGTGTAAATTCGTCATCCGATAGCCTTGCGGGCTTATTGAGGATAAGGTCGGAGACTTTTATCTTGCCTATATCGTGAAGAGGTGCACAGTTGCATACATCTTCGATATATTCATCCGTAACGATATCTTTGTATTTGGGGCTCTCGCGCAACAGTTCGAGTATCAGCCTCACGTAAGCAGCCGTTTTCTTGACATGATCGCCCGTACATTTATCACGGCTCTCGACTAGATCCGCGAGTATGTATATGAGCCCGTTCTGCATCTTTTCGATCTGTACGTCCTTCTCGTGCATATCCTCAAAGTATTTGACGGTATCGGCCATTGTCTTTTTGACTGCATCATAGAGCGTTTCTATCTCATCACCCGTCGAGATCTTCAGGGCTTCAAACCTTTTTACATCCTCTTCTATAGCTTTGTCGCTGTTGTAAGCAAATTGCCGGGTAGCATATGTCATGGCGTTTATGGGATAAGTGAGATGATATCTCATATACCATAAGCAAAAAGCAAGCACAACGATAAAGAATCCGATGAACAATGCCGCAATCTTTGTGATGAATCTCACGCCATAGAGAGTTATCTCGTTCATCCCCATCTCGACTCCGTTTCTCGAAGCTTCCAGCTGCTCCACAGCGAACTGATCATAAAGAACATAGCTTATGACGCATGTCGTAAAAGCTACAAACACCATTACGGTTCCGATTATAAGAATGATCTTGGTCCTTAAGGCCATGCGAGGAACCGATGTGACCCGTGTCGCTTTGATTTCGTTGCTGTCAAGCGGTTTTTGCTGCCATGACGTTAATTCGAGCGATTCCGAGATCTTCTTCGGGATAACGTGAAGCAATGCGAATACGATCAAAACCGTAACGGCTTTGTCGATAAGATCTATCGAAAAATCAGAGATCAATTGAGCCCAGAAAACATTTAGCGTTCCTTTTTCAAGAAGTGCTGCCGCAAAAGGAGCCGAAATACCCTCTCCCATTCCGAATCCGTATAACAGGTACGTAAGGAGCGATCCGAGCCCTCCTCCGAGCCATGCAAAAACAGGGATGGTAAGGATCGTTTTTCCGAACTTTTTAAAATATCCTTTGTAGGCGAAAAAGGCTCCCGCTACCGCTATCAACACACTGATAAACGAATAAAAAGCCGTTTCGGGACTTCCCGACGCGTTTATGAGATTTGTCGCATAGCCGACGATAATACCCGGGAAGAATCCCCCAAGCGCGGCCGCAAGAAGCGTTCCTATGCAATCAAGATAAAGCGGGATCTCCAATAACCCGCACACCCGATTGAACAGAATGTTTATGAGAATAAATGCAATATAAACCAGAACCAGTCCGGCATATCTTTTGATTTTTGCAATATCTTCGGTCTTGTCCATGATTTGTTCATCTCCCGTTTTTTAAATCGCAACAAACAATGTCCCTTATTGCTATTATAGCATATCTCTGTCGTTAATTAAAGAAAAATATTCCGTCGATTTGTTTATTATGTATCAAAACTCAGGATTGCGCATAAAAAGAGAAGGGTCTTCATTTGAAGGCCCTTCTCTTTCTGTAATTATGTACTATCGTCTTTCCTTCGGTGGCTGTACCGCTCTTACCGGGCAGTATTCACACCAAAGCTCACGTTCTGGGTGCCTCCGCTGCGGGCTGTTCCGGTTCAGTGTACTTATAAACCGATAGTTTTTCGCGAGCTTCTCCTCGGACATGATTTAAAAGAGTATTAAACTCATCATCGGTAAATTCCGGAGCACCGTCTTTATATTCAACAAATACAAAGATTCCGCCCTGACCATTTAAGGTTAAATTATCACTGTTATTAGCGAACCCGAACACATAACTGTAAGTCTCCGATTGACCTTCGACAGGGTATCTTACGCATTCGCACTCAAAACGACCATTCCCGATATGGAACGAAGCACCGCTGGCGATCACGAGCCCATGATCCATCTGAGATCTGAACACGCCTCTATCATAAATCGAGAGATTTCCGTAGATCACTGTATCGTCGACCTTTGAGGTTCCCAGATAACAATCACTCCCGACCTGCAGCCTGCATCCGCTCTTTACTTCCATCGAAACTGTCACTTTGGATCGATTAGCAAGGCCGATCTCTGTAATATTGTCGCTAAATACAATCTTACCCATCAGATCAAGTGTAATGGCATCAAAACTAACTTTGTCACTATCCGATACATAAGAGATGGTTATGCCTTTATCGTCAGGATAACCTCTTCCTGCTTCACCGTTAATGCCCTTAATGTAGAGGCTGATTGCTTTCAGGTCTTCGATCGATCCCGCAACAAATTCTCCGTTATCTGTGCTTGAGTTCGCGAAGGTGACTTTTCCTTCTGCGAACTGTCCTCCGTCTCTTGTAACGAACAGTAAGCGATCATTTCCGAGACTGATCGACGGGAATATACCGTTTCGTTTGATCTCGTCCTTCTCGTCCATTTGTTCTTTGTTAGAGATCTCAATCTTCATTCCTAATGCATTAAGACCTTCTGCTGTTACAGAGCTGCCGTCAAGTGTGGTTATGATGATATTCTCGGGAATCTGCATCCTGACCACAGGACTGCCCTTTCCATCCGTAACTACATCAAGCGAAAGTCCGAAATTACCGCTATCAAAATCATTTTGATAATTCTGTGTTGCAAAAACATAATTTCCGATTGTGACCTTTCCGCCCCAATCAACAGTGATCCTTCCGGATCTGTCTATCTCATTTTCGCCCTTATCATTTTTCCTAAGAGTGCTTCCGAGAATAAATTTTCCTGCGTTATCGGCACTTATTGATTCCATGATCAGGTTCGATCCGCGTCTGATTCTCATCTCGGCACCGGATGCCAATGTAACCGTGATTTCGGGATCTGCCGTCAGAGTCATTCCGCAGACCTCCAGCCATGTGCGTTCATCTGTTAATTCGCCTTCCTCATCTCTCACAAATTCCTCTATTACCAGAGGCACTTTATTCCCATTTTTATCCTGCGCCGAGAGAGTTGCCGAGGTGAAGTCAAGTCTGTCACCGGCTGCTATAGCATATTTCTCATCAAGTGTTTTGCCGGCATAGATCTCATCTTTAAATTCATCCGTATCCGACCAGTCCATCCATCTTGATGTGCTCTGTATAAGGCTGTAAACCTGATCCGAATCCTTGGTTACAAGTAGGGTATCGGGTGTCACAAGCTCTGCCTCGAAAGGATGTTTTACAACTTCAACGAAATTCTCTCCGTCATCATTGGAACAAAGGATTTTAAATCCTTCCTCAAACTCCCATGTGTATAACTGATACCCATAATACTGCTTGGGGATATTCCAGCAGAAATACGAATAAGCGGTAGCATTCGGATCATCTGTAAATCTCTGATCATTTGTATCGATCTTATAGATTTTGCCACCCATCTCAAGAATACTGTCCGCACCCTGCATCTTAATGAGTTCCTGATTCTCATCAATGCTTCCGGTGGAAGTGATCCTGTTTATTTTGAGAGTTCCTCTCACACTGATTCCGGGAGCATTCAAAAGATCTCCGCCCACGGGTCCTTGAACAGGGTCTGACAGGGCATAATTTATCTCATCCGCGATAAGCGTAGCACCTTTGCGAACATAAACATTCTTCGTCAGTGTTATCGGCCCAGGTATGGTAACTACCAGAGGATCCCCTTCTTTTTCAGGTACTTCGATAACGTCGGGAACTGCCCTTTTCTGCTCGACCGCTTTAAATGCGGACCAAACCATATCGGGATCAAGATAAACATTAAGCCAGTCCTCTACTCCGACAGTTGCACTATAAATCGTTTTACCCTTAAACGTCACTTTTCTCTCGTCATAAAGAACATTTGAAAGAGGATTGATCTCAAGGCTTGTGAGCGTTTCTCCGTTCTGCGGCCTGTAGTCTCCGTCCATATCGACCCAATATGCTCTGTCTCCACCGAAAACCCCGGCAAATCCTTCATAGGTTCCGGATTCGGTGAAAATATCGAACGATTCACCCATGAAATCGAATCTTACATTTCTTTCCGTAAAAATTAATTCACTTTCAGGATTTGAATCACTGACCTCTTCCTCCGGATACTGTCGAACCATTTCATGCCTGAGACTTGTTTCAATGATTATCCTTGTCGCAACGGGATCAAAATCACTGCCAATACCGACGATGGTGTAATCTCCGATCTGTATAGACGCATCAAACTCAAGCTGGAATTCAACATGATTGAATCCTTTGCCGTCATCTTCATAAATAAACGGGTCATTTCCGACAATAAGCTTACTTCCGGGGAACAATACGATCCTCGCATCAGGCCCAAGTACTATCTTGTTTGAATCTGCATTGAGCGTATATCCGTCAAGGACAAGACCCACGCCGGAAGGAACATAAAGATCCTTTTTGAGCGTGATGTTTTGGGTAAGCCATGCTTCTCCGTCGTTCTGCGATTTTCCTGCTGCTGTAAGCTTGTCTTGCAACTGTTCTTCGGGACTTACATAAGGAACGTAGGGTTCGGGATCGGGTGTGGGCAAAGGAGCATTTGTAGGCTCAGGCTTCTTTTCCTCTTCCTTCTTCTCTTCTTCCTTCTTTTCATCTTCGACAACAGGGGGCTTTTCGGTTGTCTCATCCTGCTTTCCGACATAATTGTCCGAGGTGATCTCCTCGCCCGTTTCAACCTTTTGGGTATTTCCTTCGGTATCCTTTACGGATATCGTCTCTTCAGTTTTGTTCTCAAGCTTAACGCCCGCGGTCTCTTCCTTCATTGTGACCTTTGAGCTCTCGGCACCCTTCTCGAGTGTAAGATCAACGTCAGCATAGGCGTTAACACTGACCGGAACTTCGGACTTAACCGACGCACCGACTGCATCCTTCTGAACCGTAACCTTAAGGCTCTCCTCGGACGTTCCGCTAACGCTTATGTCAGCGGCTGCACCGACATAAACACGTCCCATTTCACCGTTCTGTGTTAAGTCGACCTTAACTTCGCTCTTAACGGCAACTTTCTCGATCCCACCGTTGTTGACAACCTTAACGGTACCTGTCTCGGAGGCGATCGTCAGCTTCTCAACCGAAGCATTCTCCATGGCGGTAAAGGTAAGCTTCTCATCGTTGACGGTGATCTTGTTACCCGAAGCATATTCCTTAACGGACTTTGCTTCATTGATGGTAATGCTCGAAACCTTTGCCTTACTCTTAATGGTGGCATTGGGAGCATCAACTACGATCTGAATACTGTCCGAGCTGTACTTTGCGCTGAGTGTAAAAGTACTTGCTTCGGTAGTTTCAATCTTGATCTTTACCTTTGAATTTGAAGAACCGTACTTCTTAAGTGCAGCAACAAGTTCTTCCTGTGTTGTTACGACGATCGTCTTCTTCTTGCTCTTCTTCGAAGCTGCTTCCGCACTGTTACCGGGCAATAAGCCGATGACAAGTGTAAAAGCAACAGCAAAAACAACAAGTCGTTTAATAAACTGTTTCATGAGTACCTCCTTTGGGGTAAATACGTCTGCCTTATGCCGACGTTATATACATCTCATGATACTCCGATTCGGCTCTAAAATCAACAAAAACCGATATAAAAACATAACTTTTGCGGTACTTTTTATTCCGTGTTCATGTTCCGTGTATTTAATTAGATTCACTTGTTCACGTAATGCAAAGATCCGGGGCAGGATCAATCCTCCTTCCCGGATCTTCTTATATACTTATAATCTTAGAACTGAGCCACCGTCCGATAGCTTTTTCTGTTATCAGACTCTTTGTCAATGATCATTCATTTATTACTTTATGTAACAATACCCGGTACCCCTCGGTTACTTACCTTCGGTTTATATACCTGAAATGATCATTTAATACTTGCGAAGAACTCCAGTACCAACTGATTCATACTGAAATCATTAAGTTTCACTGTCGGCCATCCGTGCTTCCCATCCTTAACAACCACATACCATACGGCATCATTGTCACCGTCCGCACCGTATTTAACTATGGTCGACCCCTTTCCGATTTCGCTCTCGGACTGCTTTGCGAGCCCGTTCGAATCGGCAAGATACTCTATAACGTCCTCGATCGCGGGATCAAGTGAAGTCTTGGCCGTCCCATCAGCGTTTTTTGGAACCGACTCGTCCTTTTCGCCGGCCACGGCCATAAAACTCACATCATTCTTTTCGGGTTTCTTGTTCCAGAGAGTCTTACAGAGATCGCCCCCGACACTGACACAGGCCTTAAACACGTCCTGAGCCTCAAGCGCGAGCCTGAAGTTCATGAAACCTCCGTTCGAGAATCCCGCGCAGTAGACATCATCATCGTCAAGCGAATACTCATCGCAGACGTACTTTACCACTTCCTTTATGAACGAAACATCATCATAGTCGGTATCGATCCTTCCATAGTTCCAGCTGCGCGAATTTCTTCCTGCCTTCGAATTGATCGAACCGGAGATAAAGCAGACAGCATAGCCCTTTTCGTTCGCTTCTTTGTCAAACCCCGAGGATTTTAGGAAGTTGTCTGCCGAATCCCCGGCCCCATGAAGCATGACGATAAGCGGAGCATTCTTCGCCGTTTCGGGCAGACTTACGATGATTTCGCGTTTAACGCCCTCATACTCACATGAAATAATATTATTCTCTTTGTCAACGACAAGGTTTTCGAGCTTTGTCCCGGATTTGCATCCCGTAAGAATGCAGGCTGCCATAAGCCCGATCAGCATAAGCGTTAAATAAACTGTTCTCTTCATGACAATTCCCCTTTCCCCGGGACTGTTCCCGGGCTGCGTATCTATCATGATTCTAGCTGTTGAATTTGCTTTCTACAAGTAAAATTACTGTAGAATAATTGTACGTGCCTCAACGTTTTGTTGTAAAACGATACCCACATCTACTGTCTCTATCTTTGCGTTTAAAACCATTTGAATTAACCATATTGTTATCAAAATCCTACCGGTTACACAATTTTGCGTAAAATATCAACAAATCCAACAATTTGTTCATTAGTACAAAAGGATACACCGCGCCGTTCAACTGATAGGCGTGTCGGGACTGTTTACGCTCTGGTACGCGTACCACCGCATGTTCTCCGACAACTCCTCCCTTGCGAGGCTCACACAAAGCTCTCCGAGGTCGCGGCAGTTCTCCTTGGCTGCGTTTGCTTCCTCATAGAGCAGCACCATTCTTTCGGAATCGCGCGCCCACTGGTCAAGCGAGAGCTTGCCGTAATAACTTCCGGCAAAGAGCGAGATCGCCGAGAGCGACCCGGTGGCAAGCTTGAAGATGGTCCTTACGAACTCGGCGTCGACTTCTTTTAGCTTCGCGCTTCCTCCGAAGGTTCCTGCCCAGAAGATCTCGAACACGAGTGCCGCCATGTACACTGCCACGGTGATCGCGACAGCGACGTGCACTATCCTGTCGTTCGCTTTCGACTGAGCCTTGGCGCGTTCCACAGCTCGCTTATGATACGAGAGCTGTCCGTTGATCCAGTTGACAGTCGTACCGGTCAGCGTGAGCGAATCGGGATCGTAGATGCAGATAGCAGCCAGCGCACGGCTGATCCACGGTGTCTCGAGCTTCTGTGCCCACGAGAGCATCTCGAAGGTCTCGGCATAAACACCTGCCTCGATAAGTGCGCTCTGAACACGAAGCGCCTCCGCGAGCAGTCTGTACTCAAGATACTTGCGATGGAAGTCACGCTTCCGGGCAAGCAGGTTCAGAACGTATATACCCACGATCATCACGCCGCAGCCAACGATCAGGTAATGAATGTTTGCTTCATCATAAAGAAGGAACGACATCGTAAGGAGCGTCGCCATCACGGCGATCAACCCGACCGTGATCCTGTGTCTCCCGGCTCCCTTCACACTGCTGAGATCCGCTGCGCATCCGACCCTCGACATACGCTCGAAAGCGCGCTCGTTCCCGGTATCATGCTCCGACCCGGCGAGTGAAGCCTGCGATGCGATTTCTCCCTTCGTGGCGAGCTTCATGGCGCTCCTGTTAAACTCTTCAGTTCTTTCGATAACTCTGTTAAAGGTCTTCTCATCTCCGAGATAGTTCGGTGTGATGGTCCTTTCGGGGAAAGGTTCCACTCCACCTCTTCTTACAGGGATATGTATCACGTAGCCTTTCTCGGGAGAAAAGCCCGGTGCCTTGCTGAGTTCGAGGCTTCCCTTGAGCTTGATGTCCACTGTCTCAGCGGTTCCGCATCCCCCGCGTTTCGGCTCCGAACCGTCCCAGAGCGCTATGAGCACATGTGAATGCGATGCTACGTAGATCCCGGCCTGACGGTAGAGGAAGTCGCGACCTTCTTTGTGATCCTCGATCTCGGGCGCAACGAAGACGTTTGATGCGCGTGAGAGAAGCTCCCTGTACTCCGTGATCTCTTCGGGGTTAAAGTCCTCCTCGTAAAGCTCCGACTTCATGGGGAGGATGACAGTGAGAGGTATCCCTTCTTCAAGAGCCACCTCTGCAACGATCCTGTCCGCCCCCGCCGCAAGGCTCGAGAGCAGCTCCAAAGGAGTGTCGGGAGCAAGTGCCGCGAGCCTCTTGATCTCTTTTTTCACGACATCCCGGGCGAGTCTGGCGTCATCAGGAGTGATGTCCCTGTGTCCCGTAACTCCCAGGACAAGGGGAATACAATGTTTCTTCAACGTTTCTTTTTCCTTCACTCTTCCAAATTGTTGACGAGCTTTTCCGCG
Source organism: uncultured Clostridia bacterium (assembly GCA_946403295.1). GTDB lineage: Bacteria > Bacillota > Clostridia > Lachnospirales > Lachnospiraceae > RUG11977. The sequence goes on along the minus strand of CAMIZL010000004.1, from coordinate 53,879 downwards.
ACCGTGTGTTTTCCCAAAAACAATTCGGCGTCAGCGTTTTTGGAAAAATACACGTGGCAGGAAAAGCGTTGTGCATACTGTAGTGTTGTGCTTATCCGGCGTTGTGTATACTGTAGTGTTGTGCTTATCCGTCTTTGTGCGTACAGTCTGTTACGGATCATAATCCCTGTTCTGACTCGTCGTGATACTGCTGTTTCCGAGCCTTTCAGCGAGCTGTTCCTCACCCCAGTTAAAGAATTCATCTATCTCCTCATCGGTATATTTTCCGAGGAAAGCTCCGAAGATGGTTGCTTTTCCGCTGCCCTTAACGGTTCCCTTGTTCACGAACCATACAGCACGGTCCATCGAGCCGTCGGGAGTCACGTTATGCATAACGGATCCGCAGTTAAAGGTTCCGTTCAGATTGAGTGTCGCGCCCGAAAGGTTGTTAAAGGTTCCTCCGAACATACTCTGGATCTGTCCGCCCGACTTGACATCAACGGTGCCGTAATTCATGATGCACTCTTCACCACCCTGTGTACACCAGAGCTTGCCGCCCGATTCAACAACGATCTTTGCGCCCTTTTGTATAGTAACGCACGCCTGAAGCAAACCGCCCTTTGCGATCGTAAGCGTCCTTCCCGAAGGAACTTCGACAGTCCAAAGCCCTCCCAGATCCGTGTTGATCGTAAAGTCATCCATGATCTTCATGTTAGTGCTGTATGTTTCGTTGGCGTGCTCTCCTTCGAACCATTCGTCACCGTACGACCGGGCTTCCGCTGCAGTCATGGGCATATCATGGATCTCCTGCATGGCCGCCTGATTATAAACCTCCCACTTGTTCCCGCCGAGGCTGTTGTACTTCGCCGATACGGGAGTCGGTGTAGGTGTTGCGGTGGGCTTCGGAGTAGGTGTGGGAGTAGGCGTTGCAGTAGGCACGGGAGTAGGTGTCGGTGTTGCCGTAGGTACGGGAGTGGGTGTCGGTGTTGCCGTAGGCACAGGGGTAGGTGTCGGTGTCGGAGCCGGAACTACTTCTTCCGCAACTTCGTTATCATATGCACCCTCTGCCAATTCATCGGCCTCATCCGCATTATCGGCCTCATCCGCATTATCGGCGTCATTTGCATTATCAGTCTCATTCGCATTTTCGGCTTCCGTGTCGTTTGCATCGGCTTCATCCGAACCCGTCTCATCGTCCCCGGATGTCGTATCGGCAATTGTGGAGCGATCGTCAGTTCCGCTCTTGTCATCATCACCCGAGCCGGCGCGCACAGCGGAAGGATCGTCATAAAGCTCTAGGTTGCTCGTATCATCCGCATCAACGGTTACAGGTGCGGTTCCGCGGATCACGTAGTACTTGCCCGCGATCTCGAATACGATCTCGCCACCGTCCGTTGCGACCTCAAGATCGATCACATTGTCTCTTGACACTCTAAGTCCCGCAGGTATGCTCTGCGCATCGACATGTGCATTCTCCCTGCCCGTGCCGAGTGTGGGTGAGATCTCAAATTTCTTCATGCCCGCGGTGATAAGCATGGTTGCCGCATCACTGATATGATGTGTTACGGTGTCGGGCACATCGGTCAGATTTTCCTTGGGTCCGAGACTCTGCCTGATGATGACGGGCATGAAACGGAAGTTGATACCGTTCCTGCTCTGTGCGAATATCTTTCCGAACGGATATGTATCGGAATAATCGTTACTTATATCACAATCAAAGCCCGCTTCTTCTATCATTTCGCGTGCTGTTTGCGTATCCATGTCAATAACGTCGGGGACATCCTTAAATGCGATAAAGAATGTCGCAACAGCTAAAACCGCAATAACGGCGAGCGCAACCAGGATCCTTACGATGATCTTCCTGCGCTTTAATTTGGCGCCGAGCATGATCTTCCTTCCGAGAGGCGCCCCGCCCGCTCCGGCCACGGTCGCATATGTTCCCGCATCCCTTAAAACACCCGCGATCGCATCGACGAATTCTCCGTAGGTCTTAAAGCTTCTGAGCGAAACGGTCTGATTTACGAAAAGGATCTTCTCAAGATCCGCAGGGAAGCTCACGTTCCCGATCGTCACCGTGAGAACGGGTATCCCCTTCTCATGCGCAAATGCTATCTCGCGCTTTACGTTATCCCTCTTGACCGACTTCTTCGAAGCGCAAAAAAGGACGATGCCCGCCTTCTCGATGTTCGTTCCGATGACACCCGCCCAATCTTTTCCGGGATCGATGCCCTCGTCATACCACACGCGATACGATGCGCTCTGAAGCGCCTCAATGATCGGTAGCACGTCATCGCTGTCCTTATGCGCATAACTGACAAAAATGTACTTTTCGTTTCCTTTGTAAGCCGTAGGTCTGCTCATACCCAACTTCCTCCCGCCTGTGCTTGTGCCCGTTTATTGAATAACAACGCATCCGAGGAACGATGTCGCCGTATAATCGCTGATCGGATTATCCCTGATATCGACTTCCTCAAGATTTTTCAGTGTCAAAAGAACGTTTATGTCATTGATCCTGTTTCCCGAAATATTGAGGACCCTGATGTTCTCAAGTTCGCTCAAAACGCTTATATCGCTTATCGCGTTACCGCTTATGTCGAGCTCCTTACACTCCTTGCATCCCGATAAAAACGAAATGTCTTCGAGCCCTTTTCCCGAAAGGTCGATCTTCTCGCTTTTCTTAAGCGTTTCAATATCGATCCCGAGCTGCTCCTGTATTGTTAACGGTTGCTGTGATGTGCCCGTATCGTTTCGGTTCATAAGCGTCGTGGCAAGTACACCCGCACTTGCCAGCAATACTATTATCGCAACCGCGCCCAGAACCGTCCTTATCTTTTTCCTCTTTTTATCGGCAACGATCCCCGCGCTCACCGTTTCGAGCCATTTTTGAACTGCTTTCTTTGTCATTTGGGCGGACTCGTTATCCTTGCCCGTTGTGAAGCGTTCGTTTTTTCCACCCGTTGTGAAGCGTTCGTTTTCCCCGCCCGTTGTAAAACGTTCGTTTTTTCCGCCCTCTGTGAAGCGTTCGTTCTTTTCGGCCGGCAATCCCGGCGCTGCTTCGTTTCCGCCCTCAGCCGGTATACGCGTTGCGATAGCGAGCTGAATGCTAAGTCCCGAATCGGGCACGCCGCCGTCCTCGATCACATAAGCGACCGGGAGACCTCTGTCAAGCGCGAGGTTCAGATCTTCTTTAACATCCCTGTTTTCTTTTCCGCTTATGCAGATAAACAAAGCGTCCGCACCGAGCAGTGCGCGCGCGTCCCCCGAAACAACCTTATGTCCCGCGTTTCCGATATGATCCTCATATGATCCCCGCGTCTTTACGTCCGAGGAGCAAGTACAGAAAATGTTCACGAAACCTACTTCCTTTAATCTATTTGTCCTGCTACATATTTTTTGAGAGCTTCGAATGTTTCGGCGCTTATGTCATGCTCGATCTTGCATGCATCCTCAGCCGCCGTTCCTTCACTGACGCCCAATTTCACCAGAATCTTTGTAAGAACTACATGACGCTCGTAGATAGTCTGAGCGACCTCGAGACCTTTCGATGTGAGCGTAAGAAAACCTTCCGGAGACATATCAAGATAGCCGTCATCCTTAAGCCTGTTTACCGCTCTGCTCACCGATGGTTTTGAAAAATTCATATGATCTGCCACATCTATCGACCTGACAACAGCCCTTTCCTTAGAAAGCACATGTATAGTCTCCAAATACATTTCTCCGGATTCACGCATACCGCAACCTCCACTGTTTTTACTTAACCCCTTCCCATCCATTTTATTTGATTTACAAGTATTAATCAAGCCGTGAATATAAGTAACGACAGCCTTCTAAATCCGTTTATTCCACGAAACAAAGCTCCTTATTATTCATTTATCACCTAGCAGGCTTCCTTATTATTCGTTTATCACCTGACAGGCTTCCTTATTATTCGTTTATCACCTGACAGGCTTCCATTTGTTTATCGAAATCGAGTAGGCTGACTCCTACTCGATGCGACGGGACATCGAGCGTACAAGTCCGCTCGATGTCCGTTCACTCAGCCGTCTGTACGCGAGGCTTCGCTCCGCTTTGGATATGATACCCTGTTTGCTCATGAGAGCAAGCTCTCACCACAAACCATGGTATCATATCCAATTGCAAGCAAGCTTGCAACAGACGGCCTTCGCTTATCGCACAAAAAAGACTCCGCATATTTTGCGGAGCCTGTTTTTTGATTTGATGCTTAAATTATTTACGAAGACCGAGCTTCTCGATAAGTTCACGATAACCCTGGATATTTGTCTTCTTAAGGTACTCAAGAAGCCCACGTCTCTGACCTACCATCTTTAAAAGACCACGTCTTGAATGATGATCGTTCTGGTTCTCCTTAAGGTGAGCTGTAAGGTCGTTGATCCTCTCTGTGAGAAGTGCAACCTGAACCTCTGTTGAACCTGTGTCCTGTGCGTTCTTACCGTACTTAGCTACGATTTCTGCTTTTCTTTCCTTGCTTGTCATAATAATGACCTCCTTTTTATTCTACCGAAAACCAAAACCCGGAATGGCGGCGGGAGAAGCCGCACACCTGAGCATGGTCCGCATGCTCTGATATAATACAACGTCATTCCGTCCGTGTCAAGCTCAAGTTCGGATTAAAGGATATGTCAATAAGGTATTTGTTGTGTGTCATGATATCATTGGTCCTATAGAAAATTCATGCTCCCTGTGGACCGGTTTTTCTTCCAATTTTTTCCAATTCCCGGTAAATATGGTCCTATAGAAAATCCTCGCCCCTCAAGGACCAAATCTCGTAAATTTCGTGGTCCACAGGAAGTACTTATTTTCTATAGGACCGAGGTTTGTCAAACTCTTGTTTATCACCCACCATTCAACACATCCACCATTCAACACACCCACCATTCAACACATCCGCCATTCATCACATCCGCCATTCAGCACATCCACCATTCAACACACCCACCATTCAACACACCCACCATTCAGAACCCACCATTCAAAACACCCTCACCATTCAACATCCTCACCATTCAACACCCTCATCATTCAACATCCCCATTTTCCAACCTCATTCATCCTCAAACATCATCTTCTGCCCATCCCCCGCCCTTGCATCTTGCAAAAAAACAAGGCCGCAACCCTCCGGTCACAGCCTTATGATATGCAACAATTCCTTTAACCCACAACATCGGGGATTCCATTTTCAAGTCTGGTGACATCGTGTGTCTTACAATCGTAAACCAGGCTGAAATACATCTTTCCGTTATCAAGATTTCTGGTGAGGACGTAGCAGCCATTCTTCTCCTCAACAATATCCGACTTGCAGTCCTCTTCGTTTAAAAACCGGCTCCACGCAGCAACCTTAACACGAGGATCTCCCGTTTCGTACACGCCGTCAAGGACGTTTTTGATATTATCGTAGGAATAGAAGGTTTTAAATTCCTCAAGCGAGTCAAAATATGCACCTTCGCAGGTTCTGGTAAGGAACTTATCGCCGTTTGATCTTTCAATTTCATGAATGCCGTCATTATACACTTTGCAATATTTCAGGATTACATCCGCATCCTCACCTTCCACGACGTCGAACCCACCTTCTGTCGTATTGATTGATATACTGTAAGCGAGCTCACCTTCACCGACGATATCATTCGTTTCAACATTTCTGTACTCCACCGAACCGTCTTCATTCTCGATGCGGACATATTTTACAATGTTCTCGTTTTCATCGCTGACTACGATATAGGTCTTCTCGGTTTCGCCATCGCCCGCAACTTCCTCCGTAACAGAAATCGAACCGGACTGTGTTGATCCTGTATCATACACGATCGTATCGCCCGTTTCCGCTGCGGATGTATCTCCTATCGCGATCTTGATCTCCCCGTTACTTTTGTTTGCCGCAACCGCAGCCTCGGTTGCGGGAGTGTCTGCACATGACGTGAGAATAAACGTTGCGGCGAGCGCTATTGTAAGAACAGTGAGCGTTGTAAGTTTTGATACTTTTTTATAGTTTATCAGGTTTTTGATCCTCATCTTGATCTCCATTCTGCTTATAGATTTCTTAGCAAAAGCCGTAGTAAAGACGCGGATATTTGTGTCGTCAGTCGCGTGGTTAACGATCGAGAGGCAATAATCCTTTCTGATCCTTTCACCGAGGATGTCGACAACTTCCTCATCGCAGCGCATTTCGAGGTCGCTCATGCACAACCTTACGGCAACCCATACAAGCGGGTTAAACCAGTGCAGGCAAAGCACAACAATCGCGAACGCTTTGACGATTGCGTCATGATTTTTGATATGTATCTGCTCATGGAGAAGCATGTAATCCTTTTCACTCATATCAAGCGACGTGGGAACACAGATCTTTGGACTGAAGATGCCGCAAACAAACGGCGTATTGATCCGTTCGGACTCGAGATAATTGCCGGAACGTCTGAAGAGACGCGCAACAAGCCTGTTCGTTCTTACGAAGCCGACTGTTACATAGATAACGACCGCGGCAGCACCGATGATCCATATAATGAACATGATACCCGTAAGAGATGCGTTGGCCTCGGAAACCGCCGTGACAGCGAATCCGATCGTTTCATCCGTTTCGTATTCGCGCGTACCTTTATCCTCGAGAACCACGCCTCCCCGGGATGTTTGCGTATCAGCACTATCCTCGGGTACCACGCCTCCCCGGGATGTTTGTGTATCAGCACTATCCTCGAGAACCACACCTCCGAGGGATGTTTGTGGATTACTCACATCCTCCCCGAGAACCACACCTCCCCGGGATGTTTGCATATCAGCACTATCCTCGGGAACCACACCTCCGAAGGATGTTCGCAGATCAGCACTATCCTCGGAAACCACACCTCCGAAGGATGTTCGCAGATCAGCACTATCCTCGGGAACCACACCTCCGAAGGATGTTCGCAGATCAGCACTATCCTCGGAAACCACACCTCCGAAGGATGTTTGCGGATCACTCGCATCTCCCCCGAGGGTTATATCTTCGAGGATTGTTTGCGGATCATTTGTTCCGACAGGCTCAAGACTGCTTCGGACGCTTTGCGGTGCGAGTTTTATGAGGCTCACGGGTGTCTCGAAATTGAAGGGACACACGAGCCTTATCGCAGCCACGATCCAGAAAAGGATGACCGTCTTCTTCGGGAACTTTTTGAACAGTAAACGCAGCACAAGCACCAGAAGCACCGCGATGCTTCCGTATGCGCTCATTCTCAGCAATAATTCCAAAAAAGTCTTCATGCGAGGGATCCTTTCAAGTCCGTATGCCGGTCTTAGGGTGTAAAGTCTTTCATGCTTCTTATCCGGACCTCACGTGCCCAAAGGTTCGTGGGGTCCGGATTTTCACTTTCATTGTTTTCGTAATAAGTTGATCTTTCCGGCCGGGATCGCCGTAGCCACTGACCCTGCGCACAGGCCTGTTTCCACAGCAAAAGATCGTAGGTCTATAACTCTAGACCTACGATCAGTTTACAACTATAGACCGAATATGTCAATCAATAAATAATAAAATATTTTTGAACATCACAAAAGCTTGTCAGCTTCATCCTGCTTTCCGCTTTCGATCAATTCTCTGATCCTTGTGGAGCTTACGACCTCGCCGTCCGCCTTGAGGCGTTCAACGGTTATCGTCTCGTAGCCGTATCTCTCACCGTATACTTCAAGCTTGTTTATATCGCCCGATGCGAGTCTTCCGTAATGGAAATCGTCACCGCAGACCATTATCTTGCAGCCGAGCTTTCTTGCAAGGACATCCTTTGCAAACATCATCGGCCTGAGCATGGAAACCTTTCTGGTGAAGGGACAGCGCACAACAATGTCAACGCCCATCTCTTCAAACTTCCTGACCTTCTCGTCCCAGGTCGTGAGCATGCGCGTTTCTTTCTTCTTGCGCATTCCGATGTCAAATCTTCCCGACGTGTCATCGTCCATATCCACCACAAATACAACGGTCTTCAGGTTTTTCTCCTTGGCCTTTTCCTTAAGAACGTTGATAAGGAAGCGGTGTCCGCTGTGCACCCCGTCAAACTTGCCGATCGTAACGGCTGTATCTTTCAGATTGATGTCAGGATATGTGTAAATCTCCATATACCCATTCCCCCCGTTATGTAAACATTTTAAGCGGCTTATACAATTTGCGGCGTTCCTCGAATTCATATACGGCGAGGAACGTTCCTTTTGACGTATAAACCCTTACAGGTGAAGCCGGCTCTTTGATGTACTCTTTAAAATGTCTGAAGAACATGATATTGCCGTTCTCAAGCACCTGATCATATTTTTCTTTCGTATGAAGCGCGGGCAGATCCGTAAAACACTGATCCGTTGCGATCAAAGCACCTTCAAGTTCGCCTTTTCCCGCGAGTTCCTGCGCTTCGCCGAGCGTCAGGCTGCTCCCGATCCCGAGATTTCCGACTCTCGTTCTGATAAGTTTCTCCATTGTCGCGCAGCAACCGAGCTTTTCACCGATATCCCTGCACAAAGACCTGATATATGTCCCTTTCGAGCATTCGATCCTGACCACGAACCTTTTGACCGGAAGATTGAGCACCTCCTCGTTCTTGGCCCATTCGGGATCGCTGTTTCGTTTGAACCTGTCATCCTCGGATCCGCCGCTCGCACCGAATCTGTCCATGCATGAACCTTCTTTCAAGTGCATAACGCATATATCGGCGTCCGCACCCGCACGGCTTCCCGAAGCTTCGTCTTCCTCTTTTTCGTCCTGCGCGTCTTTTGCGCGAACGAAACGAGTCTCGCTTTTTAATTTTCCGTCCACGATATCGGACATGACTTCTATATCTTTTATGTTAACACTTCTTGCCTCGGGAGTCGATTCCTTTCCTTCCCTCGCGAGCTCGCAAAGTTTCTTTCCGCCCTGCTTTATAGCCGAATATACAGGCGGTATCTGCATATATTCTCCTTTGAAACCCATGACCGCTTCTATAATATCGCCGTCGGTGAGTTTCGAAAGGCTGTCCTGTCCGTATGATACGATCTCTCCTGAGATATCTTCCGTGTCGGTGGAAAGTCCGAGAAGAACGACCGCTTCGTATGTTTTATCAGTGTCCGTGAGCATCTCGACAACCCGCGTCGCCGTTCCGAGACATACAGGAAGCACACCTTCGGCATCGGGATCGAGTGTTCCCGTGTGCCCTGCTCTTCGCTGACCGGATATCCCACGCATTCGGGCTATCACATCATGCGATGTGTAACCCTGCTCTTTATAAATGTTTATTATTCCGTCCATGCCTCGCCTTAAATCTGTTTTCGGTCTTGCCTTAAATCTGTTTTCGGTCTCGCCTTAAAGTTGTTTCTCGATCTCGGCCGTGAGGTTATTGATCACGTCGCGTCTCGAGCCGCTCATTGTTGCGCCGGCAGCTCTCACGTGTCCTCCGCCTCCGAACAGCGTGCAGATCTTTGCGACATCAACGATCTCGCACGATCTCATGCTCACACGCCATGAGCGGGGTGTCAATTCCCTGATGAGGATCGCTACCTCAACTCCCTTTGTGACGCGAAGCTGATCGATGATCCCTTCCGTGTCGGCGGGTCCGAGACCATAAAAATTAATGGTCTTTCTGTCTATCGCCGAAAAGATCACCCTGCCGTCGAGACAAAGGATACTCTCCATCAAACAGCGTCCGAGTATCTGGTTTTGAAGATATGTCTTTTCAAAAAATGTTCCGTCAATGATCCTTGAAGAAGATACGCCGTGGTCGAGAAGCGCTCCGGCAACCTCCATCGTTTCGCGCGTTGTGCAGGAATGCTTGAAAACCCCCGTATCATGCACGATTCCGAGATAAAGGGCTTCGGCGCATCCTTTGCTTATCCCTTTATCGTCACAGAGAGTATAGATGATCTGTGCCGTTGCAGCCGCTTCCGGCTTTACAAGATTGTTCTCAAGGAATCCCGTGCTCGTAGCGTGATGATCTATGCAATAAGTCTTTCTCGCTTCTTTTACATAGTTCATGGCTTTTCCGAGACGACCCTCGTCGCCGCAGTCAACCGCGATAAAAAGATCGAAAGGCTCACTTGACGGAAATCCCGTAAGAACCTTGTCCGCTCCTTCGAGGAAAGCAAACGCCGCAGGCAAATCTTCCAGGAAGACGATCGGATCTTTTCCGAAATTATCACGGATATAGCATGCCAGTCCGAGCGCACTTCCGACACAATCGCCGTCGGGTCTGATGTGTCCTGCGATACCGATCGTTCCGGCAGCGCTTATATCCTCCCAAAATGTTTGTTTATCAAATGCCATTAAGTCCCTCTCATGATGCCTCGAATCTTACGGCATCCCAATTACCGAACATAAACCCTCCGGCAGATCATTCGTCAGAGCTGTCTGCCTTTGAAGCCTCATCGGCCTCTATCACCTCATCGATAAGATGAGACATGTTCACACCGTATTCGATCGACTGATCGACTATGAACGTAAGTTCCGGTGTGTTACGCATGTTTAAGTTATGGGCGAGCTGGCTGCGTAAGAACGGAGCCGCACTCTTTAATCCCTTCAATGTGTTTTCCTGCGCCTCAAGATCACCGAGTACAGATATGTATATCTTCGATGTCTTTAAGTCGGGAGCAACCTCAACCGAAACAACCGATACCATCGGCGCAATGCGCGGATCTTTGATCTCGTTATTGATGAGTTCCGAAAGCTCACGCTGGAATTCACGGTTGATCCTGTTGTTTTTGATACTGTTTTTTCTCATGGAGACCACCCTCCTGTGTAACGTTTATATTGAGTCCTTTTACCCGCCCGATATCACGCGGCAGCTTCTCCCCGTATCACGTGGCAGCTTTGCCCCCGTATCATGCGGCAGCTTCGCCCCGTATCACGCGGCAGCTTCGCCCCGTCCCGATGTAAGGATCCGTCAGGTTCTCGGGATCTCGACCATCTTGTAGAATTCTACCTGATCGAGCTCGGCGATATCGTTAAATTTCTCAAATACGAAACCGCACTCGTAACCGGCCGCAACTTCCTTGACATCATCCTTAAATCTCTTAAGGGATGCAAGAGGTCCGTCGTAGATCTGCTCGCCGCCTCTTGAGATACGTGCCGAGCATCCTCTTTCAACCTTACCGTCAAGCACATATGAACCTGCGATAACGCCGAGACCGGATGCCTTGAAGAGCTGTCTGATCTCCGCATGAGCGATAACTCGCTCTTCGTATATAGGCTTAAGCATGCCCTTCATAGCGGATTCGATATCGTTGATCGCATCGTAGATGACTCTGTAAAGCTTAACATCGACATTCTCACGCTCTGCGATATCCTTTGCCGTGTTGTCGGGCTTAACGTTGAAGCCGATGATGATCGCGTTACTTGCGCTTGCAAGTGTAACGTCGGATTCATTGATATTACCTACGCCGCCGTGGATGACACGAACAACGACTTCGTCATTGCTGAGTTTCTCGAGACTCTGCTTAACAGCCTCAACCGAACCCATAACGTCGGCCTTGACGATGAGGTTAAGTTCCTTAACTTCACCGGCCTGGATCTGTGAGAAGAGTCCGTCGAGACTCATGCGGGCCTTAGTCTCGGCAATGAGTTTCTCTTTATTCTGCGAAATGAATGCGGCAGCGATATTTCTGGCTTCCTTCTCATCCGATACGGCAAGCATTACCTCGCCTGCTTCGGGAACCGCATTGAGACCGAGGATCTCAACGGGGGTCGAAGGTGTTGCCGTCTTAACTTTCTGACCGTTATCATCGATCATCGCACGTACTTTACCGTGTGCTGCGCCGATGGCAACGTTTTCGCCGACATTTAAGGTACCCTTCTGGATGAGTACTGTTGCAACGGGACCGCGTCCCTTGTCAAGCTGTGCCTCGATAACGATACCACGTGCCTTGCGATTCGGATTTGCCTGAAGTTCAAGCACATCGGCTGTAAGAAGGACCATCTCGAGAAGGTTCTCGATACCTTCGCCGGTCTTTGCCGAAACGGGTGCGAATACAACGTCGCCGCCCCATTCTTCGGAAACAAGGCCGTGCTCGATAAGCTCCTGCTTAACACGGTCTACATTTGCACCGGGTTTATCTATCTTGTTAACTGCTACGATGATCTGTACGCCGGCAGCCTTTGCATGGTTGATAGCCTCTATGGTCTGGGGCATAACGCCGTCGTCTGCCGCTACAACGAGGATCGCGATATCCGTTGATTTTGCTCCACGCATACGCATCGATGTAAATGCTTCATGACCGGGTGTATCAAGGAATGTGATCTTTCTTCCGCCGATCTCAACCATGTATGCACCGATGTGCTGTGTGATCCCGCCCGCCTCGCGTGCGGTTACGTTTGTCTTTCTGATAGCGTCAAGGAGTGATGTCTTACCATGGTCAACGTGACCCATTACGCAGACAACGGGAGGACGCTTAACAAGTGTCGAAGGATCCTCTTCTTCCGTATCCTTGAGGAGTTCCTCAACGATATTGACCTTGACTTCTTTCTCGCAAAGGATCTCATATTCCATTGCGATCTCTTCGGCTTCCTCATACGAGATCTCCGAATTGAGGTTTACCATCTTGCCGCCCATGAAAAGCTTCTTGATGATAGTAGCCGGAGACTGCTTCATCTTATCGGCAAGATCCTTTATGGTGATCACTTCGGGAAGTGTGATCGTCTTGATATCGTCAACAACCTCTTCCTTGGGCTTTGCAACGGGCTTCTGGAAAGCTCCCTTACGGTTGGGATCTTTCTTCTGCTTTCCGTTTCTCATGCCGTCTTCATCAAAGGCTGTATTTCTGTCTTTACGATTCTTATCACGGCTTCTGTCTTTAAGATTGTCTGCACGCGCACTGCTTCTTCCGCCCATATCGCTCGGAAGATCTCTCATGCCGCCCGAGCGCGAATCGCTCTTCTTGCTGAAATTACGACGTACCGGCTCTTCATCCTTACCTGCGAATCCGCCACGGTCTGCGCCGAATGAACGACCGCCGCCCTGGCCTCTGCCTTCGCCGCCGAACGAACGACCGCCCTGAGGTCTGCCGCCGTCTCTGCCGCCCTCGCGACTAAATCCGGGACGACCGCCTGCAGGTGCACCGCCCCTGTCTCTGCCGGGTGCGGGACGATCCCCTCTTTGTCCTCCTTCGGGACGTCTTGCGGGACGCTCGCCGTCTCTTGCGCCGTCTCTCTGAGCTCTCGGCTCTCTTTGTTCACCCGAACGTGTCTCTCTTTCGGGACGAGCCTCTCTGCGGGCAGGTGCTGCCTGATGAACGGGCTTAACCTCTTCCTGCTCATCATTGACGACAGGTGTTTCCGCAGCCTTAGCTGCTTTAAGGGGATTGGGAGGAAGCTCGATCTCCTTCTTCTTTTTCTTCGGAAGCTGCGAATAATCTATACTTTCAGCCGAAGTATCGATCTCAAAGCCCTTTATCTTATCGCCAAGGGTTTCGGTAAGCGCCTTTCTGCTTCCTCTGCTGACTGAGGGAGTCGCTGCAGAAGCAATGGCTCTCTTATCTCTCTCGGAGCGTCCGTCAAAAACCTGTGACACGGGCTTCTGTGCGCGACTTCCCTGCGATTTTTCACCGGAAGCCGGTCTGCGCGAGCCCTCACCGGCAGGTGCGCTCTTTTTCTGGAGCAGCTTACCCTCCTTATTGACGATACCCTCGGCCGTCATTCTCATGTCAGACTTCTCGTTGGTCTGAGCATTGACAAGCCAGTTGTTCTCATCAACAAAGTATTTGGTGGCTGTTCCGTCCTTTCTGCGAATTGTGATCGTTTGATTGCTTGGCATTCCTTTTAGTTCTCCTCTGTTATCCTAATCCCCATTTATAAGGGTTAATTCTCTGTAATGAGTGTCTTGAGTTTTGCGGCAAATCCTTCGTCGTTTACCGACAAACTTGCGCGCATCTCTGTTCCTGTCGCATGTCCGAGTCCGTCTTTATCTCCGTACTCGACATAATCAACTCCGTAGTAATTGCACATATCCCGGAAATTCTTCTTGGTGTTGTCCGAGGCATCACACGCCACGATACACAGCGCCGACTTTCCGCCTTTAACGGATTTCTCCGTAAGGAATTCTCCTGCCGCGATCCTTCCTGCCCTTTTGGCAAGTCCGAGGAGGCTGTACGCTTTATCCTGCTTCATAAATATCTCCTCCCGGGAAATGTTTTCGATCCCCGGTCATTCCTCTGCCGGTCCGGTTTCAAGTTCCTTTACGAGTTCCTGTGCGATCTCTGCGGGAATGGCGGTCTTAAGCGATCTTTCGAGCCCATGTGTTTTGAGCGCCGTTTCAAGGCATTGACGATCACGACATATATATGCGCCGCGACCGTTTTTCTTTCCCGTCAGATCAAGCTCGATGTTCTCCTCGGGTGTCAGGATCACCCTGACCATCTCCCTCTTGGGTTTCATCTCACCGCAACCCGTACATTTACGAACGGGTATCTTGCCCTTTGCCATTAATAATATCCCTCCGCGTTCTGGGTCTCGCTCTTGATATCGATCTTGTAGCCGGTAAGCCTTGCTGCAAGACGTGCATTCTGTCCTTCCTTACCGATCGCAAGTGACAGCTGATAATCGGGAACAACGACCTTTGCGCTCTTCTCATAGACATCAACGTCCACGGAAACAACCTTCGCGGGACTCAAAGCGTTCTCAATGAGTCTTGCGGGATCGTCATCCCAGACGATGATATCGATCTTCTCGCCCTTGAGCTCCTCAACGATCGAATTCACTCTTTGACCGTTAAGACCTACACAAGCACCGACGGGATCGATGTTAGGGTCATTTGACCATACGGCCATCTTTGTTCTGGCTCCCGCTTCACGGGAAATGCTCTTGATCTCGACGATACCCTCACGAACCTCTGTAACTTCTTCCTCAAAAAGACGCTTAACAAGGTCTCTGTGAGCTCTCGAAACGGTGATCCTGGGTCCGCGTGAATTGTCCTCAACCTTTGTAACATAAACCTTGATACGGTCACCGAGATTATATGTCTCGCCGTAGATCTGCTCGTTCTCTGTAAGAAGAGCGTCAACCTTGCCGAGATTAATGCTTATGTTATTGCCGACAAATCTCTGAACGGTACCTGTAACCACTTCATGCTCGATGCCGATGTACTGCATGTAGAGGATCCTTCTCTCTTCCTCACGGATCTTCTGAACAACAGTCTGCTTAGCCTTCTGCGCCGAGATCCTGTAGAAGTTCTTTGGAGTAACCTCAACGTTCACAACATCACCCTCTTTGATCTCCTCTGTGGGATAAAGAGCGCCTGCATCATCAACCGATATCTCAAGCGAAGGGTCTGTTACTTCCGCAACGACCGTCTTTTGAGCGATGACCTTGACCGCACCTGTCGTACGGCTGATGTTCACCTTGATGTTGTCCGCCTTGCCGAACTGGTTCTTGCATGCGGCAAGAAGCGATGTTTCGATCGCCTCAAGCATTACTTCCTTGCTGATCTCCTTCTCCTTCTCGAGCATGTCGAGTGCTTCGATCAGTTCCTTGTTCCCGTCCATGTTTTCTTTTGTCCTCCTGTCTTGTGATTCCTTATTCTTCATGTCATTATTATCCTTTTATCTGATATTTTTTGTTTTCATGGTCACGAAAGATCGGGGTCGAGCGAGATCTTTGCAACATTTTCTCTTTGAACGCTTATGCTGCCTGCTTCGGTTTTCAGCACAAACGTTGATGCATCAAAGCTTTCAAGTTCACCGCGGATCTGTTTCTCTCCGTCTGTCGCCTTAAAGAATTTGATAAGCACCGTTTTTCCGATGTTGCGCTCGAAATCCTTGTCCTTCTTTAGGACTCTGAAGAGTCCCGGCGAGCTCACCTCTAAGATGTACGCCTCGCTTATGGGATCCGTTTCATCGAGCAGATCGCTGATCTTTCTGCTTGCCGCCTCGCAATCATCGATCCTGACGCCGCCTTCTTTGTCAATGTAGATACGCAGGTAAAATTCTCCGCCTTCCTTTACGAACTCAACATCCACGAGTTCGAGTCCGAGAGGCCCGGTGACTTTTAAAGCAAGTTCCGTCGCCGCCTGCTCATACGATTCTTTTTTTGCCATATGCTTTTCCTTCGGGGTTTTAAGAGCCCCATATGATTGGCCCGGTCAGTCATCAGCCGTGTATGCGAGACTGCATCTGCTCATCACATAAATGAAAGAGTGGACCCTCGCAGTCCACTCTTCATACAACATTACCATATATAATCTTAACACCACGAACTGCAAAATGCAAGCAGTTTTTCTGAAGTTTCAGTCGGAATATACTTCTTTCTTCAAAACTCCGATGTAGGGGAGATTTCTGTAATAGTCCGCATAGTCCAGACCATATCCCACAACGAACTTGTCGTTGATCGAGAAACCGCTTATATCGCAACCGATCTCGGCCGGATGACACTCGAATTTGTCAAGCAGGCAAACGGTCCTGACGGAACGGGGCTTGCGTGAAAGAAGGATCTCTTTCAGATATTTGAGCGTAAGTCCCGAATCGATGATGTCCTCAACAATTACAACATCCCTGTCGAGGATCGTATTGTCAAGATCCTTGATAAGTCTTACCGCACCCGAGGACTGGGTCTCGTTACCGTAGCTCGATACCACCATGAAGTCCATATGCAGCTGTGTCTTCATCTGTCTGCAAAGGTCCGTATAGAAAATAGATGCGCCCTTAAGGATGCAGACCATGATCGGTTCGCTGTCCTTATACATCTCGGTGAGCTGCTTTCCAAGCTCGGCAACTCTCGCTCTTATCGTCTCCTCAGAGAAAAGTACATACTCGATATCGTTCTTTGCGTTTGTGATCTTCATCCTGTCCCTCCCGGTCGTTAAGTCATTGTGACGGTTTCACCCGTTTTGTCTCTGCGTCGTTTTCACCCGTTCCGGCTTCCGGTCGTTTACCATGCCCAATCTTTATCTGTTAGCAAGTTCTCCCATAACGTCGTCCCAGTCGATCCCGCATTCGGCCATAAGCACGGTCATGTGATACATAAGATCCGCGATCTCGTATTTAAGTTCCTCGGCTCCCGGATTCTTGGCCGCAATGACCATCTCCGTAGCTTCCTCTCCGCATTTCTTGAGGATCTTGTCGATCCCTTTATCGAAGAGATAATTCGTATATGATCCCTCTTTGGGGTTCTTCTTTCTGTCGATCACGACATCATAAAGCTTCTTGAGAACGGCATAGGGATTCTTTTCATCAAAATCGTGACGGACCATTGTATTAAAGAAGCACGAATACTCGCCCGTATGGCAGGCGGCACCGATCTGGCGTACCTTTGCGAGGAGCGTGTCCTTGTCGCAATCCGCGCTGATCTCTTTAACGTACTGGAAATGTCCCGATGTAAGGCCCTTTACCCAAAGCTCGTTACGGCTTCTTGAGTGATATGTCATGATACCGGTTTCAACGGTCTTTTCAAAGGCCTCTTTGTCCATATATGCAACCATGAGCACCTGACCGGTCCTGTAATCCTGCGTTACGCAAGGGATAAGTCCGTCAACCGTCTTGAGGTCGTCAAACCCGATCGCACTCTTAAATGTGTTGATCTCGATTCCGTCTTTTTCGAGCGATCTCTTGACCTTCATGATATTGCCGTGCTTCACGGCACCGTCTTCATCGATACGAAGCGTATTCTCGTAGAAGTTGGTTGAAACCGCGCTCACCTTATCGATGGCCATAAGCGCTCCGATATCGTTGCGAACAAGGCTGTCGCGGATGATAAGATCGCCCGCGCAAAGCGCTATCAGATCCTTCATGCCGTCATCGCGGCTTGTGTGTTTGGCGATTATGTTGCAGGAGGGCGAAAGCCTTCCCGATCTGAGCGCCTCAAGTACGGGAGAATTGCTTCCCTCCGTCATGTCGGCCTCAACGTATATATTTGCGGCGCCGAAGCGGTCGATGCTCTCCTTGAGGAGTGCCATGTCCTTAAGATCGATGAGCTCGATCGAAACGGCAGCAGCTCCGGTATAGAAAGCCTTCTTCACATCCTCGAACCTGCCGACACGGCAACCGATGATGATCGGAATGTCGACAACTCTCGCCATATCCTTAACGAGGAGTAAAAATTCCTCGCGTTCCGTCTCGTTCTCGCTGTGATCAAAGACGAACAATCCGTCCATTCCGAGATTCTCGTAGAGCGTAGCCGTCTCCAAAAGATTGTCCCTGATCCCGTTCTCCGCGTTGATGTACGCAAGCAATCTTTTCTGCATTTATAGTACTCCTTTATTATCTGTATTCCTTATATTTCTAAAATTAGGTCTGAGCGCGCCCATATGCCTTTTATACGTATTCCTTTTATTTCTTGAATTTGGCCTGAGCGCGCCCGTATGTTTTTCCAAAAACAATTTCGGCGTCAGCGTTTTTGGAAAAATGTACGTGGCAGCGAAGGCCGTCTTATAGTTACTTATAAATATTTAGGTATTTCCTTCTTGAGATCTACTTTACCCTCGTAATAGGCCTTGCCTATAATAACGCCCTCGACTCCTATCTCTTCAAGCCTCTCAAGGTCGAAAGACGATCCGACTCCGCCCGAAGCGATGATGTCCAGTCCCGTGATATCAACAAGTTTCTCGGTAGTGACCACGTCGGGTCCGCTGAGCATGCCGTCGCGCGAAATATCGGTGTAAACGATGGTTTGAACACCCATATCGCGGAACTGCTCCGCAAGATCTATGACAGTCTTGTCACTCTCGACTTCCCAGCCGTGAACCGCCGCCATTCCGTTCTTGGCGTCAAGTCCGACAACGATCTTCTCCGCACCGAACCGTTCGATCGCTTTGCCGACGAACTCAGGCTCCTGAACGGCACGTGTTCCGATGATGACTCTGCTCACGCCCGCCGCAAGCTTTGTCTCGATATTCTCAAGCGTCCTGATTCCGCCTCCGGTCTGAACGGGCAGACCGCTTTCGGTTGCAATCCTTCCGATCACCTTGGAATTTTCGGATTCTCCGACACGGGCCGCATCAAGATCGACCACATGTATGTACCGGGCACCGAGTGCCTTGAAATCAAGTGCGATCTTCACGGGATCGTCACCGTACACGGTCATGTCGTCGTAGTTACCCATCTTGAGCCTGACAGCCTTGCCGTTTCTTATATCTATCGCGGGGTATATCCTCATAACTTTATTCCTTTTACTTTCTCATTTCTCCGGATCCCGGTACTGTTAAAACCTTAACAATACCGGATATCCGTATGATCATATCAAATTACTCCCTTGGTAGAGGGAATCCCTTTTTCTTTGGGATCGTAGGAGACTGCCTGCCTAAGCGCTCTTGCGAAGCTCTTAAATGCGGCCTCACTTATGTGGTGATCGTTTACGCCCGACATCTGCTTAAGGTGAATGCTTGCTCCTATGCTGTAGGACAGTGCATAGAAGAATTCACGGATAAGCTGAGTGTCAAGTCCGCCGATAACAGGCGATGTAAACGTAAGATCAAATCCGAGATAAGGTCTTCCGCAAAGATCTGTCGCGCAGAGCACCAAGGTCTCGTCCATGGGAAGAAGGAAATTTCCGTACCTGGTTATTCCTGCCTTGTCGCCGAGCGCCTTTCTGATCGCTTCGCCGAGCACGATACCGGTATCTTCCACACTGTGATGTCCGTCAACAAAGAGGTCTCCCTCTGTCTTTATGTCAAGGTCAAAACATGCATGCTTGGCAAAAAGCGTGAGCATGTGATCGAAGAAACCGATCCCCGTATAGATCTGCGAATTGCCCGATCCGTCAAGGTTGACCGTCACGTTGATCTTGGTCTCTTTTGTAATTCTTTCAACTGTAGCAGTTCTTCCCATCTTGTCCTCCTCTTTAGAAGCGGTTTAAGTTTTCCTGTCAAAACCATAACGCGGTTACAGATTCACCCGAATCCCTTTATGCATCACTTGAATCTTTCGGCGATGGATGCGGCATGTGCAAAAAGTCCCTCCGCGCGTGCGAAGAATTCGATATCTTCGTGTGCCGCCTCGAGTGCTTCTTTCGAATATGATATCACACTTGACTTCTTAATGAAATCATCAACACTCACTGCAGAGAAAAATCTTGCCGTTCCGTTTGTGGGAAGGATGTGATTCGGACCTGCCCAATAATCGCCGAGAGGCTCGCTCGAGTAAGGTCCGAGGAAGATCGCGCCCGCATTCCGTATCTTTGCCATGTCTCCGTACGGATCCTTCGTTTGGATCTCAAGGTGCTCGGGAGCGATATCGTCAACCGCCTCGATCGCGTCAGCCATATTGTCGGCAACAAGTATATAACCGAAATCATCGAGCGATGCCCTGATGATCTTCTCTCTCGGCATCTCTTTCGTCATGCGCTCGGTCTCTTTGCTCACTTCCCCGGCAAGCTTACTGCTCGTCGTGATAAGGATGGCGCACGCAAGCTCGTCGTGCTCTGCCTGCGAAAGAAGGTCTGCCGCTACGAAAGAAGCATTTGCGGTTTCGTCGGCAAGTACGAGTATCTCGCTCGGGCCCGCGATCGAATCGATGCTGACATTACCGTAAACGGCTTTCTTGGCGAGAGCAACGTATATGTTTCCGGGTCCTGTTATCTTGTCTACCCTCGGCACGCTTTCCGTTCCGAATGCCATGGCTGCGACAGCCTGTGCGCCGCCGACCTTGTAGATCTTGTCAACTCCGGCTTCCTTTGCCGCAACGAGTGTTCCCTCGTAGATCACGCCGTCTTTTCCGGGCGGTGTGCACATGATGACTTCATCTACGCCCGCAACTCTCGCGGGGATCACATTCATAAGTACCGACGAAGGATATGCTGCTTTGCCTCCGGGCACATAAACGCCGGCGCGTTTTAAGGGAGTGACTTTCTGTCCGAGGAAGATCCCGTCCGCGGGAGTCTCGAACCAGCTGCGCTCCTTTTGACGCTCGTGAAAATCCCGAATGTTCGCAGCAGCTTTTCTGATAACTGAGACGAGCTTCTCGCCTGCTTTCTCATATGCGTCATCGATCTCCGCCTGCGTAACGAGTATGTTCGCGGGCGAAAGGTCAAACCCGTCAAACTTCTTTGTGTATTCAAATATCGCTTCATCGCCGCGTTCTCTTACATCACCGACGATCGCGGCAACTTTGTCCTCGTATTCCCTGTACTGTCCGGGACTTCTCTTTATAAGATTTCTGAGTATTTCTTTTTTCGACGATTCGTCGAGTTTTATGATCTTCATATTGTAGCTCCTCTTATCGTAATAATGTTTATGCGTCCTTTTGCTCTATCACTTCTCTCATGTCGGCGATGAGCTTTCTGATACGCTCCTGTTCCATCTTGAGACTGACACGGTTTACTACCATCCTTGCGGAAAGCGGCATGAATTCTTCGAGAACCTTAAGGCCGTTTTCTCTGAGGGTTGAACCCGTCTCAACGATATCAACTATAACTTCGGCAAGTCCGACGATCGGTGCGAGCTCGATCGATCCGTTGAGTTTGATGATCTCCACGGATTGATGTCGCACATTATAGAAGTAATCTTTGGCGATCTTCGGATATTTTGTGGCTACTCTTAAAGGAAGCGACGAATCAAGAAGCGCGCGCGCCGATTCGGGACCGGCTACACACATCCTGCATTTTCCGAGGTTGAGGTCGAGTACTTCGTAAAGCGACCTTGCCTCTTCAACTATCGTGTCTTTGCCGACTATTCCGATGTCGGCTGCGCCGTACTCAACATATGTGGGCACATCGTTTGCCTTCGCAAGGAAGAACCTGAAGCCAAGCTCCTCGTTTGTAAAGATGAGCTTACGCGAATCTTTGTCCTCCATCTCGGGGCAGATGATCCCGAGTTTTTTGAGGATCTCCATCGTCTGCTTTGCAAGACGTCCTTTTGCAAGTGCTATAGTAATGTATCTCATATGTTACCTCATTTCACTTTGATATATGCAGGCTTTCCTGCTTTTCTGAGTTCTCTTGCTTCCTTAAGCGCCTTTGCATATGAATTTTCATCAGCTTCGACCGCAGTTTTCTGCGGCTCGTGCTCACCTCTCACACAGCCGTTTCTCACAAGGGCTTCCATCATGCGCTCCACATAAACAGCCATGCCTACCGCGGGTCTGTCGTTACCGAACTGCCCTGCGAGTTTGTCGTATCGACCGCCGGCAACAAGTGCTTCGCCGAGGCCGTATGTATAGGCGTTAAAAATGATGCCCGTGTAATATCTGTAACTGCTGAGCATACCGAGGTCAAATCCGATATAGTCGTCATAACCGTAGATCTTCATGATCCCGTAGATCTTTTCGAGACGCTCGATAGCTTCCGTTGCGGTCTTGTTGTCAGTGAGCTTCTTGAAATCCTCAAGCCTTTCTACCGAACCGAAAAGCGAGGGAAGCGCAAGGAAAAGCTTTTTGTATTTTTCATCAAGGCCCTGCCTCTTGATAAGATCCTCGATACCGAAAATATTCTTGTCTATGATAAGCCTTACGAGTTCGTCATATTCATCACCGCGAATACCGGCCTCATCGGCGATCGCCGTAAAGAACGCCGTGTCACCGATCTCTACCTGGAACTGAGTGAGACCTGCCTCGAGAAGACAATCAACCGTGAGCGCGATCATCTCGGCATCACCGAACGCACTTCCGTCACCTATGAGCTCGGCACCGAGCTGTGTGCTCTGGCGGGGCTTACCCTGATATTCGCTGCTGTTGATAAATGTGCTTCCGCAATAAGCGATCCTCACGGGATCCTTTGAGTCCTTATAATAGCGGGCCGCGCAGCGTGCAACGGAGGGAGTCATATCGGGGCGAAGAACGAGCGTATTGCCCTCTCTGTCGAAGAATCTGTACATGTCCTTCGGGCGGGCGGTGCCTCTCTTCTCTCCGAACACTTCGAAATACTCAAAAACAGGAGTTTCGATCATGTCGTATCCGTTAAGGCGCATCTTCTCGGAAAGCCTGCTTTCAAGGCCCCTCTTGAGTACGCACTCGCTGCCGTATATATCCCTGACACCCTCGGGTGTATGTAAAAGTCTGTCCTTCATATATACTCTCCTCTTTGGAAGCGGGTTTAGCCGCTTCTGATTTCCTTTCGGTAACTACAACAACGTACCGGTTTTCATGTTTGCTTTATCGCTTTAACGCGTCACCTTGCTACTATAGTAGCAAGGTAGTAAATTAAAACGTATTATAAAGGCAACGCAATCTTTCCGTCAAGTGTTTTTTGAAAAGATTCCTTCAATGAAGAGCCCATGCTTCATTGCATATTTGACGTTTCCGGATATGAATGTTATAATGTTTATACGTATATACATTGTCTGATTTGCGGAGGTTATAGTATGTCTCAAGTAACTGTCAAATCCTGGGGCAACAGCCAGGGAATTCGTCTCAGCAAAGAAATAATGGACAAAATGAAGCTAAAAGTATCCGACACACTTGATGTTGAAATCTCGGCCGATGCAATAATCCTTCGAAAAGCTTTTCGTCACAGATCATTTGAGGAGCGTATGACAGAATATAATAACAAAATTTCTGCCTGCGATTTTGACTGGGGCGAACCCGTCGGGAGGGAACTGTTATGAGCTATAGCCAGGGCGATATTGTAAAAATCGGTGGATTAGAAAAAATTCACTTTGTAATAACCAGTAAGAATTCTTTTATAAAAGCCTTGGGCGTGTTTCATGTATGCCCTCTTTTTTCGGAATTCGCTGACGGACCTCTCCATATCACCGTGATCGGCAAAAAGGGTACTAAAGGCACCGTTATCTGTGAGCAGATTAAAATGATAGATCCGGATGTCAGGACTGTTAATAAAACAGACTCTTTAAAATACCAAGACATCATGAACATTTCGGATGCCATTCAGGGCATGTTTGAATATGATTAGTCTCTCCGCTATATATTTTGGAAAGTTTGAACTTCACATCCCCCACTTCGCAGGAGCGAAAAGTGGGGGATGTCTTCAATTCTGTCAAATGTTCTTTTTAAAGAAATTGGTGTCATAAATCTCGGAGCCCTTGTTCTGGTAGAATCTCCAAGCGTCCTCACGGCCTTTGCCCGAGGTAAAGTTAAGCTCCTTGCAGCCTTTTTCGGCAGCCCAGGCAAGCATTGCCTCCCACAATTTACCACCAACGCCCTGACCGCGGACAGACTCATCGGTAACGAAGTCTTCAAGGTAAGCATTCTTTCTTACGATGGGTCCCATAATGATCGAAAGGGTCGCGATGCCGACGATCTTCTCCTCATCATTGATAGCAAGGAGCATGTCGTTGTGCGGAGAATTGATAACCTCCTCAAACCACTCACGCGGGATCTCTCCACGGTCTTTCTTGCTGCGCGAAAGCTGGATCAAAAGCTCGCGGATGCGAGTAGCAGCCTCCGGTGTGTATTCCTTTAATCTTTCGACTCTCATGTTTTTCCTCCTCTTATGATCGAGTATTTTTTTCTGTGTTTGGCAAAGCCTTTATTCCCTCTCCTCAAGATCCTTCCGGAGCATCTCAAGATACGGGATCACGAGCCCGTCGCCCTGCCCGAAGAAGTACTCCTCGTCGAGCTCGTCCGCTCTCACGCTCTTCCGGCCTCCGTTTTGTGCTCTGTCCCAAAAGGTCTTCAACTCTTTTGTACGCATGTAATAGAGCCGTCCGCTGCCCGTGAAGTTTATGAGCAGAAATGCTACACCGTCCTGCTTTTCAAAGTCCTCCATGAATCTTACCTGATGTTCATGTACGTTATTCATGGCAAAAGTATCGGTCGACGATTCCTTCGCATCAAAGCACACCGGCACGCCCTGAACGACACCGACATAATCAACGGTACTCTTTTTGTCAAAATACGCAAGCGTTATGTGGCCGTGTTCCTTATCCATTTCGATAGGCGTAATGGGGGTGGGGATCTTCTGCACAAGCGCGAGCCCACGATCACGCAGCTTCTCGTTTGTCAGATTGATCCTTTCCTCAAACGCCGAGCCCCTGAGGCCTCGTGAATTCCATGCCGGCATGTCAGTTTCCTCTCATTGCTCCCCGCGGTCCTATGGTGACGTGTCGCGGATCACCTGCTCCACGAGGTCCTATGACGACGTGTCGCGGATCACCTGCTCCACGCATCCTCGGGTCGCTCATCATTTCACTCTCTCAAATTTCACGGTATCACTTACACCGGAAGCTTTGATCAAAGCTACGACCTTGTTGTATTTCTTCTTTGAAGATGCCTTGATCCTGAAGACAGCTTCTTTAGAGATTCCCTTAAAAGCATTCTTGTAGATCTTTGTTACGGAATCGGTAAGTTCGATATCCTTCAGCTTCCTGTTGTTTTTATATGCCCCTGCCCCGATCGAGGTAATGTTCGCTCCGATGCGGGTGCCTGTCATTTTCTTATTGTCCTTAAGGGCATACTTGGCAATCTGCGTTACAGGACGCTTCTCTCCTGAAATCTGTATGAATTCGGGGATCTCAACGTTTTTCTCTTTTGTTTCAAGCGAGGTCATCTTTACCGTTCCCTTGCTTGAAACACTGTATGTACTCTCAATTGCCCGGCCGTCTCCAGTCTCGGTAACCGATTTAGCGGTAATTGAGCCCTTTTCATCAATGACTACGGTTATGGTTGTTGTTGAACCGTCTTCATTTTCAACCACCGTGATTCCGTCGTCATCCTTCTTCTCGTCATCCTTTTCGTCGTCTTTTATATCTTCAGCTGCCTTATCATCCTTCTTTTCATCCGCAGCTTTGTCATCCTTCTTCGATGTGTCGGCTCCGCCGCCCGAGGGTGCTCCGCCGCCCGAAGACGATCCGCCGCCTGAGGGTGCTCCGCCGCCTGAAGACGATCCGCCGCCTGAGGGTGCTCCGCCGCCTGAAGTTGATCCGCCGCCCGAGGGTGATCCTCCGCCCGAAGACGATCCGCCGCCTGAAGACGATCCGCCGCCCGAGGGTGATCCTCCGCCTGAAGACGATCCTCCGCCCGAAGGTGCTCCTCCGCCTGAAGACGATCCTCCGCCCGAAGGTGCTCCTCCGCCCGAGGTTGATCCGCCGCCGGTCGTTTCGCCGCTCTGCCCGGGATCTGCGGGCTGTTCGATCTTAGAAACAGTTACCAGCGAATCATTGATTATGACTACGGAATTACTATCCAATTCGTAGCGATCGGTTTTTGTACCGACCAGCTCAACGGTGGCCGTAACACGTGCCGTGCCTTCGGCATCAAGGGTTGCGGGAGTAAGTTTTTCCAACGTAAGGGAAGTTATTCTTACCGTAAGACCGTCTTTATCTCTGTCCGCAACACCATTTAAAGCAATATCAATTTTGCCGGCAAGCTCGGTATTAAGAATATTCATCGAACCGGATGTTATTTCTTTTCCATCTATCGCAATTGTTTCTCCGGCCTTGCCAACAACAGAAGCCGTTACAGTCTTTTTGATTATTTCTAACGGATACTTCTTTACCGGACGCATATAACAATCCGTGCCGACATAAACGTAAAGCAGATAATTTCCGGGTTCATAATCACCCGGGTTCAACAGTAGCTTACCGTCTGTCATCACACTTTTATATACTATTTCTCTGTTTATCGACGGATTCAACGAGTCATTTCCGTCATCTTTGATCAATTCCACAACAGAGATGCCCTGTATACCGTCAACAACCACCTGTCTTAAGGAGTCATCGGAATAATATTTTAATTGAACAGGATTAGTGCCGGCATTAACAAATGCCTCATCATTTTCAAATTCTCCGGCACCGTTTTTCTTATTGATCTGTACCTGAAGATTTGTTATATCAAAGTCAGCAAAATCCGTATCACTGATCTCATACATGGTCCTTTCGGATATATTATCAATGCTGTTGATCGCGTTTCCTATAAAATCAAATTCTACAAGAGAACCAACACTTTTTATAGGTGTACTTATCACCCCCAGCACACTGTATTTACCCGGTAAATTGAGCGCTGAAAACAGATGATCCTTTCCTTTCATGAAAAGCGCAGCAAAATATTTAAACTCAATGCCCGTATAATCATGTTGAGTATCATATTCATCAAAAAATCCCTTAACAATCTTAACATCATTAGTGGTCTCCGTGACATAATTACCGAGTCCTTCGATCGTCACAACATTCCATTCATGTTTACCAAGACCGGATTTTTCCTTCAAATATCCGACTTCAAGCCCTACTTTGATATCATTGTCAAATCTTATCTTGTCACATATGAATTTGTATAATTCCGAATAACCTTCACAAACAGCGAATATTTCGTAGGAATGATCTTCATACGCTTCTCCGCTCATTTCAAAATCTGCCGAAGTAATGCAATCTATACCGTATGATGTCGGGCGCGGACCGCCTGAACTATCATCATACTTTAACAATTTTTCAAGCATCACGGCAACACCCTTGAGTTTATCATAATCAGATAATACCTCAGGTACCGATGTCACAGTTCCCCCCTTTATATACTCCCAAAATTCCTCACTTTCAACCGCGTCTATTACATAAGCCGCAAAGTTATTAATCCTGTTCATCACGGTCTGAATTTGAACCTTGGTATAGTAGTTCCTTGAAAAATCTGTCTGAAGGAAGAGGAGGAACTTATTTTCGGCAACCCTTAATTTATTATCGTTGCCTTGAATAATTCTCTTATTCCATTCACAATAAGTCTTATTCCACCAGAAAAGATCGGGAATATCCACACAGAGAGCACATATTACCTTGTTAAAATCGATCACCCGTGCCAATTCTCTGTTGAAAGCTTCCTTTGCCTCGGGCAGATTGTTTACTTCCTGTTCTGTATAGTACTCAATTGCCGAACCCGATGCACTTTTTACTACCTGTACTTGTACTTCAAGAGACGGTATTTCCAGTTCATACACACTTTGGCCCGAAACCTTTGTCGATCTAACCGTTCCGGGATATTCTTCAATTTCCCCGATCAGATAACGATGAAGAAGAATAACCTGATTGAATACTTTTTTCTCATAATCATTGAGCTCTTTATATTTCACACCCTTATGATAATAAACAGGAATGCCTGTTTCATCGGGCGTCTCGTCTCTGAAGATATACCCGGTGCTTTCCGCTGCAGATACATCCTTTGACGAGATCAGGCAGAGGGACATGATCATAATAAAAAGGACAGCAACTATCCGAAGTGCCGTGATCGCTTCCTTCCGGTTATTTATTTCTAAAGACTTCATGCCTGTTATCTCCTTCTCAAAGTTTTATTATCGGAATCATAACTGTATGACGATATCATTCCGTGGGATACACACGAAAAGCAGCGCATCAAAAGATCAAACAATCGTCCTTTCCATGGTATCATTTTCATTGAAACATTACAACTTTGCGCCAAAAGCGCTTATGATCCAATCGGGTTGCTTTCCTTTAAACTCTTTGCCTGCAAGAGACTCCGAGGGGCAATCGCTTCCGAAAACGAGTCGCCACGCGGTCAGGGCCTGGTATTTTATGCCGTACTGCCTTGCTACAAGGCGGTTGAACGCGGGATCTCCGTATTTGGGGTCTCCTGCAACGGGGTGACCTGTGCTTGCCATGTGCGCTCTGATCTGATGCGGTCTGCCCGTAACAAGTTCCACCTCGAGAAGCGTCATGTTTTGAGTCTTTCTGAGCGGTACGAATCTTGTTTCGATATTGAGCGCATCGGGATCATCCGGCTTTTCCTTATAAATCCTGACCTTATTGGTTTTCTCGTCCTTCACGAGCCAGCCTCTAAGGTCGCCGGGCTCATCGATGATGCCTTTTACCGCGCACAGATAGTATTTTTGGAGCTTTCTGTCGTGGATAAGCCCCGACATCTCTCTGAGACCTTTTAGCGAGCAACCGCACACGACGATCCCCGACGTGTTACGGTCAAGTCTGTTGCATACGGATGGTTTAAAAGTTTCACCCGTCCCCGATATCTTTCCGGTTTTGTTCAAATAGTCGATCAAAAGATCGTTTAAGGAGACTTCGGGCGGTGCGGTTTTTTTGCCTGCGTTCTCAGGATTTGCGCGCTGATGCGCTTTTCTCTCCCCCGCGCCCTGCGTGAGTACCCCCTCGGGTTTATAGACGAGGATCACATCTTTATCCTCATATATGATATTGTCGGAGAAAACATATCCGGCGATGTGCGCATGTGCGCTCTCGCTTTCGCGGGACGAGGAAGCTTCTCCGGGTTCATGCCCCTGTTTTCTCGGTTTTCCCGGTTTCAGCCCCTGTAACTTCAGGTTCCCCGGTTCCTGCCCCTGTAACTTCAGGTTCCCCGGTTTCAGCCCCTGTAACTTCAGGTTCCCCGGTTCCTGTCCCGATTCATGCGGAGCGGTCGTTTTTATGATCTCGGTATCCGGTGTTCCTCCGAGATCCCGCAACGTGCTGTCGCTGAAGAACAGCCTCAGTTCGTCCCCTTCTTTAACCCTGACATCCGGCTCGGTCTTTTTGCCGTTCAACGTGACGATCTTCTTCCTGATCGCTTTGTATATGAGTCCCTTTTCGGCGCGCGGAATAAGCTTGCCGACAAGTCTGTCGACACGCTGTCCGTCTTCATTAATGCCTATAACGACCAGTTTCATATAAACCTCCGCAGTGCCGCCTTAAAACGCCCCGCAAGGGTGATATAGTTAACCCTCCCTTACACCGCCGGGGACTTTTTGGTAATCATGCCATGTAGATCTTGAGCATATCTATTACTTCTTCCTGCGGATCGGTCTCGTCTTCGGCTCTTGCCGGTGACTCGGACAGTCCCGAAATATGATCGATGAATTTGTCCATGTCGTCGAGAACTTCGACTTCAAATTCAAATCCTTTTTTCTTTACGAGATCTCTCAGATATTCATAGAGCTTAACGGTCGAAAGCTTTTCTCCCTTCGCACGCAGGCCTGCGATCTCATTGTCCGTGACAACCATAAACGCAAATCCGAGAGCGTGCTCCGGTGACGTCATCACCAGATCCGCAAGAGTCGTGCTGCCCGCGGGAGTCGCCTCAAATACCTTATTTTCGTCCTCCTCGCTCACCGAGCTGTATTTTCTGAACAGCACAAATCGTGTCACCGCTCCCGCGAAAGGAATGATGATCAATGCCGCAAATATCGAAAGGATATTGAGTTTACTTTCAAAAATGATAAGCCCCAGCACAAACAGAAGTGCCGCAAGCGCAAACGATCCTATCGCTATGAGTATCGCAAGTTTCTTTATTCTGTTGATATAACCTCTTGATCCCTTTCCCGGGACCGTTCTTTCTTTTTTTTCCATATTGCTTCACCTTTCGATCACAAGCTCTTTGAAGCTTTTTATATAACAATTCGCGATCTGCTTTTTTTCCGCGTCTTCATATTCGGCCACGGGATCGTAACAGGCACAGACCCTCATGCCCGCGCGCCTTCCTGCAATAACGCCGCGAAGGACGTCCTCAAACACAAGGCATTCCGAGGGCTTAACGCCCAGCGTTTCGGCAACGAACAGAAAGATATCGGGATTCGGCTTTCCTTTTTCCACCTCGCATGCCGTGTGTATCTCGTCTATATATGCGTCGATCCCGAGCCTCTTTGCGACTGAAAAAGCAAGCTCATTTGAATTGCTCGTCGCGATCCCTGTCTTTATCCTGCGCGCTTTGACCATTTCGAGGAATTCGCGCACTCCCTCTTTGAGTGTCACACGGGTGTTGTACATGTCATATGCCATGTCATTCCAGCATTTCTTGATCACCTCAAGGTCATCGTCAAGCTCAAAAGTCTTTTTAAAATATACCGCTGTTTCGGAAAAACTCATCCCCGATATTGTGTCCTGAAGATTCGGGGGAAAAGGCTTTCCCTTCGATGCCAGGTAATCGATGTCGATCTGCTTCCACATCCACATCGAATCTATCAGCGTTCCGTCGAGATCAAAGATTATCGCCTTCACGCCGTCGAGAAGATGTCCGGCAGGAATCCTCTCAACCCGTTCGTTCATAAGCTGTTCTGTCAATTCATCCATTAAGTTCCGGTTCCTCTCACATCATTCTCCAACCCGGAAGATACCGGTTTTTCAGGGTATCGTCCTTTTTCCGCGCCCATCCGAGCGGGAAACCGTCCGTGCACACAAGGACATAGCCGTCTTCTGCTTTCGCGTTTTCTCCGTTAACGCATATAGTTTCGCACTTCAAATATCTGATCACGTCGTCGGAATCGGCCGGGAAATCGACTGTGTTCGGATATGCGCCCGCAGGCATCGCACACGCAAGTGCCTGGGAAGGCTCGAACCTGTCCTTCCTGATCTCTCCGAGCAGAAGTCCGCGTCTGAGTGTGCGCAGTTTCTCGGCTCCGAAGGGTATATCGGGATCCGGATCAAGCGACAAAAATCCCGATTTCACGTAAAGCTTGTCGGCCGCGATCCTGAACCCGACTTTCTCAAGAAAATCAAACGCGCTGTCGGGGATATCACGGTGGCGCTTGCGCACGGATGCGTCATAAACATTTTTAAATGCGGTCGTACGTGAGGCAGGCTCCTGAGCTCCGACAGATAGTGAGCCGTCTGCTCCGTCAGCGGGGGACCCGTCTTTTTGCAAAAGCGCCACAAAATGACCTTCGCCTTTTATCTTGTGAGGGAAAAGCCTTGCGGCGTTTGATATCTCTTCGGGATACGATCTGCCTTTGATGTTCCCGGCTCTTACGAACCCGACCTCCCCAAAGAGCCTGTCGGCCTCCGGGAATGCGATCACATGCATCTCGGGATGTTCTTTGAGTATAAGATCAAGCGAATCCTCATCTTCAAGCGGTGAGAATGTACAAGTCGAATATATCATGATCCCGCCCGGTGCCAGCATTTCGATCGCGTGCGGGATTATCTGCTTCTGAAGATCGGCATAATAAGCACTGCCGTATTGCTCCCAATTCTTTGCAACCGCGTGAACCTTTCGGAACATACCCTCCCCCGAGCATGGTGCATCGATGATGATCCTGTCGAAGTACCCCGAAAAAACGGTAGCAAGCTTGTCGGGCGATTCGGAAAGTATTAGAACATTTCCGATACCAAAAAGCTCGATATTCTTAAGAAGCGCCCTTGCGCGGGAAGCGCTTATGTCGTTCGATACAAGTATACCGCTGCCGGCGAGCCTTGCTCCGATCTGCGTGCTCTTTCCTCCGGGAGCCGCGCACAGATCAAGCACCCGACAGCCCTGTGTTACGGGCAAAAGCGCGCCCGGTGCCATCGCGCTCGGTTCCTGAAGATAATAAAGTCCCGCATGATAGTAGGGATGCTTCGAAGGTGCGGATTCACCCTCTTCGGTCTGTACATAGAAGCCTCCTTCTGCCCACGGGACTCTCTCGAGTTTTTTGTAAAGCTCCCCGAACCGTTCGAAAGAAACCTTCATGGGATTGACTCTGAGTCCGGAAGCCGGTTCCTCGTCATACGACGCCAAGAACTCCTCAAATTCATCTCCGAGGAGTTCCTGCATGTGCTGTATGAACTTTTCAGGAAGATAATCTCTGTACATAGACGTAATCCCCTGTTTTCAATTCTTGATCTTCTTAAACCGATTCATAAAACTTTCCTAAACGCAAACAGCCTGCGCGGCAAACATCCCTGCATCATTATTTAAGGCTTTGCGCCCTATAGCCTTCAGAGATTATATCAAGCTCCTTCGCAAAAAGCTCGAGATGCGCCAGATCCTCCGAGTTGTAGATCTTGAAAAATTCGTCCTGAATCTTTACGATCTCACGCTTATTCGCAACCTTATAGAGGTTTTGAATGTTGGTAAGGATGTCGGCAACAAGATTCGATTTCAATGTAAATGTGTTCTGGGCATCCATGATCTCGCCTCGCACAAGGGACATCTCCCTGTCGAGAACGACGATCGCTTCAGCGGCCTTTAAAAGTCTGACGCGCAGATTCTCGGGCATGTTCTGCTTGTACTTGTATTGAAGGGAATGCTCGATCGTTGCCCAGAAGTTCATGGCGAGCGTTCTGATCTGGATCTCGCAGAAGATATCCTTGGGACCCTTTAACGACTCAACCCTGTATTTGATGACCATGTGGTAGCTTCTGTAACCGGACGGCTTCTGGTCCTTTACATAATCCTGTTCTTCCACCACCTGCATGTCGGTACGTTTCTTGATTATCTGCGCAACCTTATATATATCCTCGATAAACTGGCAGATGATACGAACACCGGCGATATCGTCGATGTGTGTCTCGATGTCATCAAGAGAGATATGCTTGCGCTGAACCTTTTCAAGCAAGCTGGAAATCGATTTTACACGGACATCAACCTGCTCGATAGGCGAATAAAGACCTGCAGCCCTGTAGGCCGATCTCATGTGTTCAAATTTTTCCTTGAGTTCATCCACCGCAAGTGAGTAGGGTTCAAGGATTTCTCTCCACATCTGTATTTCCATACATCCGCTCCTTTCATACCGTTTCGGATCCTGTCAAATTGACTTGATTGTTCGCATCTGCTTCTCTTTCGGATCCTGTCAAATTGACTTGATTGTTCGCATCCGCTTCTCTGCCGGACACTTCAACGAAGTATCAATCCCCCCGAATGAAGGCCTGCAATTCAAGCGCGTTCTTTCTGAGGTCTACTTTCGTTACGAGCATGCCTCTGAGGTTTGCGTCGCTGTATGTTCCGTCGATAGGTATCCTGTAGTCCTTAACTTTCTTGTCGAGACCTATATCGAATACAGCCTTTATGTATTTCTCAAGCGTTTCTTCATCGATGTCCGTTGTCACATAGGGCAGACATTTGTCGCAGAACTTCTTGAGCTGTTTGAGATTCATGTCTTTGATCGAAGTGATGATCGACTCAAGCAGCTTACGATGACGCGATGTACGACCGAAATCGCTGTATTCGCGTTCCGAAGTCCCGACCTTTCTTATACGACAGTATCCGAGAGCCTGATTGCCGTTCAGGTGGTTCTTGCCCGCCTTGACGTTACGGAATTCTTCTTTGCTTATGTAATTGGTATTGTTTAAATAGTCCGCTTCTTCTTTTGTAAGCTTGATATCAACTCCGCCGATCGCATCGATGATCGACTCAAACGACTCGAAATTCACTCTCGCGTAATTGTCAATATCAAGTCCGAGGTTGTTGGCGAGCGTCTGGTAAACAAGAGAGACGCCTCCCATCGCATAAGCGGCATTAAGCCTGTTGTCGCTGTAACCCGGAATGGCAACGAGTATGTCACGCATGATCGATGTGAGCTTGATACTCTTGTCTTCTTCGTTTATGGTCGCGATCATGATAAGATCGGATCTGCCGCGTCCTTCTCCGCCTTCGATGTTCTCTTCACCGAGAAGCAATATGTTATGGATCTTCTTCTCCTCGGGAACCGCCTCGACGACTTCGGGCTTTTTGGTCACCTCCGGCATCTCGAGTTTTTGCGTCTCATCGACCACCTCGACTCCGGGTTCCATATCATAATCAAGATCATCGGGGATCTCTACGATCGGTTCGGCAACAACGGGGCTGTAATTCATCATGCCAGCCGCATATTCGCTGCCTTCGCTGATCGCTATATTACGTCCGATCCCGGACACGATCAAAACGATCGCTCCGACTGTCAGCACAAGGCCTCCCACGCATAACGTATATGCCCACCACGGTATTTTCTTTAGTTTGGAAACAAACCTCGCAAATCCCGATGAGAATTCCGATTCGATCTCGATAGCCGTAAGCGGGACTTCATCAACGATCGAATTCCTCGTCTGCTCCTGAAGCGACGCGTTGATCTCTTCTATGAGATCACGGTCATCATCCTCGTGTTCGAGTTCATACATTTCGCGGCTGTAGTCGTCCTCATATGTACCACCGTCGGGAACGATCTTCATATCCGCATCTTCGTCGATATCTTCGGGAGGCGCGGACTTCATTTTCGTATCGTAATAGCCGTCGTCCGGGACGATCTTCATGTCTGCGTCTTCGTCGACAGCAGTATCGTCCGGCCCGGTGGTATTTAATTCTTCTATCGGAACACGTTCGGGGACGATCGTCATGTCCGCATCCTCGTCTTCCGCGAACGCCAAACCGACTTCCTTATCGGGAGCAATGATCATGTCACTGTCTTCGACATGCTCGTCTCCTGCCGACCCGTCAGGGTCTAAGGAAGTCTCATCCGGTAATATTTCGATCATCTCATCCAATACGGGATCGTCTGCCATTTAGAACCTCATCTGTATTAAATCATACGACTCGTGATCGTCTGCCGTACAAAGCCTTATCTGTATCCGTTCAACCGACGGGGCCGGTTTCCTCCTGCCCTGCCGGTTCCTGTTCCGAAGGTCCAGACGGGATTTTGCCCTGTTGACCCTGATCCGTACCTGCACCTTCGGTTGTTTCTTCGTTTCCGGCGATGCCTTGTGCCTCGCCCTGCAGGGTTTCACCGGATCCCTGCGTGTCCGCAGGGCTTCCCTCGCTTCCCGTATCTTCCGTTCCTTCGGGATTTTCCGTGCTTCCTGCTGTACCCTGCTGAGTTTCACCGGATCCCTCGGAGCCTTCGGTGGCGCCTTCGCTTCCCGCGCCCTCCGTTCCTTCAAGTGTTCCCTTCGTGTCGCCCGAAACGGTTGCGTCCTCACTTCCGGGAGTCACAGGTATTATCTCACCCGTGACCGGATCGATCTGTACTGCGGTCTCGCCGGACAGGTCGGTTACGGAAGGATCACCTTCCGCGCCCTGCTCCGTAACTGACGCGGGTATCGACTCATCGACGAGAGACTTTGTGGGAACGGGTGTCGGTGTAGGAGTGGCTTTTGCGGACGACGAGGACGAAGAGCCTGCCGAACCGATCGCAACGCCGGCTCCGGCTCCCACGAGACCCGTCGTATCGGTCTCTCCTTCATTGTCAAGGAAAACGAACTGATGTAATCTCTCTATATTCTTCCCGAGCTGGTCGCCGAGAACAAGAGTATACGTGATGTTGCTGCTTCCGTTAAAAATTCCTTTCCTTCCGCTGTCCGTAAAGAATTCTTCGGCAGGAAGTCTCATGGATGCCGTCGAGAAGATATTGTTCTCTATAACATCCCTTACCGTATCCGAAATCTGATCGCTCTTGATATTGGTAAATATTTCCGCAAGGCAGTCCTGAATTATGGGCAGCATATCAAGGTAACTTGCCGACTTAAATTTATTTATGATGGCGTTTATGACACGTCTGTGTCTTACCGTACGTCCGTAGTCATTGTTTGCGCCGCCGAGAGTAACTACCTTTCTTACACGGCAATATCCGAGGACCTGATTGCCGTTCATGTGGTTCCAGCCCGCTTTAACGGTACGGTTTGCGGGATTGCTGATATAATTTGTTTTTCTCAGATAAGCGGCTTCCTTCTCACCGAGTTCGATATCGATGCCGCCGAGCCTGTCGACGATCTTCTCAAAGCTCTTGAAATTAACGCATGCATATCCGGAGATATCAATATCGAACGTGTTCTCGATAACGTTTACGAGAAGCGCCGCGCCCGTGGCCTTTTTAAGTGTCGGATCATCCGCCCTCTTGGCTCCGCGCGCATAAACGGAATTGATCTTGTTGGGATACTCACCGGGGATGTTGACATATGTGTCTCGCATTATCGAGGTGAGCTTAATGGTATTATCCTTTTTGTTAATGGATATGAGCATGATCGCATCCGTGTTGGCTGCACCGTCGATCTCCTCGATACCGAAGATAAGATATGTTGTGACATATTCCTCGCTTCTCGGACCCTCGGGTCTTATCTGGATCGATTCAAAACTGCTCTGACCATCGACAAGGTTCTTACCGTCACCCGTAAAGACGCTGATAAGATCCCTGGCCTGTTCTTCTATGGTCTCGTCTACCTTATCCGTAGAAGTGTCCCAGATTTTTCCGGTAATTGCGTACAAAATCTCTCGTCCGGGTGCCGTAAATATACAAAACATCACGAATAAGAGGAGTGTTCCGAAAGTAATACCGACGCCGAGGAGGATCTTCTTTTTCAAAGACATCTTTTTCTTTCCGTTTGTCAAATTCTCATCTTCCTCCGGCTCCTCGTAGAGCATGTCCTCTTCGTAATTTTCTTCGTCTTTGTAATAATATACGGTGGGTGTGGGTTCGCTGTGACCCTCCTCATCATATATGAAACCGTCTTCTTCAAAGAGCGGGGCATCGGCCTCGGCGTCAGGGTCCGCTAATTCCGCATCGGACTCATCGTAATCGGCCTCACCGAATTCGGACTCTTCATAGTCCTCTTCGTAGCTGCCGGGTTCGTCGAAGACCGCGTCATCATATTCCGGTTCGTTGTAACCCGGATCGTCGAATTCGTCGATCTCGCTGAAATCGTCCGAACCTCCGTTAAAATCTTTTCCTGCCATTTTTTGTAGGATCCTCCTGGGTCAGTTCTTGAAGCTGTGGATCGGAGCGGGAATCCTGCCCTCTCTTCCGATAAAGTCGCTGCAAGAGAACGTGTTCACGGGCATTACGGGTGAATAACCGAAAAGTCCGCCGAAATCAAGGCTTTCCCCTACCTTCTTTCCTATCGCGGGGATAAGTCTCACTGCTGTTGTTTTTTGATTGATCATACCGATAGCCATTTCGTCGGCTATAATGCCGGAAATGGTGGTTGCGGGTGTGTCGCCGGGGATCGCGATCATATCGAGTCCCACAGAGCATACACATGTCATAGCCTCAAGTTTCTCGAGTGAAAGCGCACCGGCCTCCACCGCTTCGATCATTCCCTTGTCCTCGCTGACAGGGATAAATGCGCCCGAAAGCCCGCCGACATAGGAACTTGCCATAACTCCGCCCTTCTTGACCTGGTCGTTCAAAAGTGCAAGAGCCGCCGTAGTTCCGGGTGCTCCGGGATGTTCAAGTCCGATTTCCTTAAGTATGTCTGCCACACTGTCGCCCACAGCGGGTGTGGGTGCCAGCGAAAGATCCACGATACCGAACGGCACATCAAGTCTCTTGGCTGCTTCGGTGGCAACGAGCTGACCTACTCTTGTGATCTTGAAAGCCGTTTTCTTAATAGCCTCGCAAAGGACTTCGAAACTTGCCCCGTGAAGTCCCTCGAGTGCCTTCTTTACTACTCCCGGGCCGCTGATACCAACGTTTATGACTGCTTCGCCCTCGCTCACGCCATGGAAAGCACCCGCCATAAAGGGATTGTCATCGGGTGCGTTGCAGAATACGACAAGCTTTGCGCAGCCGAGAGAATCGGTCCCGTATGATGCCTTGGCCGTGTCAACGATGATCTCGCCCATCATCCTTACGGCATCCATGTTTATGCCGGTTCTGGTCGAACCCACGTTCACGGAACTGCAAACACTCCTTGTAACCTTAAGTGCCTCGGGAATGGAGCGAAGGAATATCTTCTCATGGTCTGTCATTCCTTTAGAGATGACGGCGCCGTAACCTCCGATCAGATTTACGCCCGTCTCCTGCGCTGCCTTTTCGAGTGTGAGGGCAAGCTTGACATAATCCTCCTCGCTCTTGCAGCAGGATGATCCTATGCTCGAGATGGGTGTTACCGCTATACGTTTATTTACCACGGGGATACCGTAGCTTTTTGAAATGTGCTCGCCAACCTCAACAAGACGGCCGGCCTTTCTTGTGATCTTTTCCAAAATCCTGTCGCAGACACGTGCAAGATCTTCACCCGCACAGTCATACAGGCTGATACCCATGGTGATCGTTCTCACGTCAAGGTTTTCCTTGTTGATCATCTCATTGGTCTCAGATACTTCCGATAAATTTATCATGGTTCTTCCTTTCAGATTCTGTGCATCATATTAAAGATCTCTTCGCGCTGCATGCGAATGACTACTCCGATGGAGTTGCCGAGTTCTTCAAGTTCCTTCGCCGTCTCTTCAAAATGACTCTTGTCGAGCTGTCTGTCGGCAACCATCATCATGTTGAAATAACCCGAAACGATCGTCTGGGAAATATCAAGGATGTTGATCTGTTTTTCGGCAAGATATGTACATACCTTTGCCATGATTCCTACACAGTCTTTTCCGACTACGGTAATAATTACTTTCTGCATACTGATCTCCTCTTCGAGGCCCGGGTTCTTTTAAACCGGTCCCTTTTTATTGTTTATGATCATGTTCCCCAATATATCAGACGTTCTTTTCCCCGTTTCGGTTCCGCAAATTTCAGGGAAACGCCTTCCTTCTCAAATCT
This sequence comes from uncultured Clostridia bacterium, assembly GCA_946403295.1. Classification (GTDB taxonomy): domain Bacteria; phylum Bacillota; class Clostridia; order Lachnospirales; family Lachnospiraceae; genus RUG11977. The sequence goes on along the minus strand of CAMIZL010000004.1, from coordinate 14,950 downwards.
CAAAAATATCCGTGTTGCAAAAACGATCCGCAACAACTATCTTCGGGATCTCATATCCCTTCCGTGATGCCGCTTCGCCCACTATCTGGCTGACGGTCTGAAAAGCGAGCTCGGTAAAATTGTTGTCGGCACTGATGTGCGCCAGCATAACCGTTTTGAGCCTCGGCGTCAAAAGACTTGCAACCATGTCACCGCAGGCCTCGTTTGAAAGATGGCCGAGCGGCGAGTCGATCCTGAGCTTAAGCTGATAGGGATAAGCCCCCATCATGAGCATGTTTTTGTTATGATTTGCTTCGACATAGAGCGCGTTTGAATCCGCAAGATGAAGAAGCGTATAATCCGTGTATTCTCCCAGGTCCGTAGCCATGCCGAGTTTTTTGTCTCCGTGCCTGATCGTGTAGCACACGGGATCCGCGGCATCGTGCGATATCCTGTAAGGAGTGATGTTTGCGTCTCCGAGCGTCACCTCTCTGTCGGGAACGAGTTCATACATGAGTTCCCTCGGTACTCCAAGCTTGTCACTGAGGGCAATGGCCGTGAGGGTTCCCGCCGTCGCATATACGGGAATCCGGAACTTCCTCATGAGCACCGGCACGCCTTTGATATGATCGCTGTGATCGTGCGTGACGAAGCATGCTTTTATGTTGCAGAGGCTCTCTCCGATATTTTCGAGCCCCTCGCATATCTTCTTACATGTAATACCCGCGTCTATGAGAACGGCCGTATCGCCCGCCTTCAGATAAAGGCAGTTGCCGCTGCTGCCGCTGGCAAGTGAACAAAATTTCAAAACAAACTCCTATCATTCCCAGCGAAGTTCGATCTGATCTCCCCGGTAGATTTCGTGAATAAAATCGGTGTCCTCTCCGTTTATGCGGATGACGGCCCTGTCGCCCTGAGGGTTTTTCGTATCAAACGAAGGATAAACATCAAGCACATCAACGAGTCTGTAAAGATCCTTCCCCTTGAGTGCCACGGGCGTACCGTTTACCGTAACGACAATACTCTCGCCGCCGGCGCTTTCCTGCTTTTTCGGGGCCTGACCGACACCGGAAGTTTTCCCGTCGTCCTTTGATCCCGCCTTGTCCGAAGCTTCGGACTTATCGGGCAAAACTTGAGTTTTTTCTGTCTCCGAGGGCTTATCGGAAGCCTTCGGCTCCTCAACACCTGAAATATCTTGCAACATTTCATCATGATTGTCAAGCGAACTGTCTTCGCCCGCAAGCTCGAAGTCTATGCTGAAATTCTCGTAAACTTTGTCCTCTTTGAGCGCGGGAACGTTATTAATGCTTATGGTCCCTATCGCCTCGACATCCATATATTCAAGGAGTCGTCCGGCCGTATAATAGTCGGCTTCCTCGATACTGTCACCGTTTTGCACGAACATATCGGGTTCGGCTTCTTTGCCGTTGACGAGCAAAAGTCTCGGAGCCGCAACTTTATGACCGTTTACATTGAAGCAGATGCTTCTTGCACCCTCGGCAAGACTTTCGACACTGACCTGTGCGGGGGCACCCTTTGTCGAAGGAGTGATGATGACTTCGTCACCCCTGACGATGGGCGATGCGATCGATCCCTGTTGTCCGTTGATCTTTATTATTGCTCCTTCTCCCGCCTCACCGCGCACAAGCCTGCTCTTGCCGTTGAAGGTGAACGAAACACCGTCGCCTCTTGCGGGGAAAAGCGAGCTTGTGTCAATGCCGATTCCCATGGCAGCATCCATAACCGTTAAATGACCGTTGTCATAGAGTCTTAAGAGTTCGCCGTTAACGCGTGCGAAGATGAAGTTGTTGTTTTGCTCATAATAATTAAGGCAGATACCGATAGGCGTAACGAGCATCGGATCCTTTTTGATGTTTTCTTCAACGAAACGTACTTCGCCGAGGACTTCAGCACCACGAAGAGCGACACGCTCGGGCGCGATCTTGAGAGCCGCGGCTATCATGTCGGTGAATCCGGGCGTTTTGCCGCCGCCTCCTACAAGAAATACGGCACTCGGGGATTTGCCGCCGTTAAGCTCCCTGATCTTTTCGGCGATGAGACGGGCGAGTTCTTTTAGGGGATCGCCAAGCGATGCCTTAAGATCTTCCGCCGCAACCGAAGTCTTCGCCCCGATGATATCTTTATATGTGATCTTCTTTTTCTTGCCTGCGAGCGCGATCTTCATATCTTCGGCTGTAGCGAATTCCACGAGATATTTCTGCATGATCGATTCGGTAAGGAAATCGCCCGCCCTCGGGATCATGCCGTAAGCGGTGACCGAACCCTCGCTTGTGATACATATATCGCTTGTTCCCGCTCCGACGTCGACAAGTGCGAGATTGAGGAGTCTGAATTTTTGAGGGATCGCAATGTTTATGGCTGCGATGGGCTCGAGTGTCAGGTTGATGACCTCAAGACCCGCCCTGTCCGTAGCGGCATAAAGTCCGTCCGTTACATCGCGCGGAAGGAATGTTGCGAGAAGATCCGCACCGATCGCGGTTCCTTTATGTCCCTCAAGGTTTGTGATCGCGATATCGCCGAGATAATATTTTGTTACGGAATAACCGACACAGAAGTAATTGCCGCCACCCTTTTCTTCACGGCGAAGGACGTCGCTTGCCTTCTCCACACCCATCAATTCCATGGTGTGGATCATGCCGTTATCGATCACAGCCTCGCCTTCGAGATCATAATCGATCCTGACCTGTCTGGTCTTGAGGACACGACCTGCGGCCGCAATACAAACACCGGTGAGTCTCTTGCCGGTCTTGTTCTCAAGTTCACGCTTTACTTCACCGATGGTTGCCGCTACAGCGCCGATATCATGGATCTGTCCGTCGAGCATGGCACGGGTTTTGTGGAATCTCACGGACTGGGCTACCGCGACAAATTCGCGCGTGGAAGTCCTGTATCCGACTGTTCCGACAACACTGCGTGTTCCGATGTCCAAGCCAAAGATCAAGTTTTCTTTACCCGTATCCATTCTTTACCTCCTCTTTGGAAGCAGCGAAGCTGCTTCCTCTATCTGTTCGAGGATCTTTTCCCCGTCGGCATCTTCGCCGTTATATATCACATATGTGGAAGTCTTCCTGTATTCTTCGTCGGACGGCTGCGATCCGAGCACACTCTCTATCCTTTCTGCGTCGTATCCGCGCCCGGCGAGCCGCTTCTTTCTGTCTTCAAGAGGCGCCGTAACATACCAGACCGCATCGCAGATCGGACAATAACCGGCATCGGCAAGTATCGCGGTCTCGATGAGTACATGTTCGAAAAGCCCTTCTGCGTTCTTTATGAGTGTCTCAACCGCCTCCCTGACAAAGGGATGTGTGAGTCCGTTCAGTTTCCCGAGAAGTTCTTTGTTGCCAAAAACCTTCTTTGCAAGCGCCGCGCGGTCGATCTGCCCGTCCATGACGCAGTCCGGAAAAGCTTCCGCCACTCCCGTATATGCAACCCCGCCCGGCATCATCTGGGCCCGCGCAAGTTTGTCCGTATCTATGTGGAGCATATCGAATCTCTCCGCCGCGATCCCCGCGACAAAAGATTTACCTGTACCCGCTCCGCCCGTTATTCCGATAACTGCCATATCGTGTCCTTCCTCAATGAGCGTCTCCCCAGTTTACTCCGGTTCCGATCCCGACTTCAAGCTCAACGGCAAGATCTGCCGAAGCCTTCATCTCTTCCTCGAGGATCTTAGCCGCTTTTGCGGCATCCTTCTCATCCGCCTCGACAAGAAGTTCGTCGTGAACCTGCAAAATAAGCTTTGCTTCGGGAAGCTCCGCTTTAAGCCTTCTGAACACCCTGATCATCGCGATCTTCATGATGTCGGCCGCCGTTCCCTGTATCGGGGCGTTCATGGCGATCCTCTCGCTGAAGCTGCGCTTTATGAAATTCGCCGACGATATGTCCGCGATCGGTCTGCGCCTTCCGAAGAGAGTCACCGAATAACCTTTATCCCTGGCCGAAGCGATCAAACCGTCAAGATAGCTCCTGACAGTCGGATACGTGAGGAAATATGCGTCGATATATCCCTGCGCTTCCGCCCTCGAAATATCAAGACCCGTTCCGAGTCCGAATGAGCTTATACCGTATACGATACCGAAATTAACGGCCTTCGCGCGGCTTCTTTCTTTATCCGTAACCTGCGAAAGCGGCACATGGAATACTTCAGCCGCGGTCGCCGCATGGATGTCCACATGGTTTTTGTATGAAGCGATGAGCTTTTCGTCGCCCGACATGGACGAAAGTATCCTCAGCTCTATCTGCGAATAGTCCGCATCCACGAGCACCTTGCCCTTACCTGCCACAAACGCCCTTCTGATGAGCCTTCCCTTGTCGGAACGTATCGGTATGTTCTGAAGGTTCGGGTCGCTGCTGCTGAGTCGTCCCGTGGCCGTTGCGGTTTGGTTGAACGTGGTCCTTATCCTGCCGTCCGCACCCATATATGTGGGAAGCGCCGTCGCATATGTGGAATTCAGTTTAAAAAGCTGTCTGTATGTGAGGATCATCTCTATGATCGGATCCTCGAGTCTGATCTTTTCAAGCACCTGCGCGGAAGTCGAATAACCGGTCTTTGTCTTTTTGCCGCTCGGAAGCCTCATCTTCTCGAAAAGGACGGTCCCGAGTGCCTTCGGAGAGTTGATGTTAAACTCTTCCCCTGCCCTCTCGTATATCTTCGCCTGCGTTTCCCCGATGTCCTTCTCAAGGCTCTTCGCAAATTCTTCGAGCGCCTTTGTATCAAGCAGCACGCCCTCTTTTTCCATGCACGCGAGCACATACGAAAGCGGCTTTTCGATCTCATCGAGAACATACGTCATGCCTGTCTCTTCAATTGCCTTCTTTTGATCCCACGCGTTCAGCGCACTCATTTTTGCCTCAATGACATGATCTTTATCAGTGAGTTCCTTCGCCTTGCTCTTTGAAGGCTTCTCGTCACCGGCTTCTTCGTCGTCACCCGAGTCTCCTCCATCGGGATTTAAGAGGTAGTCCGCGAGCAGCGGGTCATGAACGTTCCCGATCTCGCTCACGCCGGTCATTCTGTAAAAATCCTTTAATCCTTTAACGCTTATGAGCACCTTCCCGGCTATCCCGTCCACAAACTTTTCCGTTCCGAAAGTTTCGAGAGCTTCACGCGTTATGATATATCCGTTATCGCCTGCCCAGAGTGCGAGCGCCTTATATGTTCCGTCCGTTCCGGGCACGACTTCGACCCCGACAACCGCTTCCCGGGGATTTGGCGAACCGCTTTTTTCTCCCGTTCCCGCCGTGTTTTTGGCGGACGTGTCATACGCTGTCTTTTCTATGGTCTCAAGCACTTCTGCAAGTGCCTTACCGTCTTCGACTGTCTCAAATTTGATCTCTTCTTCGGCAACCGCCTTGTTATAAGCTCCCTCGCTTCCGATGACCGAGGGCACCTTAAGCGCCTTGATCTCAAGGTCTTCAAACTCGCGGATAAGCGCCATCTTTGAATAATTTGCCGCGATCTCAAGATCCTCAAGCTTAAGATCACCGAGATCGATGTCCCTCTTGATGGTCGCAAGCTTTTTGCTCTTCATGGCATCTTCCTGCGCCGATCCTTCCTCATCAACCCTTGTAAGGAGCTTGATGGGCGGCCTGTTGATACCGAAGCTCTTAAAGAGTTCCGTAAGTTCCTTCTGGCGCGCGGGTGTAACGGGCAGAGGGCCGATATCTTCGTACATTGCCTCGATAGTCTTGTAATGCGCGATCATCTTTGCCGCAGTCTCTTCGCCGACACCTTTTATACCTTTGATATTGTCGGACGCGTCGCCCTTGAGGCCCTTAAGATCCGGCACAGATTCGGGTTTGATGAGAAACTCTTTCTCGACGAGCTCCGGATCGTATTCGAAACAACGATCGGGTATCGTGCTCTTCTTCTCGATCCCGTATTTCTTGTATAGCTCGTCGGTCTTTTCCTGTGTCGAATGCATCAAAAACAGATGCGTTTTCTCGCTGACAAGCTGCAGATAGTCGTTATCCTTCGTCATGATCCTGACGTTCACTTCGTCTTCGAAGCGGGACGCAAGTGTTCCGGCATAATCGTCAGCTTCGTAATCCTCACTCATGAACTGCCTGAAACCGGCGGCGTCAAGCATGGCTTCGATCCTCTCGAACTGCTGGGACAGAGGCTTTAAGGTCGTTTTACGGTTCGCTTTATAGGAACTGTCGATCTTCCTGCGGAACGTGTCGCGGCCCATATCCCACGCGATCGCCAGATATTTCGGGCAGGCGTTTCCGGAAAGGATCTTAAAAAGCGTCCTGAAGAACCCGAATATCGCATTTGTATACGCACCCTTCGAGTTCTGCATGATCTTGTAAAAATATTTTTCCTTCTCTTCGTCGGTCTTTGCAAACAGGATCTCCCTCGGCAGATTGCCGAAGAACATCGTGGTCAAGAGGCTTGACCCGTCTATGATAAGTAATGTGTCTTTGTCGTTATTCTGTCCCATATCCATCCTTTAAAAGCCGTTATCGTAAAATGATCTCCCTCCCGGATCCTCGCCGCGAAGTAAGAGTTTATCTCCAGCTATAAGCCCGTCGCTGTTTTAAAAAACGATCCCCCTGATAAGGAAGTAAATGATGATCAGGATCGTTACGATCGCAGTCATAAAAATGTACTTTGCGACACGGATCCTTCTCTTGTGCGTCCCCGCGCGGTTCAGCATTCGTGCGAGCGAATCCTTGTAATCGATGTCTTCCTCTTCTTCACCGCTGTCGAGCTGCGATACAACGGTATTTACCATGTGGTAGACCTCAAGCTCACCGTAGCACTCCGGGCAACCCTTAACGTGCCTGATGAATTCATCATTTTCAGCCGGAGTAAGCGACTGTTTCAAAAAACTCTCGATCAATGACTGACATTTCATGCAATCCATTCAGTCTCTCCTCCTACTACATTTATGTGATCCGCCCGGCTTTGGGGCGTCGTAACGTTTTACAAAAATACTTCTTCGCCCGAATGAACATATATAAGCCTGTCACCCATGATCTTCTTCATAAGCTCAAATGCCGGCACTCCCGTGCAATGGCACGTGCAGAACTTTGTCGGGTAACCCGAAAGTTCCCTCGCGATATCCTCGATCTCCTTCACCTCGTCCTTTGTATAAGGGCTCTTCTTCATGAGATGGAAGCCGCTCACGGCGGCGTCGGGGTAGGAGCCGAACTTTTGTGCATATGCGTCAAGAATACTGAGTATTCCGGTATGGGCGCATCCCGAAACAAGTACGCTTTTTCCCCCGCTTCGGACTACCAAAAAATGTTCATGTCTAAAATCGTCACGGACATACCTTCCGTCCTTCTTCATGAGTATCCGCCTGTTAGTCGACGGAAGCTCGTGCGTCCTTTGCTTCACGACGAACAACGAAAGCTCGTCGTCGATCACCTTGTCGCCGTCAATAAAGCGCACTCCGGGAAGCGATGTTATCCGCCCGTCGATCCCGATAAAACGGTATCTTTCTCCGTCGTCCGATCCCCGGTTACCCGGCGCGTTTTCAGCGCCTTCCTCACCGTGGTCACATCGCGCGGCCTCTGCGTCATCCGCATAAAACTCTCCGGCAGCGGACTCCTGCATGTAGATCGTCGCTCCGGCGTTTATGTCCGCAAACGGCAGTATCCCGCCCGAATGGTCATAGTGTCCGTGGCTGAGGATGACCGTGTCGACCGCCTTAAGGTCGATCCCCAAAACAGCGGCATTTTTCAGTGTGTCCTGCGAAGGACCGAGGTCCATAAGCAGTTTATGTTTGTCCGTTTCGATGTAAAACGACAATCCGTGCGCGAAGATACAGCCCGCCGCTCCTTCCGTATCCTCGATAACGTTTATGATTCTCAATCCGTTTTCCTCTCCGCCCCGTCAGATGAGCGCATCGTTAAATGAACGTATCGCATAATGAGCGCATTGTTAAATGAACGTATCGCTAAATGAGCGTATCGCTAAATGAACGTATCGCTAAATGAACGTATCGCTAAATGAGCGTATCGTCAGATGAGCGCGGTACTGAAATATCTCTCCGCTCTGTCGGGCAATACGGTGGCGATGACTTTATCTTTACCGTATTTGCGTGCCATAAGCTTTGCGGCCCAAACATTTGCTCCCGAAGATGTTCCGACAAGGAGACCCTGAACCCTTGCGAGTTCACGAGCCGTATTGATGGCATCATCATCGGTAACTTCGACAATGTCGGTGATGATCTTTGTGTCAAGAATGTCGGGAATGAATCCGTCACCGATGCCCTGAATCTGATGAAGTCCGGGCTCGTCTCCGAGAAGTGCCGACACATTTTTCGGCTCAACGGCAACGATCTTGCAATCGGGATTCTTCTCAAGCAGGAACTTTGCCACGCCCTGAAGCGTTCCTCCGCTGCCGATACCCGAAACGTAAATATCTATCTTTTTTCCGAGCTGTTCCGTGAGCTCAACCGCCGTCGTCCTGTAATGCATCTCGGGATTCGCGGGATTCTGGAACTGCTGGGGTACGAAGTACTCGTCCGACGAAGCTGCGATCTCAAGTGCTTTGTCAACAGAGCCTCCGATGCTGAGTTTGGGATCGGTGAGCACAAGCTCCGCTCCGAGCGCTTTGATGATCTTCTTACGCTCGGAACTCATGTTTTCGGGCATTACGATGATAACACGATATCCCTTCCTGACGCCGCAAAGAGCCAGTCCGATACCAGTATTTCCGGATGTGGGCTCGATGATCGTCATACCGGGTCTGAGCTTTCCGTCCTTTTCAGCCTGATCTATCATATTAAGGGCGATCCTGTCCTTAATGCTTCCTCCGGGATTCAAAAATTCCGCTTTTGCAAAAATCTGAAGACCTGTCGTCTGCTCAAGGCTTATGAGCGGAGTGTTTCCGATCAGGTCAATAACATTTGTGTAATACATCTTCGGTTACCGGTCTTTTTGCATTTTTTATGAAAAAGACACGTTCTCCTCTTCTTCAGTAATATGTCACTTCGCATGAAGTCACAACTTATATTGTAGCACAAATACCGATTTCGGCAAAGATGGAAATAGTGAAAAGAGCGTGAAAAACTGTAGGTTGTCCTTGCCTTGAACGAAATGATGACATATAATGTTGCATGTCGGTTTCAGGCGCTCTTTGAGAGTATGCACAAATACATAAGGAGCGCGCGAAAACACAAAGCGACTTAAAGACACAAAGAGGCGCGAAAACACAAAGAGACTCGAAAACACAAAGAGGCACGAGCAACACATACCACAACAAAAAATATAAAAAACGGGGAAACATCATATGAATAATTCGGTAAAAAACATAGAGAACGGAAACAACGTGAGAAATTCTTTCGGCAGGTTCATTGCTTTCCTGCTCATCTGCGTCATGAGCGTATCGGTTATTTTGACGGGATGCTCGGGAAATGAGCGCAAGCCTTTCGACAAATCGACCGATCCGTACAGCGACAACACCGAGATCGTATACGACCTCGGAAGGTCGACCGTATCTTTCGGAAAATACCTTTATTTCGTTGCTTACTACGAACTTGTGGCTCAGACACTGATACAGAGCTATGAACAGGAACTTGGTTTCACCGGCGATTATTTTGCCCAGAAATATGACGAAACCCAGACCGAAGCAGACCACTACAAATCGATCATTGAAGAAACCGTTATCTATTACGAGATCGCCAAAAATGCCGCGCTCGACGCAGGAATGACACTCAGTGCCGAAGAGATCGAAGAATGCCGCGTAACCGCACAGCTCACCTTTGATTCTTTCACGGAAGAGCAGGTCAAGCAGAGCGGCATCAGTGTTGAAGGAATAGATGCGGCGCTCAGAACACAGGAGCTCGCTCTCAAATACGAGGAGTCCCTTCAGGAAAAGCTTTCTCAGAAAGAAGACTTTATCGCGATCCAAAGCGAAGACGAGAAAGCAAGCTACATCAGAAAAGGCATCGACCTCGTTTATGACGAATTAAAACGTCAATATCAGGTCGTTGCCAATCAGGATCTGCTTGATACCGTGGAGATAGGTAAAGTCACTATCGTAAAATGATCACCGGATCGCGATACAAAAGATCCGATCGGCCGATAACCGTGACAATGTTATGATCTCACCTTATCGACCATACGCTTCTGACGCTTATCCCCGTAGGGTCACCCTTTAAAACTCTGACGCGCTTTTCGCCGCCGTTCAGATCAAAGAAGTTGTCGGAGAGCACAAGGTCGTCACTCTCGTTTCTGATCTCGATGCCCTTCGCATAGTGTTCGCACGAAACAACGATCTCATACCCGCTGTCTGCGCCGGCGGGATTCTCACTTTCGTCCGCTCCGGTCAAAGCAGGAGCACAAGTCTCCACTTTAACCGCGAGTCCCGGATCAACAAACCCAAAATGCTTCGGAGGGCAGAAAAGAACGGTACCCTCGGAAACGATCTTTCCGTTCTCAAAAAGTTGGAAACTCACGTAGTCCTCGTATATCCGTGCTCCGGGAAGTTCGACCTTTTCAAGCCACAACGCCGACATAGGCTCAATCGTGACGTTCATTCTTTCTTCCCTGAGCACTTCCGCTTTCGCATTCCTGAGCTGCCATCTGACTTCACACTCTCTCACGGTCATGGATTCGTTCGCCACGTTCAGGCGGATCGACTTTTTGACTTCAAAAGGCTCCTTGTTAACATTAAGGCTCTGACTCAAAAGCCCTTCTTCTTCGCACGAGATCATAAGCGGCGCGAAGAACCGCTTTGCATAATAATGAAGCGCCTTCCATCTGCCGTAGTAATCGATCGACGACCAGGAAGCCACCGGCCAGCAGTCGTTAAGCTGCCAATATATCGTTCCCATGCATCTTCCGCGGTTACGTCTGAAGTGCTCGACTCCGTAGCGGATCGCTTCGGCCTGCATAAGCTGTGACGCATATACGAACAGATCGAGATCATTCGGATAAAGGAATGTCTGCTCCATGTAGTACATCATCTTGCCGTTTGCCGTCGCATTTCTTTGATGCTTTTCCATTACATACGAGAAAACGTTTCTGTCCGAAGGAAGCGTAAAGTTCTCGATCGTCCTGATCGAAGGGAATGATTGGAATCCGAATTCGGAGAGGTACCTGAAAAAGAACTTGCGGAACTCGGTAAACGGTTTATCACCATGCCATACATCCCAATAATGCGTATCTCCTCTGTCGGGGCAGTTCGGGTCATCAAATCCGCCGCCGCTCGACGGCGAAGAGGGACGATAGATGCGGTCGGGATCCTCCTCTTTCACTATACGGGGGAAAATCTCTTCGTACATCTTTATATAATCGGCTCTGATCGCATCATCCGCACCCCAGTTGCCTTTTCCCGCGAAATCCTCCATCTCGTTGTTTCCGCACCAAAGGCCGAGACTCGCGTGATGGGCAAGTCTTCTGATCTGGCATACAAGCTCCGATCTTATGTTTTCCTCAAACCCGGGTGTAAGTCTGTAATTTGCGCACGCAAACATAAAGTCCTGCCATACCACCAGACCGAATTCATCGCATGCGTCATAAAAATCATCCGTAGGATATATGCCTCCGCCCCATACACGGATGCTGTTGAAGTTCGCTGCAACACACTGCTCCAAAAGATCATAGGTGCGTGCCCGTCCCGTCCTCGGGAGGATATTATCCTCGGGGATATAATCCGCACCCATCGCGAAGAACTTCACACCGTTGATGACCTGCGCAAACTCCGAGCCGTACTCGTCCTTCGCGGTGCTCACTTCAAGCCGGCGGAGTCCGATGCGCTTGGTGTCCGTGTCGAGGATCATATCTCCGTCTACAAGCTCAGTCTTTATCGTGTAAAGAGGCTGCTCTCCGAGTCCGTTCGGCCACCAAAGGCGGGGATTCTTTATCACGAGAGGACTGCCCGCGATCTTTACTACTCTGTCAACAATAACCTTCCCATCAGGGTCCGTTACGGTAACAAGTACCTGTATGCCACCTTCCCCAAAGCTCGCAGTCCCAAACGATCCGGTTGTGCCTGTGCTATTTGATTCCTTCGTCTTTTCGGATCCGGCACCCTCCACAAGGGCTTCGATCCGTAACGTTGCTTCGGAGTAGTCATCCGTGAGATCCTGATGCACGTAGACTCTTGTAAGACGCGCCTTTTTAACCTTCAGGAGTTCAACACTCTTCCAGATACCGGCGTCCGGGATCCTGGGGCCCCAGTCCCATCCGAACATGTAATGTGCTTTTCTGATCTTGGGGAAGCCTCTCATCGCGTCTTCAGTTCCGAGGATTCCGGGATCTGCTTTGTACTGCTCTGCAATATAATTTACGGGTGACTTGAAAGAAATCACCAACTCATTTTGAGAAGATGCTGCTCCCAAAGCATCGGTTTTTAGAAGCTCCTTTACATGGTACTCCCATGTTCGGTGCATGTTGTTGACAGAACCGAGATCATGCCCGTTGAGAGTGATATCGGCGATCGTATCAAGCCCGTTGAAGCGAAGTATCACATCGTCCGCGTCGAGAAGCTCATCCTCATCTACGTCGAATGTGCCGTGATACTCGAAATCGTTCTTCATAAGCGTCAGAGCCTTCAGCTCGTTGTCCCTGTAATAGGGTTCGTCCATGGCACCGGCGTTTAACAGATCGCTTATAACGGAGCCCGGAACCTCGGCAGGCAGAGAGCCGCCGTCCGCCAAGAGAGCCCTGCCCTTCTCGGTCAGGCAATCAAGCTCTTTCGGAGTCCCTAAAATCCGCATTTTCCAGTTCTGATTACGATCAATCCTTTTCAATTCCGCACCCCCTGTTATCACACCATACAATTATATTGATTTTCACACACACCACTCCTTTTGTAAAGTGACATAAAAGCCCCAAAGAGCTATTGACATTATATCGCTGTAGCGATATAATACTCTGTAAGGAGGTTTGACGCTTATGCTCATATATCATGGTTCAGATCACATCATCGAGAAGCCTGTATATAACGGGAGTAAAAAAACTAATGATTACGGCTATGGCTTTTACACCACAGAAAGTATTGAACTGGCCAAAGAGTGGGCTTGCGGCAACAATACGGACGGAATTGCCAATATCTACGAATTTGACGTGACAGGTTTAAAGATCCTCAGACTCAACGACCCCGAATTCAACATTCTTAATTGGCTTGCGGTTCTCACACGTTTTCGAAGTTACTGGCAAAACGGAAGCATTTCCGAGGAAGCCAAGAATTATCTTCAGCGCAATTTTTTTATAGACCCCGATCCATACGATGTGATCATCGGATACAGGGCAGACGACTCCTATTTCTCTTTTGCTCAGGATTTTGTTGCAGGGACAATCTCTCTGTCTAAACTCAGCGATGCCATGAAGCTCGGAAAACTTGGAGAGCAAATAGTTCTAAAAAGCAGAATTGCCTTTGATCACATAACTTTTATAGGATCCGAACCCGCTAGTGCCAAGACTTACTACGAAAGAAAAGTTGTCCGTGACCGCGAAGCCCGCCGTGAATACCGTAAAACAAAGGGTGCAGACGACGGAATAAACGGTATATATATGCTGGATATAATGAGAGAGGAAATGAAGAATGGAGATCCGCGCTTATAATGAAGACTACCTTACGGGTGCACAAAGAGTCCTTGGTGATGCCGTGGATTTTGCTGTTATGACACTCGGAATCGATCCCGATGCATTTGGAAATGCACTTGCGGTCTGCGATGCTTCAAAACAGCTTGCATCCGGCAATCCCAAATATACTGTAGGTATGAACGGGTGTGAGTTTGCACGTCTCGTTTTAACTCAAACATATACCACTTTTTCAGATGCTCCGGACGAGATGTATACCGACAAAAGCCCCGAATACTGGGCAGGATGGGCGCTTGCTTTCTTTCAGTGGCACAGCAGTCTCTCTTTCGGAGAGATTCTTTCAGCTGTTTCATTATCAAACATCATTGAAATGTATCCGCTGTTCCATGAGATGGACATCATGCAGTTTTGCGACCGCATGTACAAAACTGTTAAATCTCTAACTCCCGACACCAGACTTAAAACAAAGCGTGAGAACTCCGGTCTCTCTCAATCCGAGCTTGCACAGGACTCAGGCGTTCCTGTAAGACAGATTCAATTATTCGAACAACGTCAGAGAGACATTAATAAAACAGCGGCCGAAACACTTCTGCGTCTCAGCCGCTCTCTCTGTTGTGATATGGAAGACCTTATAGAACTATAGATGCTTTCGGGTTTCCGACACATCAATAACAATCGAAATTATTTATGATCTCATTGTAAAGGTTCAGATTGATATTGTTTCTATCATATACTCCAAACTCAGATGGATCTATTTCATCCATACATGACCGAAGACTCTTTTCAAACGAGTCTATCTTTTGCAATTCCTCATCACTTTCAAAGTAGTAGACATTTCCAAAATTGTCCGATAATACCTTCCCTTTTCCTTTTTCGAGCATTTCGTTGATCAGCTGTCTTGCTCGTTCTGTTCCGTTTTCTTTGGAAGTGACTATTATTTTGTCTTTCTGAGTTGTCAACCATTCCGCATACTCTGTTTTAGTTTTCTCGACTTTCTTACATATCTCCAAAACATCGCTTTCCGGAAGCGGATATCTTCCCGAATAATCTCCTGCACACCAATAAGTATCGTTAACATCATCATAATACAGGAAGAATATCCACCTCTCTCCTTTTTTCATTGGAGTCATGCTGCTAAACGTAACCAGCGTATTACGATCCTCTTCCAGCCCATACCTTTGGGATAGTTTCAGCTCCTTTTTGTCCGGATCGCCTTTCAGGATTCTTTCTACCTGCACTGTATTTGTCGATACCGCGTCCACAAGCACATCCTTTTTATATCTTTCATTGTATTCGTATTTCAAATCCTGCTTGGATTCATCCGCATACTCACCTATCACTATCAAATCAGAAGCAGCAATCAGTCCTCTAAGATCACTGTATATTACCCTATCGCCCTCAACCCTTATGACCTCCGGTTCACTCTTATCAATTGAAGATGCCGTAC